>CAZYLP010000274.1:0-9989 GCA_964648345.1 uncultured Planctomycetota bacterium
AGATCGAGGAGGGCGGGGCTCGCGGGCTCCGCCTCGACCTCCTCGCACTTCTTGCAGCGCTTGGAGCCGCGCGCGCAGTGGAGACGGCGGAGGACGCGCACCGAGAGGCACTCGGGGCCGCGCTCCGCCTGGGCCCGGAGATCGGTGCCCTTCGCGTCCGCGGCGATCCGCTCGTGGACCTCGAAGATGGACGCGACGGGGGAGGCGTCGTCGAGCGCGGGCATGGGCACGACCGAGCCGAACCGCACGGCGAGCCAGAGCGACCGGCGCTCCCCCTCGCCCTCGGCGCCGAACCGTTGCCGCAGCCGCTCCGCGAGGGAGATCCCGAGCGCGGAGTCGTCGAGGCGGTACGTCGAGCTGGCATCCGCCGGTTCGCGGAGGCCCAGCGCAGCCTTGTTGTTCGAGCCCTTCGCGAACGTGAAGGGCAACTTGAGGAGCGCCTTCGGGTACTTCTTCGTGCGCTCCTCGATCCAGCGGCGGAGACCCTCCTCGGGCTCGACCGCCGCGGCGTCGACGTAGATGCGCGGCGGAGTGTCCGGCGATTTCTGCCTCGGCACGTGCTCCCTCGTCTCCGTCGATGAGCAGCCCACGAGGACGACCGCGAGCGCGCCGAGTCCGATCGATCGCGTGCCCGGCACGGTCGCCCTCCGAAGGTCCGACGATGGCCGAAGCGGGGCCGCCCGGCAACGGGTCCCGGGCTAAACTCACACCATGGTGCGCACCGCGGCGCTCGTCCTCGGGCTGCTCTTCCTGTCCGGTTGCGGCGGCGGGGGAGGCCGACGCGGCGCCGGCCCGGCGCCCATCGCGTCGAGCGTCACCCCGACCGGCGGCACCTGGCAGGCGCGCGCGCCCCTCCCCGGCGGACCGAGGCAAGAGACGGGCGTCGCGGCGCTCGGGTCCGAGGTCTACGTCGTCGGTGGCTTCGATGCGACGGGGGCCGTCGTGGCCTCGGTCGAGGTCTACGACCCGGCCGCGAACACGTGGCGCTCGGCGGCCCCCGTGCCGGTCCCGCTCCACCACGCGAACGTCGCCGCGCAGGGAGGCCGTCTCTACGTCCTGGGCTTTCTCGCCGGCGGCTCGTTCCTCGCCGATGGACGCGCGTTCGGTTACGACCCCGTCGCGAACGCGTGGACCCCGCGCGCGTCCATGCCCGCGGGGACCCAGCGCGGCGCCTCCGGCACCGCCGAGCTCGGCGGACGGATCTTCGTCGCGGGCGGCTTCCGCGGAGGAGGCTCGGTGACGGACTTCTCGGTCTACGACCCCGCGGCGGACGCGTGGACGGCGCTCCCGGCGCTCCCCGCGGCGCGCGACCATCTCGGCGCCGGAGCGATCGGCGGCTCGTTCTTCGCGGTCGGAGGCCGCAACGGGCCGAACACGGCGCGCCTCGACGCGTTCGACCCGGCGACCGCTTCGTGGTCGGCGCGCGCACCCATGCCGACGGCGCGCGGCGGCGTCGCGGCGACCGTGGTGAACGGGCGCCTCCTCGTGTTCGGCGGTGAAGGAAACCCGGGCGCGGCGAGCGGGGTCTTCCCCCAGGCCGAGTCCTACGACCCGGCGACGGACGCGTGGACCTCGTTCGCGAACATGCTCACGCCCCGGCACGGGATGGGCGCCGCGACCGTGGGATCGGTCGCGGTCGTCCCGGGCGGCGCCACGAGCAGCGGGTTCTTCGCCGTGTCCACGAACGAGGCGTTCGCCCCGCCGTGAGCGGACCTACGACTTGACCTCGGAGGCCCGAAACGGCCTCGCAAACCCTGACGGCTCAAGCTCTCCGGCGAACTCGAGCTCCCTCGCGCTCACCCAAGGATCGGCGGGCATCGTCCTTCATCTGGATGCCCTCCTGGGAGCAACGCCGGCGGGCTTCGTCGAGCTGCTCGCTCGCCTCGCGGCCACGTGGCCGGAGGCATTCCTCGGCTTCGTTCGGGACCCCGAGCGCGTGGCGATCGTCTGCCGCGCGGTCCGGGAGTCCATGGGCCTCGAGGGAGAGGCCAGGAGGATCTCGTCATGATCGCGCACAACGGGACGAACACCTTCGTCCCGATCCTCAGGGCCGAGGACTCCTCGGCGGAGTCGGACGCCAAGGTGGCGGAGATCCTCGCGAGGGTCCCGGAGATCCGCGAGGCGTTCCACAACATCCCCGGGGGCAGCGCCCTCACGGCGGTCTTCGGGACGAACAAGGTCTTCGTGGATCCGTCGAGCGTCTCGGCGGTCCAGACCCTGATCCTGGTCTGCGTCCTCCAGAAGCAGATCGAGGAGATGCGCGTCGAGTTAGAGCGATGAAGGAGAAGGCCGAGATCGTCGCGGCGGCCGAGAAGAACTGGCGGTTCGCCTTCGCGGCGAGCGGGAGGCTCGTCTTCTCGAACGCCACGGGCGACTACGCGGAGCTGCCCATCGACATCGGCCACAGGATCTTCGCGAAGCAGCAGCCGGACTGCCGCCTGAAGAAGGGGAAGAAGACGGTCTCGTTCTTCGGCCGCGGCGCGGAGAGGAAGCGCGTCGCCCGGATCCCGCGCAGCCTCTTCGCGAACCTGGGCAAGGCGCTCGAGAGCGTCCCGTGGGCGGCCCTCGCGCCGAGATCTCCGAACGGACGCGTTTCCGGCGCGGGCTCCACGAACGGGAGGGTGTCATGACTCCGAGAGAGCGCGAGCTGTTCGCCTACTTCGCCGCGGCCGGCGGCCCCGTCCCCCTGCGGCCCCTCTTCGCGCGGGTGCCGAAGAACGCGGCCTACGACATCCTCGAGCGCTACGTGAAGAAGGGCTGGATCGAGAAGAGCGGCTCGAATTACGCGATCACCCCCGCGGGTCTCGAGGCCTGGACGGCCCTGAGCGTGCCCGCGGCGCCCTCCGGCGAGGGCGCCGGCCCCCTAGCGTTCGAGAAGTACCTCCCGCATCTCCGGCACGTGCCGGTCGCGTACTTCCGCGCGTTGATCTTCCTCGTGTATCTCGCCGTGATCGCGCGGCAGCACCGGCTTCTCCCGAAGCACCACGTCTCTTTCTTCATCGTGGGGAAGGAACTCCGCTGGAAGAGCTGGTTGGCCGAGGCCGTTGCCCGGGTCCTCGGGCTCGACCCCGAAGCGTGCGTCTTCTACCTGGCCCACGAGTCGGGCCGGGCGCTGCTGCCGAAGAAGAACTCGAAGGGCGAGACGCGCTCCGTCCTGGACGCGGCCAGTCTCCCGATCGTCGGCTTCGACGACATCCTCCGCTGGCCGATCGAGCTCAAGAAGCAGTCCGAGGTCTTCCTGTTCGGGAAGCCCGAGCTTCGCGGGCCGAACGGCACGTTCGCCATCCCCGCGGTCCCGATCTTGACCGGGAACCCCAAGCCCGGTTCGACGTGGCAGGAGCGCCTCGGCTACGACGGCCCGATGCTCCGGCGCACCGTCATCTCCCACGTCGACGGCCTCGCCATCCCGGTCGAGATCATCGACAAGGGCGACGCCTTCCTCGAGCGAATCTCGGCACTCGACCCCGCCCCGATCCCGAAGCCGCGGCGGACGGGATGGGATGCCGGCGAGGCCGTGAAGGTCAAGCTCCTCGAGGTGCTCCGCGACCGCGAGTTGCTCGCGAAGGTGAACCTCTCGTCGCTCGGGATGCTCGCGACGGCCGCGACGGCGATCGAGGGGCTCGAGGAGCCCGCGGCGGCCGTCCACACGATGCTCGGCGCCTACTTGACGGTGATCGAGCCGCTCGAGTGGATCCGGCCGGACTGGCTTGGGGTCTACGAGGGGTGGAGCGCCGCCGCTCGAGCGCCCGAGACCGGCGAGGCGGCGACGGCGCCCGCCGTCACGACCGGCGTGGAGGCGCTCGGCTCCTCGTTCGACTACCAGGCGAGGCTCGAGACGCTCGCCCAGGTATGCGACGAGCTCTCGCTCGAGCCCGAGGAAGCGGCGCGGATTCTCCGGCGCGAACCCAAGAAGCGCGCCGGAGACGAGGGCAGGAGGCTCGCGCGCCGGACGAGGAGTGGGCGGAGCCGCGACGCGATCGCCCTGGCCGGAGGAGTCTTCGGCATGGGAACCGGTCAGGCGGAGGGCGCGGGGAACGACGATGCGGCTCGTGCGAACCTCAGGGCTTTGCTGAGCGTGCTCGCGCGCGGCAATCCAAGGTGACCCGCAGCACCGCCACGCAAGGCCTCGCGTTCGCTCGCGCCAAGGCGAACGCGACCGACGATGAGGTCGTGACTTGCCTCGAGGGCTCAAGGCGGAGTAGATACCGACGGTCACCTGCCCCGTATGCCCTCATCGCCCTGTCCTCGCGAGAGCGGGCCCTCGCCTATGGTCATCGCGACCGGCTCCGCCTTGCGCGGAAAGACGTAGGCACGAAGGGTCATGACGTTGGCCTTCAAGCACGCGATCACGAGGATGGGCTCGGGGCACTTGTATCGATCCTCAAGTGCGATCGCCCGAAGTTGATCGGCGTCGCATGAGCTCGGCACGGGAGCCCCGCCGGGGTGGTAGTGCCACTCGCCGAGGTAGTAGTCCCCCTCCTTCCACGAGCGCCTCATGTTCTTGGACTTGCCGCCGTCGAGTGGTTCGGGACATGCCCTTGTGTTCCTGACATGTTCCAAAGTGGGGCGCGGCCAGCTCGTGGGGCAGCGTCGGCGGCAGCGGCCGGCGGTCTGCGTCCGGCACTCCGCATGCTCGCACCGAATTACGAGGTGAACACACATGGCGACGCGCATCGGCTCTCTTGACGTCCGCCCCCTTCCCCACGGCGAGAAGCACTCGCGGGTCTTCCGATTCTTCGACGGGCTCAAGCCCGGCGAGGCCTTCGTGCTCGTGAGCGACCACGAGCCGCGCGGTTTGCTCTCCGAGTTCCAGGGGAAGCGGCCCGGGCTGTACGAGTGGAACGTGATCGAGCTGGGGCCCGAGGTCTTCCGCATCGAGCTCGAGCGGAGGGCTGCCGCGGGCTCGAGGGACGTGAGCGAGTTCCTCGGCCGCGATCACGACCGCCTCGACGCGATCCTCGAGGACGCGAAGGGTCGCGTGGCCGCCGGTGACCTCGTGGGCGCCCAGGTCGCCTTCGACGAGTTCTCGGCCGGCCTGATCCACCACATCCAGATGGAGGAGAACATCCTCTTCCCCGCGTTCGAGGAAGTGACCGGAGTGCAGGGCGGCCCGACGGTCGTCATGCGCACCGAGCACCGGATGATCGGGCGCGTCCTCGAGGAGGGGAAGGCCGCGCTCGCCGCGAAGGACGGCAAGGGCTTCCTGAGTGCCGCCGCCGAGCTCGTCTCCGTCCTCGGACCGCACAACCAGAAGGAGGAGAACGTCCTCTACCCGATGACGGACGAACACCTCCGGGGCGAGCGTGAGCGTGACGAGCTCGTCCGCGCCCTCCAGGCCCAGTCGTGCGAGGGTTCCTGCGGGTGCTGCTCGCACGGGCAGCCGAGTCCCGTCCAGGGCCGTCGCCTGGGTGTCGTGTGACGTCCGTGTCCGACACGAAGGCGCCCTGCGACGGGAGTTGCTCGGGCTCGGACCCGCGGAAGCACGACGCGACGCTCGCGTTCGGGCGCGCGCCGGTGACCTGGCGATCACGGCCTCCCGAACTCAAGCCTTTCATCTGCGACTACGACCTCCCGGGCGGAGCGCGAGTGAACGCGCTCTACTACCCGATGAGCCTCGACGGCTTCCGCGAGAAGCTCTTCGCCAACTGGACCACCGCCGAGGGCGAGCCGCTCGTCGTCTCGGCGCCGCGGAGGATCGACGCGAACGGGATCCCAGTCGATGTCTACGAGCTGCACGGCACGCACGCGCCGGGCCCGTTGCCGGAGCACGGACGCAAGCTCATCATGGGTTACCTCCACGCTCCCGGCGGGGCGTGGACCGTGCGCTTCTTCGGCCCCATGGCGAGCGTCGACTCGAGCCGCGCCGCCTTCATCAGGTGGCTCGAGACGGCCCGGCTCGTCGAGGAGACCTGAGCACCATGGCGGGCATCAGGCGCGACCCGCGGCTCGCCGGCCTCTCCTCGGACCACCACCACGCGCTCGTCCTCGTCATGCGCGCCCAGCGTGCCGTCGCCTCGCGCGATGCGGACGCCGAGGCGACATGGCGAGACATCGTTTGCGCGTTTCCGCGCGAGCTCGCCCCGCACTTCGAGATCGAGGAGCGGCTCCTCATCCCCGCGCTGCGCCGGGCCGGCGAGATCGACACCGCGGACCGGACCGCGCGGGAGCACGAGGCCCTCCGCGCGCTCCTCTCGGACGGCCGCGACGTGCGGGCGCGTCTCCGCGCCTTCGGAGAGCTCCTCGAGGCGCACGTCCGCTTCGAGGAGCGCGAGGTCTTCGAGACGGCCCAGCGCGTCCTCGATCCGGCGACGCTCGACGCGATCGGTGTCGCGGCCCCTCGTTCCCGATCCGCTCCAGAACGGATCACGGATTCGTGAGGTCCGGGGGCCACCCAGCGAAAGGCCTCGGCACGATCGGTGCACTCCTCCGTGCGGAGGACGACATGAGGACGAACGACGACGAGAACGAGCTCGACCTGCGAGGCCTGAGCGCCGTCGAGCAGCAGGGGATGGTCTTGGAAACCCTGGACGAGCAGCCGCCAGGGAGCGCGTTCGTCGTCGTTGCGGAGCGAGAGCCGAGGGATCTCCTCGAGACGATTCAGCGCGACCGCACGTGGCAATTCGAGTGGAACGTCCTCGAGGAGAGCTCGGGGATCTTCCGCGCCGAGGTCGTGCGCCGCGAGAGCCCCGGCCCGCGGACGGTGAGCGACTTCCTCGGCGCCGACAACCGGCGGCTCCGAAGACTCCTCGAGAGCGCCGAGCGCGAGGCGGATCGCGCGAGCCCCGGAGCCCGCGACCACTTCGCGCAGTTCGCTCACGGGCTGAGGCGGCACATGGCCATGGAGGAGGAGTTCGTGCTCCCGAAGCTCCGTGCGGCCGGCTCGGGCGGCCCGTTCTCGAACACGCTCCGCGAGCACGACGAGCTCGACTACCTGCTCGAGGCCGCAAGCTCGGCGCTCCGCGCGGGCGCGAGAGGCTTCGTCGACACGGCCCGGAGGCTCGGCGCCTTCCTCATGGAGCACACCTACCGCGAGGCGCAGGGGCTGTACGTGCTCGCCGACCGTCTCCTCCCCGCGCGGCGCGAGCGCCTCGTGCGCCGCATGCAGGCGTGCCCTTCGCCCAAGACGCCTTCGCGCGACTCCGAGGAGCGAGAATAGAAGCACGCTCATGGAAGCCTCCGAGGAGAAGGTCGCGGCCGAGGTCGAGAACCAGGACCACCCCGGGGTCCTCGCTCCGCCGCCGCTGATCTTCACGATCCCTCTGCTCGTCGGGCTCCTCATCGACTGGAGGCTCTCGATCGTGTCGATCTCCGTCGCCGTCCCGGTCCGCGTGCCGATCGGCGCGGTCTTCGGCCTCCTCGGCGGAACGATCGGACTCTGGGGCGTCCGGACGATGCGGCGAGCGCGCACGTCGCCCTCGCCGCGCATGGCGCCCCGCGCGCTCGTCACCTCGGGGCCCTTCGCCTTCTCGCGGAATCCGCTCTACGTCGCGCTCACGCTCATCTACGTGGGCATCGCGATCTCGCTGAACGCGGTCGTGACGCTCGCGCTCCTCGGCGTCGTCTTCCTCGTGCTCCGGCAAGGCGTCGTCCTCCGCGAGGAGCGGTACCTCGAACGGAAGTTCGGCGACGAGTACCGGACCTACAAGGCTCGCGTAAGGCGCTGGGTGTAGGTCAGGCCCGGACGCTCGCGATCCCGCGCACCCGAGGCCGAGGCGGAGCGGCTCCACAGCGCCTCCACAGCGCCGCAACTTGAGGATCAGGGAACGCGGGGCGGGAAGGGCGTGAGCGGCTCGGCCCCGGCCTCGCCCAGGAGGAACGTGTCCTCGAAGCGAGCACCGCCGATGCCGGGCGCCGAGAGGATCGAGTGCCCGACCGTGATCGTCATGCCAGCGCGGAGCTCGGCGTTCTGGTGCGTCGGGTGGATCGTCGGCATGGGCCACTCCTCGAACTCGAGCCCGATGCCGTGGCTGATCCCCGGGACGTAGAACTCGCCGAAGCCTGCCTCGTCGAACACGGCCTTCGCGGCGGCGTCGACCTCGCGCATCCGCAGCCCGGGTCGCAGCACACGCACGACGGCCGCCTGCGCGGCGGCGTAGGCCGCGAGGAGACGACGCTGATCCGCCCGCGGCTCGCCGACGACGAAGGTGCGGCAGAGGTTGCTGCAGTACCCGCGGAAGCGGGGGACGAGATCGACGACGACGAGATCGCCGGCCTCGATGACTTTCTCGGTCGCCGTGCCGTGGAGCCAGCGTGAGCGGACGCCCGAGTTCACGAAGACGGGCGTCGCCGTCCCGAGCCCGCCCGCCTTCCGCATGGCGTACTCGGCCTCGGCAGCGACGTCGTTCTCGGTGACGCCGGCGCAGAGCGCCGTCGCGGCCGCCTCCATCCCCTTGGCCGCGACGGCGGCGGCCTTCTTCATGATCTCGACCTCACCCGGATCCTTCACGGCCCGGAGGTCGTCCACGACGGGGGCGATGTCGGTCGTCTCGACCCGCGGGTTCGCCTTCTCGAAGAGGTCGATGAGGAACGCGGGCGTCGAGAAGCCGAGGCGCACGCCGATCGAGAGCTTGCCCTCGCGCGGGCTCATCCCCGCCGCGGCGAGGAGCGACCGCATGACCTCGACCACGTCCTTGATCTGCTGGCCGACGGTGTTGAAGACGCGCACGTCGTCGACGCCGAGCGAGGCCGCGATCTCCTCGGCCTCTCCCTGGAAGCAGACGATGATCGGCTTCCCCTGGGCCGGGATGATCGCGCGCGGCTGATAGCGGTCCTCGCCGAGCAAGTAGATGTAGTCGTCGTGCGTGAGGATCAGGAAGGCGGCGATCTTGTGCTGGCGCAGCCGCTCCTGGACCCGCGCGACGCGCTCCTTGTTCATCATGTCGACGAGAGTCTCCCACAAGGAGCCGGCCGAGACCGGATTCAGTCGCTCGGGTGCTCACGGATCCAGGCGCGGAGCGCTTCTTCGACCTTCTTCTCGAGCTTGACCCCCGCTGTCTTCGCCTCGGCCGAGAGCTGCGAGACGACGTCCGCGGGCACCCGCACGACGATGTGAGTCGGCGCCGTCGGTTTCGCATGGGCCGCGGCGGGCGGGAGGGGCGGTCGCGTCGGAGCGTGGCCCCGGTAGCTCCAGTCGGGCTCCTTGAGCGGCTGCATCGCGTCGTAGACGAAGGTCCGCGTCTGCTCGTCGAAGTCGACGATCTTGGCGATCGGGACCTCGTCGCTCTCGACAGCGTTGCCTCCGGCCTGCTGCGTGAACTCCTCGGCGAACTTCCGCATGAGGCTCGGGATCGCGATCGCGCCCTCGACGGGCAAGTAGCACCGGTTCGCCTCCGGTGCGTGCTGGACCCCCTGACGGGCGTCGTCGAGCAGCGCGGGGCTTGCGTGCCCCGGCTCGAACAGGTGGTCGAGCGCCCCCGAGGCACGCCCGAGCCCGAACTTGCACGCGGGGCACTGGCCGCACGACTCGACGTAGAGGAACCGGGCGACGGCCTGCGCGACGCGCGGCATGCTCCTCCGTTCGTCGAAGACGACAAATCCGGCCGACCCGAGCCCGGAGCCGATGAGCGCGAGCGAGCCGAAGTCGGCGTGCGTGTCGAACTGCTCGGGCACGATGACGCCCGACGAGACGCCGGAGAGGACGGCCTTGAACGCATGTTGGGGGAGCGGGCCTCCGCCGACTTCGGCGAGGAGCGTCCGGAGCGGGACGCCGGCCTCGACCTCATAGACGCCGGGCTTCGCGATGTCGCCCGAGAGCGTGACGAGGATCGTCCCGGGCGTGTCGGGCGTCCCGAGCTCGCGGAACGACTCGGCTCCGTGCCTCACGATCGTCGCCGCGTGCGCGAACGTCTCGGCGTTGCTGACGAGTGCCGGGTTCGGCGACGGCTCGGTCGCGAAGAGGCCGACCTCGTAGGGCGGCTCCTCGGCGATCCTCGGCAGCGGCGCGTTCCCCTCGATGACCTCGAGGAGTGCCTTCTCCTCGCCGAAGAGGT
>CAZYLP010000275.1:0-1981 GCA_964648345.1 uncultured Planctomycetota bacterium
CGCGCGCACGAGCTCGGAGTCGTCCACCGGGACGTGAAGCCCGAGAACGTCCTCATCCGTTCGGACGGCCACGTGTTCGTCACGGACTTCGGCCTCGCGGTCCCCGTCGCGGTCGAGCAGTCGCTCGCGGACGACGACGCGGGCGTCGCGGGCTCGATCCCGTACCTCGCCCCCGAGGTGCGGGAGAAGAAGCCCGCGGATGAGCGGGCGGACCTCTACGCGTGGGGCGTCGTCCTGTTCGAGATGGTCACGGGCTCGCTGCCCGGGGCCGCGGAGCTGCCGTCGTCGCTCGGCGGCGACCGCTCGTGGGACGAGGTCTACAAGCGGGCGGTCGCGCGGCGCGAGAAGCGCTTCGCGTCGGCGGAGGAGGTCCTCGCGGCGCTGCCGCCGGCCCCTGCAGTGCCGGAAACGTCCGCGACGGAGGGCAAGGGCAAGGGCAAGGGCAAGGGAGTGGATGTGAACGCTCTTCTGGAGAAGACGGCCGCGGAGGAGGCCGCGTTTCTCAAGAAGGACTTCATGGCCTACGTCGCGCCCGACAGGAAGGCGCGCGCCCGCGTCGGAGGGAAGACGTACACCTTCGACGTGGAGGCGCCTCCCGGTCTCGCCGTGCTCCGCGCCACGAGCCCGACGAAGGCCGTCGTCGTGAAGCGGTTCTCTCCGGGCTGAGGTCGGAGCGCTCCCTCGGGTATGCTCCTCCCTCTCCCGGAGGGCACCGCTCCATGGACCGCATCCTTCTCCTCGGCGCCGGCAAGATCGGACGCGCGATCGCCAAGCTCCTCGCGAACTGCGGCGACTACGAGGTCGTGGTCGGCGACGTGGACGAGGCCGCGCTCGCGCGGCTCCAGGGGGTCGCGCGCGTCGAGCGGAGGAAGCTCGACGTCTCGGACGACGCCGCGCTCGCCGCGGCCGCGAAGGGTGCGAAGAGCGTCATCTCCGCGCTCTCGTTCAGCGCGAACCCGCGCGTCGCGCGCGCCGCGCTCGCCGCGGGCGCGAGCTACTTCGACCTGACCGAGGACGTCGAGACGACGCGCGCGGTCCGCGCCGTCTCAGCCGAGGCGAAGAAGGGGCAGATCTTCATGCCCCAGTGCGGCCTCGCGCCGGGCTTCATCAACATCGCCGGCCACCACGTCACGAAGGGCTTCGACAAGCTCGACCAGGTCCGCCTCCGCGTCGGAGCGCTCCCGATGTTCCCCGTGAACGAGCTCAAGTACAACCTCACCTGGTCCACGGACGGCCTCATCAACGAGTACTGCAACCCCTGCGAGGTCATCTACGAGGGCGAGCGGCGCGAGACCCTCGCCCTCGAGGGCCTCGAGCACTTCTCGCTCGACGGCGTGGACTACGAGGCGTTCAACACCTCGGGCGGCGTCGGCACGCTCTGGGAGACGCTGGCGGGCAAGGTCCGCACGCTCGACTACAAGACGGTCCGCTACCGCGGACACCGCGACCTCATCGCGTTCCTCGTGAACGAGCTCCGCCTGAACGCCCGGCGCGCGCTCTTCAAGGACCTCCTCGAGTTCGCGGTCCCGATCACGCTCCAGGACGTGGTCCTCATCTTCGTGACGGTCGTCGGCTGGAAGGACGGGCACCTCATGCAGGTGACCGACGCGCGCAAGGTGTACCACGGCGACGTCTTCCAGGAGCCGTGGAGCGCGATCCAGATCACGACGGCGGCCGGCATGTGCGCCGTCGTGGACCTCCACCACAAGGGCGCGCTCCCCGACCGCGGCTTCGTGCGGCAGGAGCAGGTCGGGCTCGATGCGTTCCTCGCGAACCGCTTCGGCAAAGCGTACGAGCAGTACGCGCGCCCGGCGACCGCCCCCGTCGCCACGTCGCGGTAGCGACGGTCTCGAAAGCTCTCGCGCACGCCATCCGTGGCACGGGGTGGCTCGCCGTAACTCCTTGCCTGGCCTCGAAACGGACCGGGTACGACGTTCGTTCTCCTCCTCGGCGCGCGATAGGGATCTTGGAGGGAAACGAT
>CAZYLP010000275.1:1991-4211 GCA_964648345.1 uncultured Planctomycetota bacterium
AAGTTCTTGCAGACCGCTGCCACCGTCGTCTCGTTGCTCGGGGTCTTCCTGATCTGGTTCGGGGTCAAGGAGGTCGCCCGCGCGCGCGAGAACGCGGAGCCGCTCGCCTTCGACTCGTCGATCCTCGACACGAAGCGGCCGAGCAAGTCGTGGGTGCGCGTCGCCCGCTGCTCGATCGACCCCGCGGAGGCGGTGACGATCACCACGGGCCGGCGTCCGAAGACTCACCACCGGATCACGCCGGTCCACCGTGCGGGCGCGGCCCCGGGCGCGCCCGCGGACATGCTCCTCGTCTCGAGCACCCTCGCGAAGGACGGGCACGTGAAGGGCGAGCAGGTCCTCGAGGGCATGGCGCTCGACGGGTGGAGCCTCCTCCGCCCATCCGAGATCATCTCGAAGGCGCGCTGGGAGGGCGTGAACGTGGTCGACGATCCGCTCATCGTCGAGGAGCGGAGCGGCCCGAGCCTCCTCTTCGCGGCAGTCCTGTTCGTCATAGGCGGCGGCTTCGTGGCGGGCCCCTGGGCCTTCCTCGCCGTCATCGCGCGGCTCTCGAAGCCCGCGACGCCCCGAGCGGCCTCCTCGCCCGTGCTCGCCTCCGTCCGCCTCGTCGCGCCGCCGTCGCCCGCCGTCGCCTGAGAGGACGCTCCGATCGGGGCGCGCCGAGCCGTCAGCGGCGCGGGTGGAGCTCGAGCCACCGCCGGACGATCTCGCGCGTCGCCGCGTCGATCCGGGGGGCGATGGCCTCGAACGCGGCGACGCGCTCGAAGGCGGCGCGCGCGCCGGCCTCATCCCGGGCGACCTCGAGCGCCATCCCGAGCCTCAGGTGAGCATCCGTGCTCCACGGGGCCACCGTGATCGCCGTGGCCGCATCGGCGATCGCCCCGGGGATGTCGGACCCGCTCCGGCGCCGCAGCTCGGACCGCACGATCCAGGCGTCCGCGTGGCGGGGGTGCCGGCGGACGCACGCCTCCGCGTCCGCGAGCGCCCGCGACGTGTCGTCCTGCCTCAGGTAGAGGCGGCACCGGATCGCCAGCGCGATCGCCCCCTCGGGGTCGAGGTCGAGGGACTGCGTCAGGTCGGCGATCCCCTCCGCGACGCGCTTCAAGTTGGCCCGGCACGCGCCGCGCGCGCTCCACCCCTCGGCGAACACCGGGGCCGTGTGCACGACGAGCGTCAGGAGCGGCTCCGCCTCGTCGAAGCGCTCCGCGGTCATGAGGGCGTGCGCCCGGTTGTAGATCCGCGTGGCCTCCTCGCGGTCCACCGGCAAGGCCTCCTTCGCCCTCGGGTGCGAGGCGAGCCACGCGCGGGCCGCGTCGACCTGGGCCCCGCCGTTCTCGACGCGCGAACCCTTCGTCATGTCGTCGAACGCGGCTCGCATGTCGCCCCAGCTCGCGAGCGCCAGGCCACGCGCCCGGCGCGCGATCGCCTCGTCCGCCGCATCGTGCGGCAGGCTCAGCACCATCGTCGCATCGGAGGCGGCGCCCTCGTGCTCGCCGAGCGCGGCGCGGGCGAGAGCCCGCAGCGACCAGAACCAGGCGCGGTCGGAGGCCATCCGGATCGCCCGCGACGCGCTCGGGACGGCCTCCCCGTAGCGGCCGAGCTCGATCAGCATGGCCGCGCGCTGCGCGTGGACGTTGGGCCGTCGCGCGTCGAGCTCGATCGCCCGATCGAGGAGCTCGAGCGCGCGCGCGTGCTCCCCCTTCACGAAGAAGTTGCTCGCGCAGTAGAGGCACGTGTACGCGTCGCGGGGCGCGAGCTCGAGCGCCTTCTCGAGGTCGCCGCGCCAGCCCGGATCACCGCTCCGGGCCCGGAGCTGACCGCGGCTGCGGTACGCGGGCGAGAACCGCGGGCTGGCCTCGATCGCCCGCGCCGCCGCCGCGATCGAGGCCCCGACGTCTCCGCGCACGATGCACGCGCGGCCGAGCGCGATCAGAGCGTACGGGGAGCGCTCGTCCAGCTCGATCGCCCTCGCCGCGGCCGAGGCGATGTCGCCGTCGTCCGGCAGACACAGGGCGAGCGCGCACCACGCGTGGACGCTCCGCGGGTCGCGCGCGACGGCGTCCCTCGCGAGAGCCAGCGCACCGGGCTGCGTCTCGTCGTCGGCGACGATCGTGATGAGCGCGCGGATGGCCTGAGCCGCGCCGAGCTTCGGGTCGAGCTCGAGCGCGAGCTCCGCGCTCTCCATCGCCGAGGCGCGCTCGCCCCGGGCGAAGTCGTCGA
>CAZYLP010000275.1:4239-9985 GCA_964648345.1 uncultured Planctomycetota bacterium
GGGGAGCCGTCGCGGAGGACGCGACCGCGACGGAAGGTCCGGGCACCTCCGGCCGAGCGCTGCGCCCCGCGAGCGCGAGCACCACGGCGACGCCGCTCGCGGCCACGAGGGCGACGAGCCCGACGACCACCCCGGGGCCGCGGCCCTTCCTCGGGGCCGCGGCCTGGGAGAGCGCGCGGTCGAAGGCGAGAGCGTCCGCGAAGCGGTCCCGCGCGTCGCGCGCGATCGCCCTCTCGATGCAGCTCGCGAGCGCGCGCGGCACATCGCGCCGGCGCGCGCGCACCGGCTCGAAGACGCCGTCCTCGACGGACTGGATGAGACCGATCACGGTCGGCGCGATGAACGGCGGCTCGCCGCACAGGCACTCGTAGAGCACGCATCCGAGCGCGAAGACGTCGGCGGGCGGCCCCACCGCGCTCGCCTCCCGCATCTGCTCGGAGGGCATGTAGCCCACGGTGCCCTTGAGCACGCCGTCCACGGTCATCGAGACGCTCAGGCTCCCGCCGGGCGTGGCGCGGTCGAAGTGCTTCGCGAGCCCGAGGTCGGCGACGAGAGGCGTCCCGTCCGCCGTGAAGAGGACGTTCTCCGGCTTCACGTCCCGGTGCACGACGCCCCGGGAGTGTGCCTCTCCGAGCGCACGCGCGATCGTGCGTCCGAGCGCGACGACCTTCTCGACCGGCAGCGGCCCTCCGCGGAGGCGGTCGCGGAGCGTCCCGCCCTCGAGGAACGGGAAAACGATGAAGGTCGAGCCGGCGTGGACGCCGACCTCGAGGACCGGCACGAAGCCGGCCTCGGCGCCGAGCCCGCGTCCGATGCGCTCCTCGCGGTGCAACTCTAACCGGCCCGGCGCGAGCACCTTGACGGCGACGAGCGCGCCGTCGGGCCCGCGTGCCCGGTAGACGACACCGGCGCCGCCGCGTCCGACTTCCTGCTCGACGGCGTAGCGGCCGATCCGCATGGACGCGAGCATACTTCTTCTCTTCAGGAGACGGATCGGCGTCGCAAGCCGGCCGACGTCGCCACGCAAGTTCTTGCGACGCCGTCGTGCGGAGTCGGGCGCGCGATGTGCAAAGCTCACCGCCGGGATACGGAGATAGGGTTCATGCTCCCGAACGGACTCGAGGTCCTCACGGAGGACCACGCGAAGAAGCTGAACGGCGGCACCCGCGTCGCGCCGAGGCCGCCGGTCGTCCTGGCGATGGAGATCCCCTCCAAGAAGCAGAAGAACCCGGGCTGAGCCCTCAGCTCCTCGTCGCCACTCCGCGCACGCTGGGCCTCACCCACGGGAGCGCCTTGCGGACGCTCTCTCGCTTCACCTCTCCGAGCGTGAAGCCCGCGCGCTCGATCGCCTCCGCGGTCGTGCGCGTGAGGTGGCAGTTCCCCGCGAGGCGCTTCCAGAAGGGCTCGAGGCGTCGCTGCCACTTCAGGCGATCCGGTCGGTCCCACGCCGCGACGTGCTCCATGAAGACGAGCTTGCCGCCGGGCCGGAGGACGCGTCGCATCTCCGCGAGCGCGTCCTCGAGGCTCGCGACCGAGCAGAGGACGAGCGTCGAGACGACCGCGTCGAAGCTCGCGTCCGCGAACGGCAGCTTCTCGCACGGAGCGTCCACGACCTCGGCCCCGCGTTCACGCGCGCGAGCCACGAGGCGCCTCCGCATGTGACGGTCGGGCTCGGCGAGGACGAGCCGCGTCACCGCGGGCGGGTAATGCGGCAGGTTCGCTCCCGTGCCCGCGCCCACCTCGAGGACCTCGCCCGCGAGCGGCGCGAGGAGCGCGTGGCGCCACTCGCCGAGCGCGGCGCGCTCGGTCTTCGCCATGAAGCGGTCGTAGATCGCAGCGAGGAAGAAGGTCACGAGAAAAACTCTACCGCGATGACAGGCGCCCCGGGGACGTCGCGTCCATGAAGCGAACGACACGTGCCCCACGGCAGGGGCTTACATGCTCGAGCCTCACGGCTCACTAGGTTCGATTCCTAGATCCTCCACCACTCGGGGGATTTGCCCATGGCGGGCAAGCTATCGCGCTCCCGCGATTCGCACGTGTCGTCCGCACACCGGGGCTCGTCCCCGACCAGAACAAGGTCCGTACCCCACCGAGGGGGCTTACAAGCGCTTTGAACGCCGAGATCCGGGTTCGAGTCCCGGCTGGTCCATCGACGTGGGCCGGTAGCTCAATGGTAGAGCACGTAAAACAGCTCTCGCTTACTCGTACGGACCTTCCTTACACGACGCTGATAGACACAGGTCTGCGCCCCAAACCGGGGGCTTACATTCCACCAGGCATTTAACCTGATCAACGAGCTCCGGCTCGTCGACCCTCGACAGGGGAGACGCGCTCACTGCTCTCTCGGAAGGAGAGCTGCGAAATGAGGAGCTCGACTCGCCGCAAGGCGAGGCATGCGCCCGATCCTCGCGCGGACCTCCTTCCAACCTCCTTCAACAACTCCTCCAGAAAGTTCCCCCTGATCCGGGCCACGTCGATCAACGTGGCCCGGTTGCTTTCCGGAGGACCTACGCGCGCGTCGCTCGAGCGAGAGCGATCCAGAGAGCGAGGAGCGCACCGACCGCGACCACCTCGGCGATCTCGGAGTCACCGACCCCTGCGCGGCGAAGTGCCGCGAAGTCCTCGTCCGTGAGCTGGGCCGGCGCGAGCGCGGAGCGGCGCCCGAAGACGAGGACCTTCTGCGTCCGCTCGGGGAGGCGGCCCGACTCGCCCTTCTTCTCGAGGTCCTCGACGACCCCCTTGTCCACGCCGGCGAGTGCGGCCTTGAAGGTGTCTCGGAGCGACTCCGCGCCCGGCGAGGCCGAGCTCGCGGCGAGAGCGATGAGGAGCTTCGTCGTCCGCGGGACGCGCCCCTCGAGGAGGACGCCCGCGGTCGCGGACCAGACGCCCTGGGCCGCGTGCGGCGCGCCCGCGAGCGCCCGGAGCGGCCCGGGCGCCGCGCCGAGCTCGAGCTTCGCGCGCGCGAGCGCATCCTTCGCCTGGGGCTCGAGGTCGTCCGGCTCCTCGAGGCGGGTCACCGCGAGCTCACTGGAGCTTGACCACGTCCGGCGAGAAGAGCTTCTTCTTGTCCTTCTTGACCGCGTCGAGCTTCTTCTTCGGGAGCTCGAACGCGAGGACGAAGACCGTCTTGTCGGCCGGCCTGTAGACCGTGAGCTTCGCGACGTGCGTCTCGTCCGCGCCCTCGGCGGCGCCTTCCAGCTTGCCCTCGACCTCGATGCCCCAGGCCTCGAGCTTCCCGAGCGTCGCCTTCCCGTTCGCGAGGACCTTGCCCTTGTCCTTGAAGAAGCCGCGGGTCTGCTCGAGGAGCTCGCCGCCGACCTTCTCGGACGTGAGGTCCTTCCGCTCATCGGGCCAGGCGTAGACGTAGAAGTTCGCGTTCGCGGAGGAGAGCTGGAGCTGCGCCTTGAGGTACTGGAAGGCGTCCTCGACGCGCCCTTTCGCCGAGCCGGCCTTCACCATCTCCTTCTCCTTGAGGACGCGGAGATTCATGAAGGTCCACTCCTTGGCCGGCTTCGTGACACGGAGGAGCGGCTTGTCGAGCTCGACCTTGTCGGTGTTCTCGAGGTAGATCGAGTCCTCGGCGTAAGCCACGGCGCAGAGCAGAAGTGCAACGACGAGAAGACGTTTCATGAAGGCGAAGTCTAGCGCACCGATTTGATCGAATGCCACCTCGGGACGGACGGTCTTGGCTCACGTGAAGGAGGACGAGTCGGACGAGCGCCTGGTCGGGCGCGCCCGCGAGGGCGACACCGCCGCGTTCGCACGGCTCGCGGAGCGTCACCGGGACGCCCTCCTCCGCGCGGCCTACGCCGTCCTCGGTCACGAGGCCGACGCGCTCGACGCCACCCAGGAGGCCCTCTTGCGGGCTCACCGCCACCTCCAGACGTTCGATGGCCGCGCGAGCTTCGTGACCTGGGCACGGAAGATCGCGACGAACTGCGCGCTCAACCGGCTCGAGCAGCGGACGCGCGACAGGGCGAGCGAGCTCCCCGACGCGGACGCGCTCCGCGACCGGAGCGAGAGCGCGACGAACGAGCTCGAGCGCGACGAGGAGCGCGCGATCGTGCGCCGCGCGATCGACGAGCTCCCGCCCGCGCAGCGCGCCGCGGTCCTCCTCCGCGACGTGGAGGGGCTCTCCTACGAGGAGATCGCCGGCGCCCTCGGGATCCCGAAGGGCACCGTCATGTCCCGGATCTACTACGGCCGCGAGACGCTCAAGGAGAAGCTCGGACGGCTTCTCGCCCGGAGCCGGCCATGACCTGCGAGGAGGCCCGGATCTTCGTCTCGGCGCTCGTGGACGGTGAGCTCTCCGCGGAGGAGGCCGCGCCGGTCCGCGAGCACCTCGCCTCGTGCGCCGCTTGCCGCGCGCTCGAGGAGCAGCTCGAGGCGACGGGCGCGCGCGTCGCGAATCAAGCGCACCGCCCGAAGTTCGACGAGCTCGCGTGGGCGCGGACCATCGCACCGATCACCTCCAGACCCTGGACGTGGGGGCGAAACGACGTCCGCGGCCTCGTCGGCCTCGCGGCCCTCGTCGCCGCGGCGGTCGGGCTCTCGCTCGTCCTCAGGATCGCGACCACCGAGGAGATCAGCGTCGCCTGGCCGAAGAGGATCCTCCCGTCGCTCGACTACAAGGACCCGCTCGCGCTGGCCGCGAAGGTCGCGCCGGTCCCGAAGAACCTCGAGGGCGTCGCGAACGCCGCCGCCGCGAACGCCCTCACGGCCGCGCAGCGCGCGGCGCTCGAGAAGGACGGCCTCGTCCAGGTGCCCGGCGCCGAGCGCGCGCTCGACGGCTTCTACGGCGGCGCGGACACGCTCATCACGGCGGACGCCGCGCTCCTCATCTGGGGCGGCGCCGTGGCGCGCGCGACGTTCGAGGTCGAGAAGGAGAACCTGGCCCCCGCGCTCCGCTCGACGCTCGACCACCTCGCGGTCGAGCTCGAGCGCTTCGAGGAGCGCGCATCGAGCGAGAGCCTGGCGCGTGGCGCGAAGCTCGCGCGGAGGATCGTCGCCGTCGCGCGCGGCGCGAAGCTCGACGCCGAGGTCGCGGCCGACACCGCGCGCCTCCGCGCCGCGAGCGGCCGCGGACCGAGCGCGGTCCTGGGCCGCGAGGTGGACTGGTCGCGCTTCACGCCGCGCGGAGCGCTCCGCGCGCTGCCCGACCACTTCCGCTCCGTGGCGTGGCTCTCGGAGGCGTCGCTCCACCTCGACGCCGCTCACCCGGATGAGCTCCGCGCGGCCTCTCTCATCGCGCTCGGACTCGCGCGTGTCCCCGAGGCCCTCGGCCGCTTCATGGACCTCGAGGAGACCGTGAGCCTCATCCACGGCCCGCAGGACGACCTCGGAGTCTTCGAGGTGCTCTGGGTCCTCAAGAACGCGATCGCCGACCGCGTCCGGCCCGAGCTCCTCGGCGTGAACGAGTCGCTCGTCGTCCTCGAGCGCAAGGCCCGCGAGAAGGCGCGCACCGAGCAGTCGGGCGCCGTCGCGACGGTCACCTCCTCGGACGCGCCGCGGTTCCGCCTGATCGGCGCGGCGCGCGCGCTCGAGGAGCTCGTCCTCTCCTCGCTCTCGGGCACGAGCCTCCCCGGGCGGTCGCGGCCGACCTCGCTCGACCTCCTCGCGGCGATCGGCTCCGAGCCCGCGCGCGCCGTCGCGTCGAGCGACGGGACGCCCGGCTACGCGAGCACGCTCGACGGGCTCTCGAGAAAGCTCGAGGAGGTGACGCAGGTTCCGCGCGCCATCGCGC
>CAZYLP010000276.1:0-9924 GCA_964648345.1 uncultured Planctomycetota bacterium
CTGGTGGGATAAGGAGGGCGCGAGCTTCGTCGCCCCCGCTCTCAAGGACACGGAGTGGCCGAGGATGCCCCCCGAGGCGCGGTGGTTGAGGGGCGTGAAGATCTGCATCGACCCCGGCCACGGCGGCGACCGCCAGAAGCAGGGCTTCAAGCGCGGGCTCACGTACCTCAGCGAGGCGGACCTGAACCTCCGCGTCGCGCGCTACGCCCGCGACCTCCTCGTGAAGGCGGGCGCCACCGTCACGCTCACGCGCGAGGGCGACCAGGACATCTCGCTCAGGGAGCGCGACCGGATCGCGGGCCGCTCGGGCTGCGACTTCTTCGTCTCGATCCACCACAACTGGTCGCCGAGCCTCGAGGCGGTCAACACGACGACCTGGTACCACCTCACGCCCGACGAGAAGCCCGCGTCGATCGACATCGCGCGCGCCCTCCAGGAGGAGGTCGTCGCCGCGCTCGGCCTCCCCGACCCGCCGAAGGCGGGCGGCCTCATGTCGGACGGCCTCATGTACGAGTCGGGCTTCGGCGTCCTCCGCGACCTCCCGCCCGACGTCCCGGGCTGCCTCTCCGAGATGACCTACTACTCGAACTTCGCCATGGAGCGGCGCCTCCGCGACCTCGAGTTCAACCGCAAGGAGGCGTGGGGCATCTTCCGAGGCGTCGCGCGCTACATGGCGGGCGGGATCCCGCGCGCCGAGCTCGTCTCGAGCGACGCCGACCTCGTCCTCCAGGTGAAGGACGGCCTCGAGGAGCGCGGGGAGTGGGCGAAGCCGTTCAAGGTCTTCAAGGAGCACACGCTCGTGAAGCTCGACGGCAAGGTCGTCCCCCACGAGTTCGACGCCGCGACCGGGAAGATCCGCGTCTCGGGGACGCACGTCGCGGAGGGTGAGCACTCGCTCGAGGTCGTGCTCATCAACATCAACAAGAACCACTCGTGGCCCCGGAAAATGACGTTCACCCGGGGGCCCAAGTAGGACCCCCGGGCGACGCGCGCGCGGCGGATACGTCGTGCGGCTACGTCGTGCGTCCTAGCGGACGATCGCGACCCCGTGCGGGTAGGCCGAGGGGTTGCCGACCGGGACCGGCGTCCCGTTGGCCGTCATGAGGCCCGTCGCCGGGTCGACCTTGAAGGCCGTGATCGTGTCGCGGAAGTAGTCCGAGACGAAGGCGAACGTGCCCGAGTTGTCGATCACGATGCCCATGGGCCAGTCGCCGCCGGCCGCGAGCGGCGGGGCGAGAGGCGTGAGCTTGCCGGTCGCGTCGACCGAGAACTGGTTGACGCCCGAGGGCGTGACGCCCGTGGTCTCGTCGCACGCCGCGTAGACGAACTTGCCGTCCGCGCTGGCCGTGACGCCGTAGCAGGGGCCCGAGAGCGGCATGGCCGTGCCGGCCGCGGTGAGGGCGCCGGTGCCCGCGTCCCGCGTGTAGGCCTGGAGCGACTTGCCGAGCGAGCCGACGAACACGAACTTGCCGGCCTTGTCCATGGCGATCGGCCGCGAGCTCGTGGGGGCCATGGCCGTGCTCGCGACCTTGAGGTTGCCCGTGCCCGCCTCGACGAGGACGCAGCTCACGTTCGCGCCCGTGCTGCCGGCGACGTAGACGAACTTGCCCTGGGGGTCGCACACCGGCTCGCGGAGCCCGGCGCCCGTGACCGTGACCGAGCCCGCGTTCGAGAGCGCGCCGGTCGTCGGGTTGACCTTGAGCGAGTAGAGCGTGTCGCTCGCGGTGACGAAGACGAACGCGCCCGTCGGGTCACACGTCATGTACCAGGTGGTGCCCGTGATCGAGATCGTCTGGCCACCGATCGCCGCGAGGTTGCCCGTCGCGTCGTCGATCGCGAAGCTCGAGATGTCGCTCGTGCCGAGCACGTAGAGGAACTTGCCCGTCGGGTGCGCGGCGATGGCCCAGGTGCCCGCCGCCGACGGCACCGGCGTACCGGCGGTCGGGACGCCCGTCTTCGCGTCGATCTTGAACGGCGTGACGCTGTTGACGTTGTTGTTCGCCGAGTACACGTAGCGCGACGGCAGCTTCTGGACGACCACCGGCGGGACGACGACCGGGGGCGAGGTCGTGACGACCGGCGCGACACCCGAGGTGACCGGAGCCGTGCCGGTCGTGACGGGGGCCGTCGTGATCGGAGCAACCGTGCTCGCGGAGCGGTTACTGCCGCCGCCGCCACCACCGCATCCGAGACCGAGACCTACGGCAGCGAGTGCGAGCAGCACGGCCGCCTGACGCTGAATCTTCATGATCGAGCCTTTGCCCTCTCCGGCGACCCCGCGGAACGCGGATCGCCAACGGTGGGAGAGAGCGCAAAGGCATTGCCGAGAGACGAAGGGCCCTCCGAGTCCGGTCCAACCTCGATGTCTCCGGGCTTTAGTGGAAAGTCCCACGGCGATGGTCTCAGCATTGCGACGCGTTGACACGGTCGTGAGACGAACCGCAACTCGTGGCATTTACGATGGGTCAGAAATCTGTAAGACCGCGTCGCGTGTCGAGCTGCGCGGAATCTGCCCGGTCGCCCTCAGCCGGTCGCCGTCCGTGCGAGGAACCTCGAGAGAGCGCGCGCGAGGTGCGCGCCCGGGTCGAGGCTCCAGACGTCGCGCGCGAGCTTGTCGATGTCCGCGCGCGTCTGGACGACCGGCTCGCGCGCCGCCTTGAGGAAGGCGTTCAGCTCGCCGTGGTGCGCATCGAACGCGCGGTGGAGGAGGCGCGTGAGGCACGCGAGGTCCGGCCACGCACGCGTGATCCGGCGGGTGTAGCGCCACGCCGAGTAGTAGTGCGGATCGAGGTCCCGGCGGTCGAGGAAGTGACCGAGCGCGTGCTCGGTGATGAGCGTCGAGGCGCCGAGGAGCTTCTTCACGCGGGCGAGCTTCCGGCGCGGGTCGCGGAGCGTCCGCGTCTTCGCGCGCGCCCAGCGGAGGAACGGGCCCAGCTTGTCGCCCCAGCGGCGGACCATGACGTTCGACGCGATCTCGACGCGGTAGTCGATGCCCGGCCGCGTCGTGGGGACGCACTCCTCCTCGATGAGCTCGCGCTCGACCTCGCGGTCGAGGCGGCCCTCGTAGTACGAGAGCTCCTCCCGGGCACCGCGCCTCTCCGTGCGGTGCACCTTCGCCTTGTCGCGGCGCGCCGCCTCCCTGTTCTTGCAGGGGAGCAGGGACCGCGCGATGTCACGGGCCTTGTCTCTCATGGCGCCAAGGACGACGCGCGCGGCCGGGGCTGTCAGAGCCCGAGGTGCTCGCGGAGCCCGGGGTTCGAGCCGTCGAGCTTCCAGATCACGCCGTCGAGGAGGTAGTGCGTCGCCTGCGGGACCGTGAGGAGCGGGACGACGAGCGCGAGGAGCGGCCCGAGGTCCGCGCGCGCGAAGGAGCCGAAGATCGTCGGGTGGTCGTGCCAGACGAGGAGGTCCCAGACCGCCTCCTCGAGCCACGCGATCGCGAGGAGGAGGAGGACCGCGGCGAGGAGCCCGAGCGCTCCGCGCGCGAAGAGGCGCGCGGCGACGGTGCCCGGAGCGTACGGCGCCGGGCTCGCTTGCTTCCTCGATGCGACGAGGAGGACGAGCCCGAGGTAGGGCACTCCGTGGAGGACGACGTTCGTGATCGTGAAGGCGAGGTCCGAGTCGAAGGGCACGATCCCCACGTACCAGCACGCCCACGTCGCGAGGAGCACGCCCCACTTCCCCGGGTTCCAGGGCGCCCGCTTGACGACCGCGCGGACGGCGTAGACGGCGAGGAAGCTCCAGTAGAGGACGGACAGGACTCCCATCGCGGGCGCGAGCGGGAGCGCCGCGAAGTCGCGGTTGCGGAACCAGTGGAACTCGCGCGGGAGGTGCGCGTGCCAGTGGAGCACGGGGTAGAGCGTCATGACCCAGACCGCGGCCATGTCCCAGCGGAGGCCGTCCTTCTCGCCCGCCTTGCGGCGGTAGAGCCGCACGAAGCCCTCCTGCTGGCGGATGAAGTGGAAGACGGCGACGTACGCGAGGACGCGCCAGAAGGCGACGTCCGAGACCGCGTAGACGAGGACGCCTCCGAGCCACACGCCCGCGGGGAGCCACGTGTAGAGGAGCGAGCGCCGCCGCCGCTCCTCCTCGTCGAGGTAGACGCGGTAGAGCGTGGCCCAGACGTGCGCGACGTCGATCGCGACGACCGTCGCGAGCCACGCCCAGGGCGGGAGGTGATCGCGCGGCCCCTCGATGACGCCCGCGCCGCGAAGCGCGAGAACGAGCGCGACCGCGGCCAGCCCCGGGAGCACGAAGAACGCGAGGTCCCAGCGCGCGCTCCTCAGCCACATAGAGGCGTGAACTTCCTCCCGAGCCGCTCGAGGAGCCGCTCGCCCGCGAGCGCTCCCTGGAAGAACGCCTCCTCGAAGATCGGGACCCCGCTCTTGTCCGAGTTCGCGGTGAGCAGCTTCTCGATCGGCTCCTGCGCCGCTCTCCGCGCCTCGCCCCAGATGAACCCCGGCCGCGGCCGGATCATGGCGTGGCCCCAGCGCCACACGTCGAGGCGGAGGACGGAGTCCGCGATCTTCGGGTGCGCGCGCTCGAGGTCCGCGAGGCACATGTCCCGCGCTTGCTCCCAGGTCATGGAGTAGAGCCTGGCCCGGGCGTCCTTCTCGGTGAACGCGTGGTACCACGTCACGACCTGCTTCTCGCGCCGAGGACGTCCCCGCGTCGCGACGACGTAGCCGAGAGACGGCGAGTCGTAGAGGACGTTGTCCCATGCGAGCTCGGAGCCGAAGCCCGTCGGCGCCGAGGAGAGCGTCAGGTTCACCGAGAGCCAGGGCGCGTACTCGAACTCCTCGAGGCCGGCGGGCGGCTTCTCGAGGAGGTGCTTGAGGAGAAAGCGCGCCCCCGCGAAGACGACGTGCTCCGCCTCGTAGCGGATCGCCTTCTCGCGCTTCATGTCCCAAGCGAGCGCCGCGGGCGCCGCGGGGTCGATCCGGTAGACGAGGCGGTCGGTCTCGAGCCGGACGGGCGCCGCGAGCTGCTTCACGAGCCAGCCGTTGCCCTCGGGCCAGACGAGCGTCGTCCCCTCGTCGCGATCCTCGGCCCGCGCCTCCTCGTCCTCAACGCCGCGCGCGAGGAAGTAGTGGAGCCCGGCCCACGCGCTGGTTTGCTCCAGCAAGGAGCCGTAGTCGTCGCGGCACGCGTACTCGAGGTGCCAGCGGAGCGGCTTCGACTTGAAGCCCTTCGAGTCGAGCCACGCCGCGAACGAGATCCTGTCGAGGTCGCGGAGCTGCGCCCCGCTCCGGTCCACCGGGATCGCGAAGGGCCGGCGCCCGTCCGCGTCGCGGAGCTTCGCGAGGGCGCGGAGCTCCTCGCGGAAGCGCGCGTGCTCGGTGTGGTCCTCGCGCGTCGCGCTCCGGGGCGGCGGGAAGAGCCCCTCGGCCCAGACGCCCGACTCGAAGACGCGCTCCATGGGCTCGGAGCAGACCCAGCGGGTGTCGAAGTCGGGCCGGCCCTTCGAGTCGCGGCCGCGGATGACCTTCGTCTCCTCGAGGAACACCGTGAGCGCGCGCGACTCGGGCGTCGGCGCGCGGAGGTAGTGCGCGCCCCACGGATACGGCGAGACGTCGTTCTCGCCCCACGCGGCGTTCCCGCCCGGAGCGCCCGCGAGCTCGAGGACGAGGACCTCCTCCTTCGGGACGCCCTCCCTGCGGAGACGCCACGCGCAGGCGAGGCCCGAGACGCCGCCGCCGACGACGAGGACGCGCGCCTTCACGCTCTCCTCGATCTTCTTCGAGAGGAGCTCCCCCGAGCGGAGGAGGTGACCGCGCCGGTCGTCCTGTCCGACGATCGTGCCCTGGATCGGCGCGCCCCCCCGACCCTCCCCCGCGGAGCGGGGGGGGGCTGGGGGGGGGGCGCCGTCGGGACACCCGCTCAGCGCGGCGAGGCCGAGGGTGCCGGCGAGGAACTCGCGGCGGGTGAGGTCGCTCACGAGCGGCCCACGCGCTTGAGGGTGAAGTCGCCCGTCTCGTCGTCGTCGAGGCGCCACCGCCCCGACATCGTGTCCTTCCCGAGGAGGCGGCCCTCGTACCAGACCTCGTCGTCGCCCGAGGCGACCTCGAACGAGACGCGGAACCCGCTCACGCGTCCGTGCCTCACGTGGCCGCGCGCCGAGCCGCGGAACCAGTAACCCGAGAACTCGGAGCCCGCCTGGACGAGATCGACCTCGATCGGGACGAGGCCCACGCCCATGTCGAGCTTGCCCTTCCAGAAGCCCGTGACGTTCGACTCGGCGGCCGCGAACTCGGGGCCGACGGCGTTCGCGCGCGACGACGACTGCCGCCTCTCCTGCCGCCGCTCCTCGGGGACGAGCGCGCTCGTGCCGCCGCACGCGCCGCACTTCCGGCCGTCCTCCCAGCACTCGTCGTGATGGCGCGCGAGGCAGCGCGAGCACGCGACCCACTGGCCGTTCAGGTCGATGCGGTCGTGGCAGAACGGACACCGGAGCGGCCCCTTCACCGTGATGCCCGCCCGCTCGCTCATCGATCCTCGCGCTTCCATTCCTGCGTGTAGTAGTGGACGAGGACCTGATCGTTGAGCCGGTTCACCTGGAGTCCCTCGGGCGCGCGCGTGTCCCGGGAGAACTCGAAGGAGCCCGGGAGGACGGCGTCGTTCAGGAAGCGGAGCTTCGGCCCCTCGAGGAGGCGCGTGGGGCGCGGCCGCGGCTCGGGCGTCGCGAGGACGAAGCCCCAGTCGCCGAAGCTCGGGAGGAAGACGTGGTACGCGTGCGTCGAGAGCTCGGCCGCGGCGACGGTGCGCTCGATGCACCAGAACGAGCGCGGCGCGACGGTCGGGCTCGTCGCCTGGACGACGAGCGCGCCGTCCTGGTCGAGGTGCCGCTTGCAGAGGCGGTAGAAGCTCCGCGTGAAGAGCTTCCCGACCGAGAAGTTCGACGGGTCGGGCACGTCCACGATGATCGCGTGGAAGACCTCGTCCGTCTCCTCGAGGAACTTCATGGCGTCCGTGTTGACGACGCGGACGCGCGGGTCCGAGTAGCTCCGCTCGTTCAGGCGCGTGAGCACCGACTGGGTCGAGAAGAGCTTCGTCATGTCGGGGTCGAGGTCGACGAGCGTCGCCCTCTCGACGAACGGGTACTTGAGCACCTCGCGGAGGGCCATGCCGTCGCCGCCGCCGCAGATGAGGACGTGCGTCGCGCGCGAGCCGACGACCGCGAAGGCGGGGTGGACGAGCGCCTCGTGGTAGCGGAACTCGTCCCTCGAGCTGAACTGGAGGTGGCCGTTCAGGAAGAGCCGCACGTCGCCCTCGGTGCTCGTGAGGACGATCCGCTGGTAGCGCGTCTGCTTCGCGAGGATGATCGGGGACTCGAAGAGCTCGTGCTCGAGGACGCCCTCGACGTGATGTCCGAGCGCGAGGCCCGCCGCGAGGAGGAGCGACGCCCCGAACGCCTCCGCGCGGAGGAGCGACGCGCGGCGGAGCGAGTCGCCGTAGACGACCGCGAGCCCGAACGCGACGACGCCGTTCGCGAGCCCGAACGCGAAGGCCGTGCGCACGATCCCGAGCTTCGGGACCAGGACGAGCGGGAAGAGGAGGCTCGCGGCGAGGGCGCCCAGGTAGTCGAAGGCGAGGACGCGCGCGACGAGGTCCTTGAAGGCGACCTCGTCCTTCAGGACGCCGAGGAGGATCGGGATCTCCGCGCCGACGAGGATGCCGATGAGCGCGACGAGGACGAAGAGCACGGGCCGGGTCGCGTCGAGCCACGCGAAGGAGCAGAAGATGATCGTCGCGGAGAAGCCGCCGAGGAGGCCGACGACGATCTCGATGTGGATGAAGCGCTCGAGGAGCCGCTCCTGGGGGAGGAAGCGCGTCAGGTACGAGCCCACGCCCATCGCGGAGAGGTAGACGCCGATCACGAGCGAGAACTGCGAGATCGAGTCGCCGAGGAGGTAGCTCGCCATGGCGCCCGCGGTCAGCTCGTAGATGAGCCCGCACGTCGCGACGACGAGCGTCGCGGCGAGGAGGACGGCCGCGCGCGGAGGGCTGCCGCCGCCCGCGGGGGGCGGCGAGCCCTCGGCTCCCTGGCTGCCGTTACTTTCCTCCGTGATAACCTCCGCCGTAGATGAACCAGTGGTGGCGGCCGTGGGCCGAGCCCACGCGCACGCTCGGGTCGCGTGAGGCCTTCTCGGCGGTCGGCGTCCCGACCAGGACCCGGCCCGACGGCGCGGCCGCTCCGAGCAGGAGGATCCCCGCGGCGGCTCCGGCTCCGAAGAGGATTTGGGAGAAGGTCACGGTCAGCCTCCCGTCGGGTGGTCGCTCTCGGCCCAGCGCCTCGCCTCGAAGCTTCTCGAGCGGAGGAGCAGGATGGCCGGGAACAAGAGGATGAGGATCAGCGCGACGATCGGGTAGCGCGCGAGCGCGACGTCGCGCCGCACGACGACGTTCACGGGGCCCTGGAACGTGTCGTCGCGCTCGATCTGGAGCACGTACTCCCCGTTCGGGATCCCGCCGATGACGACGGTCGCGTTCTGGGAGCCCTCGCTCCAGTGCTCGCCGTCCTCGTAGCCGCGGTAGTACTCGACCTCGACGCCGAAGGGGTACGCGTGCTCGTTCTTCGTGTCGACGAGGGCGCAGCTGACCGCGGCCCAGTTGTTGTCCACGGGCGCGTGCACGGCGATCTCGACGTTCGCGGTCGAGCGGCTCGACTCGAGCGTGATCGGGACGATGAGGCCCGGCGGAGACTCGAGCGTCTCGGTGCCGACGTGCGCGACCTCCTTCGGCATCGCGCTCTTCGGCGGGACCGAGATGTCCTTCACGCGCTGGGCCGAGCAGCGGAAGACGTAGACGCACGAGAGGAGACACCACGCGAGGAGCGCGTACCCCGTCGCCTTCGCGATCCAGGGCGCGGCGGAGACGGGGTTCGGCTGGTTGGGCGCGACGCCCTGCGGGTAGCGGAACGGCCGCTTGGGCGGGCCGACCGCCGCGATGACCTGGTCCTGCGTCCAGTAGACGCCGCTCGACCAGACGGACTCCTCCGCGGTCCGCTCCTCCGAGAGCATGAGCGGCGGGGCGACGTAGTCGACCGAGAGGACCGTCTCGCCGCGCTTCACGAGCCAGGGGAACTCGCCGATCACCGCGTAGACGACGGCCTGCCCCTGCTGGAAGTGCCGGTAGGTCTCGCCGAGGTAGGTCGCGCGGCGCGTGCTCCCCGGGGTCTCCTGGCCGACGCCCGGGAGCGGCGTGACGTAGGAGAAGTGGCCGTTCTGGTAGACGAGGTAGCGGTAGCCGTGGAAGGGGCTGAAGAAGAGGTGCTCCTCCCAGAAGTAGCGCTCGCCGCCCACCTCGACGAAGCGCTTGACCCAGCCGACGAGGTCGAAGCGCTTCCCGCCCTCGAACTTCGCCTTCGTGCCGAGGGGCCAGAGCGGCGCCTCCTGGCGTGCCTTCTCGACGCGGCTTATGAGCTGCCACTCGGGCGTCGAGGTGTCGAAGACGTTGCCGCAGTACTCGCAGGCGACGCACACCGTGCGCGCGAAGCCGCGGAGCGTGAAGGGAGCGCCGCACGAGGCGCACTTGACGCCCCGGGCCTCGACCGTCCGGCTCGCCTGCTCACCAGCCATGGAACTCCCTGTGGTCCTTCATGGCGAGCTCGTCCCAGAGCACGGCGCGTCCCGTGAAGACGAGCGGCGGGTCCTCGGAGTAGTCGATCGTGGCGAACGCACCGTCGGGGCCGCGGAGGTCGGCGAAGGTGAAGTCGTAGCCCTGCCCGGCGACGAAGGGGAGCTCCCCCTCGCTGCCGGTGCACTTGGCCGGGCGGCGCTCGGTGATCGTGTAACGCTTCCCCCCGACGGTGAGCGGGGCGCGGAGCTTGAGCGCCGAGAACGCGGGCACGCGCTCCTCGACCTGGCCGCGCGTCATGAAGTACTGGCCGAGCGCTTCGCCGAGCCAGCCCGTCGCGCCGCCCGC
>CAZYLP010000277.1:0-9923 GCA_964648345.1 uncultured Planctomycetota bacterium
CCGGAGCGCGAGCCGCCCCATGGGGTCGAGGCCGGTGAGCGGCTCGTCGAGGACGAGGAGCTTCGGGCGGTGGAGGATCGCCTGCGCGAGGCCGAGCCGCTGGCGCATGCCCTTCGAGAACTCGCGCACCGGCCGGTCGCGCGCGCCGAGCAGCCCCACCTCGGCGAGGACTTGGTCCGTGCGGGTGCGGATCGTCGCGGCGTCGAGACCCGAGAGGCGGCCGTAGAACGCGAGCGCCTCGACGGGCGTCAGGTACTCGTAGAAGTACGGGTTCTCGGGGAGGTAGCCGAGCGCGGCCCGCGAGGCGTTCGACCCCGCGGGGTGGCCCGCGACGACGAGCCGGCCCGACTCGGGGGCGTTGATCCCGACGATGAGCTTGATCGTCGTCGTCTTCCCGGCGCCGTTGACGCCGAGGTAGCCGGCGATCGACCCCTCGGGGATCGAGAAGCCGATGGAGTCGAGGACGAGCTTCTGCCTTCGCGTGAAGCCCATCCTGTAGGAGGCCGTGACGGAGTCGAGCTCGATCACCGGGGGACCACGCTATCACACCGAGGCGACGCCCCCGCGGCGCGCGTTTCGGTAGAGTCCTCCGAGGGGTGTGCTCCATGAAGCGAGGACTGTCGCTGGTCGCCGTGCTCGCCGCGCTCGTCGTCGCGGGGCCGAGCGCCGCGAGAGCCGGGGACGAGAAGGCGCTCGGGGAGACGCTCCGCAAGGAGAGCTCGCTCGACAGGAAGAAGGAGGCGGCGCGGGAGCTCGCGGCGAAGAAGTCCGCGGCGGCGAGGGAGCAGCTCCTCGCGGCTCTCGAGGACGACACCGAGGGCTGGACCCAGGAAGCGGGCGTCTACGGGCTCGTCCTCCTCGGCGACGCGAAGCTGGACGAGAAGGTCGTCGAGTTCGTCGAGGAGCACTTCATGACCGCGGACGGAGTCGCGGCGGCGGTCAAGGAGCGGAAGTCGTTCTCGTTCGACGTCCTCTCGAGGCGCTACGCGAAGACGACGGGCTTCCAGGCGCGGAGCAGCTTCGTGAAGATCGCGAGCGCCATCCGCACGAAGGAGTCCGAGGCCTTCCTCCGCGAGGCGATCGCCGCGAAGGGCGAGGCCCGCGAGTCCGAGGCGCGCGGGCTCGCGTTCGCCGCGCTCGCCGAGGGGCCGCCCGCCGCGCTCCACCCGCTCGCCGTCGAGCTCGCCCGGACGGACGACGAGCTCGGCCCCACGGCGCTCGCGTTCCTCGTCGAGAAGGGCACGGCCGCGGACCTCGCGGTCGCGCTCCACGTCATCGACGAGAAGAAGGACGCGAGCGAGGCGCTCCTCGTCGCGGCCTACCGCGGCGTCGTCAAGTGGTGCGACGCGAAGACCCAGCGCGAGCGCTACCTCGCCGCGCTCCGCTCGAAGTCGGAGGACCGGGTCCGCGCCGCCGTCGCGAGCTTCGAGCTCGCCCCCGACGCCGAGACCGCGCCGCTCCTCGCCCGGGTCGTCCGCCACGGCGTGGAGCAGCGGACGCGCCTCCTCGCCGCGCTCCGGCTCGCGCACGCCCCGGCGCCCGCGGCCGGGGCGCGAGACGTCGCCGTCCCCGCGCTCGTCGGCGCGCTCCGCGAGACGTTCCAGCCGAAGGAGGAGACGCCCGTCCTCGCGAACCTCCTCACGCTCGGGATCGCGGGCGTCTTCGACTACCTCGGCCGCGCCTGGGACCGGAAGGCGTTCGACCACACCATGGGCGAGATCGCCGCCGCGCTCGCGAAGCGGACCGGCGAGAAGCACGGCACGTCCCACGAGAAGTGGGCGGAGTGGGCGATCCTCCGCGGGCACACGGTGGACGGCCACAACGTGATCCAGCTCCTCTTCGCGCCCGACAAGGCCGCGCGCCGCCGGGCGCACGACGGGGCCGCCCGGCTCGCGGGCTTCAAGGACCGCGGGGACTTCGCCGCGAAGTCCGCCCTCGGCGACGACGACGGCGCCATCGCCCTCGCGCTCGCCAAGAAGCTCGTCGAGAAGGGCTTCCTCGTCGACGAAGAGTGATGTAACCTCCGCAACCCAATGAATCCCACGCCCCCCGCGAACGCGGGCGAAGCGCTCGCCGAGCTTGCACTTCGGCGGTACCTCATCCGCTTCGACACGCGGGACCTCCCGCTGCGATGGGCGGACGTCCTCGTCGTCGGGAGCGGCGTCGCGGGCCTGCGCGCCGCGATGGAGGCGGCCGAGCGCGGGACCGTCATCGTCGCGACGAAGGCCGCGGCCGAGGAGTCGAACACTCGCTACGCCCAGGGAGGCATCGCCGCGGCGCTCGACACGACCGAGGACAGCTGGGAGAAGCACGCGAAGGACACCGTCCTCGTGGGCGGCGGGATCTGCGGCGACGAGGTCGTCGCGACCGTCTGCAAAGAGGGCGCGGACGACGTGAAGGAGCTCATCAAGTGGGGCGCCGCGTTCGACCGGCGCGCCGACGGCGAGCTCAACTTCGCGCAGGAGGGCGGCCACTCGCTGCCGCGGATCCTCCACGCGACGGGCGACGCCACGGGCATGGAGGTCGAGCGCGTCCTCCTCGCGCGCGCCCGCGCCAACCCGAGGATCCGCTTCCTCGAGCACGCGTTCTGCGTGGACCTCCTCACCGTCGACGGCGAGTGCCAGGGCGCCCTCGTCTGGGACCACTCGCAGGGGCTCCAGGTCGTCGTCGCGCGCGCGACGGTGCTCGCGTCGGGGGGCGCGGGCCGCGTCTACCGCGAGACGACGAACCCCGCGGTCGCGACGGGGGACGGTCTCGCGGCCGCCTTCCGGGCAGGCGCGGTCATAGAAGACATGGAGTTCATCCAGTTCCACCCGACGACGCTCTACGTCGCCGGCGCGGCGCGGGCCCTGGTGTCCGAGGCTTTGCGCGGCGAGGGTGCCCGGTTGGTGGACAGGAAGGGCGTGCGCTTCATGGTCGAAGCGCACGAGCTCGCGGAATTGGCCCCGCGCGATGTCGTGTCGCGTGCGATCGTGAGGCGTATGCGCGAGACGGACGACACCTCCGTCTACCTCGACCTCACGCACCTGCCGGCCGACCGGACCCGGGCGCGCTTCCCCGGCATCGACCGGCTGTGCCGGAGCTACGGCCTCGACCTCACGCGCGACCGGATCCCCGTGCGGCCCTCCGCGCACTACACGATCGGCGGCGTCGCCGTCGACATGAACGGCGCGACGACCGTGCCGCGGCTCTTCGCGGCCGGCGAGGCGTCCTGCACGACCCTCCACGGCGCGAACCGCCTCGGGTCGAACTCGCTCCTCGAGGGCCTCGTCTTCGGGCGGCGCGCCGGCGCGGCCGCCGCGTCGCTCGCGGCCTCGACGGTCGGCACGGTCGCGCGCTTCGCGCTCGACCACCGCTACGAGCCGGCGACGCGCACGGACATCGACATCGAGGACGCGACCTCCGCGCTCCGCGCGCTCATGTGGCGCGAGGTCGGCATCGAGCGCGACGCGCCGGGCCTCACGCGCGCCCTCGAGCGGATCCGCTTCTGGTCGAGCTACGTGCTCCCGAGCGTCTTCGCCGGGCCGCGCGGCTGGGAGCTCCAGAACATGCTCACGGTCGGGTGGCTCATCACCTCGCGCGCCCTCGCGCGCGAGGAGAGCCGCGGGACGCATCACCGCCTCGACCGCCCCGAGCGCGACGACGGCCGGTTCAAGACCCACTCCAAGGTGAAGGCCACCGTGAAGGACGAGCGCGTCCTCCTGGAGGCGCTTGCTTGAAGAAACCCCGCGTGCTGGTGCTCCGGGCTCCCGGAGTGAACTGCGACCGCGAGACGGCCTTCGCCTTCGAGCGGGTCGGCGCCGAGGTCGCGACGCTCCACGTGAACCGGCTCCTCGAGGACCGCGCGCCGCTCGATGGCGCGGACCTCCTCTGCGTCCCGGGCGGCTTCTCCTACGGCGACGACCTGGGCGCGGGGAAGATCCTCGGCAACAAGCTCGCGCTCAAGCTCCGCGGCTCGGTCCTCCGCCTCGTCGACCGCGGCGGGCTGGTCCTCGGGATCTGCAACGGCTTCCAGGTGCTCGTGCGCGCGGGGCTCCTCCCCGGGACGCGCGGGATCTTCGAGCAGGAGGCCTCGCTCGCGCGGAACGAGTCCGGCAAGTTCGAGTCGCGCTGGATCCGGCTCCAGACGGTGAACGCGAAGACGCCGTTCCTGAAGCAGGGCGAGGTCTTCGACGCGCCCTCGGCGCACGGCGAGGGGCGCCTCGTCCTCCGCGACGCGGCGGTCCTCGAGCGCATGCGCGACCAGGGCCAGATCGCGCTCGTCTACCGCCGGCCGCCCGCGAACGAGCATCCGGGCGTGAACGGGACCGGCGTCGCCGACGCGCCCGCGGGCTACCCGTGGAACCCGTCGGGCTCGCTCGAGGACATCGCCGGGGTCACCGACCCGACGGGCCGGATCCTCGGCCTCATGCCGCATCCCGAGCGTCACCAGGACGCCTGGCAGCGGCCGGGACACACGCGCGACCGCGCGGCCAACACAGGGGCGGCGAATGCGCCGGGCCTCGAGTTCTTCAGGCGAGCCGTCGAGGAGCTCGGGACCCAGGGCGGCGCGAGACGCCGGGAGGGGGCGCTGGCATGAGCGCGACGAAACGCAAGGCGGTGGGGGGCGGCAAGAGAGCCGTGAAGCCCGCGGCCGCCAAGAGTCACAAGGGCAACGCCCGTGCGCGAACGGGTGGGCCGAAAAGGGGAGCGGACAAGGTGGTGAAGGCGCTGGGGAAGATCCCCACGGAGATCCCGACCCTCTCGAGATGGGTCGCCGACGACCCGAAGGCCCGGCTCGAGGAGGTGAAGCACGCCCTCGAGAAGGCCGGCAAGGAGCGGTTCCTGAAGATGCAGGACCCGATCCGGATCGCCGTCGCGTGGGCGTGGGACGAGAACCCCGAGACCTTCTTCCGGCTCATGCAGGGCTGGCTCTCGAGCGACAACCCGCGCCTCCGCGTCATCGCGGCGGGCGCGCTCCCGCTCGCGAACGAGAGCTACCACGAGCGCTCGGTGAAGATCCTGAAGAAGATGGTCCTCGACGCGGACCGCGACGTCCGCAACAAGGCGATCGACATCCTCGCCGAGGAGGTGGACCGCAACATCGACCTCGTGAAGCGGTGGGCGGTGGACCAGGACGCCGAGGTCCGCGCGATCGTCGCGCGCCACCTCCACCTCACCGACACGCCGAAGAAGGTCCTCCCGATCGCGGAGCAGCTCGCGCTCGACGCCGACCCGGACGTGCACTGGTGCGCGGCGCGCGTGCTCTACGACCTCCACGAGCGCGAGGCGAAGGGCGCCCTCGAGGTCGCGAAGAAGATGGCGGCGTCGCCCGACATCGACATCCGCCGCGCCGTCGCCTACAGCTACTTCGAGCACGTCTTCGGCGACAGCTTCGACCACAGCTTCCTCCTCATGCGGCAGTGGGTCCGCTCGGGCGACCCGAACCTCCGCTGGACGCTCGCGCACGCGCTCCGCTGGGCGAAGCCGAACCCGCGCTCGCTGCAGGTGCTCCGCGCCCTCTTCGAGGACCGCGACCCCGAGATCCGCGTCAAGGTCGTCCAGCAGCTCAAGGACTTCTTCCCGCGCTTCGAGGACGTCAGGCCCGCGGCCGAGCTCCTCCGCCGCGCGCAGGGCGATCCGGTGAAGAAGGTGCGCGACACGGCCGAGGAGGCCGAGCGCAACCTCGGCATCGACCTCGCCTCGATCCCGCTCCCGCCCGCCGAGGGCGAGCCGGGCGCCGAGGCGCAGGAGCCCGCGTGGGCGATGCCGGTCTTCGACGAGGAGACGGGCGAGCCCGTCGAGCCGGAGACCGAGGCGGCGTCCGACGACGACGAGGACGACGACTTCTAGCGAGCGGGAGAGGGGCGCATGACCACCGAGGATCGTCCGCCGGAGCCACGGCCTACCTCGCGACCGGCCATGCGCCCCGTCGTGGGCGCGACGCCCCCGGTCGGGATCCCGCGCCCGACCGGCTCCTTCCCGCCGAAGGCGGCGGGCCCCGCCCCGACCCCCCCCCGCGGAGCGGGGGGGGGATCGGGGGGGGGCCCGCCCCTCGAGGCCGTCGTCGCCGCGAAGGTGAAGGAGGAGGTCAAGGCGGCCGCCGAGGCCCTGAGGACCCAGCTCGCCTCGCAGATCGACCTCGCTCACGCGGGGCTCGGAGCCGACCTCAAGGCCCACGTCGCGACGGAGGCCTCGACGCTCATCGAGCAGCGGCTGAGCGGCCAGGCCGTCATCGACGCGCTCCTCCCCCGGATCCGCGAGGCGGCCGCCGAGGCGGTCCGCTCCGCGCTCGAGGAGGCGCGCGCCGGGATCGTGGAGGACGTGGCGAAGAGCGTCCTCGAGCAGCTCGGCGACGGAGTCGCCTCCTCGGCCGCCGACCGGATCGTCCCGCGCCTCGCCGACCGCACGGACGCGGGCGAGCTCGACGCGCGCATCGTCGAGCGCGCGGTCGAGGGCACGGTCGAGGTCCTGAAGAAGCGCCGCGACCTCGACGTGCTCATGGAGAAGCTCGGCGGCGAGGCGAGCGCGAAGGCGTTCGCGGTCGCGCGCGAGGGACTCGACAGGATCGTCGAGAAGCTGACCGACCGCGTGTCGAAGGACGCGGTCGCCTCGACGCTCCCGGTCGTCACGGAGAAGCTCAGGGCCGCCGTCGCCTCGAACGCGATCCAGGACCAGGTGGCCAAGCTCGTCGCCGCCGAGATCATGCCCGAGCTCGGGGGGGTCAAGACGGACCTCCTCGCGATGCCCGAGAAGATCGCGAAGGACGCCGCGGCGCGCGCGAACGCCGTCATGGACATGCGCCTCCGCGACCTCGACCTCTCGGGGATCGAGGCGAGGGTCCGCGAGATCGCCTCGCGCGCCGCGCTCCCGACGGGCGGCGGCACGGGCCGCCTCCCGAGCGCGGCCGAGCTCGAGCCGACGATCCGCCGCTACGTGGCCGAGTACACGATCGACGCCGACAACCTGGTCAAGAAGGCGAGCGAGGCCGCCGTCGCGAAGGCGATCGCGGCGGTCGAGCCGAAGATCCCGCCCAGGGTGGACGTCGAGGCGCTCAAGATCCAGCTCTACCGCCTCATCAAGGCCGAGCTCCCCACGGTCGCGCCCACGACGCCGGCGAGCGGCACGGCGCTCCCGATCAGCGAGCAGCACTTCCGCGCGCTCGCGCGCGAGGTGAAGGCGCTCAAGGACACCGTCGCCGACATCGTGAGCCGCTTCGAGGAGCCCGCCGCCGACGTGCCGCCGCCTCCTCCTCCGCCGCCGGAGGCTGCGCCGTGAGAGCGCGTCTCCGTCGTCACGCGTCTCTCCTCCTCGCGGGCGCGCTCGTCGCCGCGGGGGTCGCTCTCTCGCCGCTCGCGGCGCAAGACCAGGGCGACCGGAGGGAGCACCGCGGTGACGAGAGCGACGAGAAGAAGAATCCCATCCTCCGCGGACCGGTGGTCTCGACCGACGGCCTCGCGACGTTCGTCGAGGTCAAGGTCGGCCCCGAGGAGAAGGACCTCGAGCTCGTCGCGAGCTGGACGACCGCGGAGGGCGCGAAGACGACGACGGTCCCCTTCCAGCCCCACGCCAGGCGGCACCGCGCGCGCTTCAAGGCGCCGCCCGCGACGCGCGTCACCTACGACGTGATCGCGGCGTCGGGCTCGCTCGGCCGCGGAGTGCTCGACACGCTGCCCGCGCACGGAGCGACCAAGCTCACGTTCTGCGCGATCGGCGACACGGGCTTCCCGCGCCGCGGCGACGGGCAGGCGAACGACAACCAGCTCGCGATCGCGAAGCTCATGGAGGAGCAGCGGCCCGACCTCGTCCTCCACACGGGCGACATCATCTATCTCGTGGGTCAGCCGCAGAGCTTCGACCCGCTCTTCTTCAAGCCCTACGCGGCGATGCTCGCGCGCGTCCCGTTCTTCGTGACGCTCGGCAACCACGACGTGAAGACGAAGGACGGCAAGTTCACGCTCGAGGAGTTCCCCTATCCGGCGAACCAGAACGGGAACCGTTACTACTCCTTCGACGCGGCGAACGTCCACTTCGTCTGTCTCGACTCGAACCAGATCGAGCTCTGCGACACGACGGAGCGGTTCCTCGCCACGGACCAGGGCAAGTGGCTCGAGGCGGACCTCGCCGCCGCGGACGCGGAGTGGAAGGTCGTCTGGTTCCACTACCCGCTCCTCTCGATCAACAAGAGCCACAAGCCCGAGACGACGATCATGAGGAACGTGCTCGACAAGCTCCTCGACGACGCGGGCGTGGACCTCGTCGTGAACGGGCACGACCACTTCTATCACCGCTCGCTGCGGCTCCGCGGCTACGAGCCCAACGACAAGGGCATGGTCCACGTCATCACCGGCGGCGGCGGCGCGCCCCTCTACCAGGGCGACCCGAAGAAGAAGGTCCTCACCGCCGAGTTCGCGAGCCGGCACCACTTCGCGCGCTTCGACGTGGACGGGCCGTCGCTCCGGATCCGCGCCTTCGGGATCGACGAGGGCGGCAAGACGGACGTCTTCGACGACGCCACGATCGCCGCCCGCAAGGCGCGCTAGGCCCGTTACAATCGGAGGCCAAGGAAGGCCTCTCATGCGCCGGATCGTCGCCGCCTCGCTCGTCCTCTTCGCCGCCGCCGCCCTCGCGGGCGAGGGCGACAAGAAGCTCGTCTTCGAGACGCCGAAGGAGTGGAAGGAGGTCGAGGTCAAGGGCGGCATGATGGCGCCTAAGAAGCAGTGGACCGTCGACAAGGCCGAGGGCGACGCCGATGCGCCGAGCGTGAAGCTCTCCCACTTCGGGGGCCAGGGCGGCACGCTCGACGACAACATCAAGCGCTGGTGCGGGCAGTTCAAGACGGTGGACGGCGCCGCGTTCCCGGTCGACAAGGCGAAGAAGGAGAGCTTCGAGGTCGGGGAGCTCAAGGTCACGACGATCGAGATCGCCGGCACCTACACGCCGTCCGCCATGACGGGCGGCGGCGACCCGCAGAAGGGCCAGAAGCTCATCGCGGCCTACATCGAGGGGAAGGGCGGCCCCTGGTTCGTGAAGCTCCAGGGACCGGAGAAGTCCGTGGACAAGAACAAGGACGCCTACGTGAAGTGGCTGAAGAGCGCGAAGCTGGTCGTCGAGAGCAAGTGACGGCGCCCTCCCGCTAGCTCTTCTCCGGCGGGATCTCGAACCTGAAGCTCTCCCCGAAGACCTGGACCCGCGCGCAGTCCTCGAGGACGACGCGGTCGGGCACCGGCACGCCGTTCACCACGATCTGGCTCGGCGACGCGGCGAGGTTGAGGAGGAGGTACCGGTCGGCGCCGCGCACGATGATCGCGGCCTTCTTCGGGACGAGCCAGCCGCGCAGCGCGAGGTCGCACTCGGGCGACTTGCCGATCTGGAACGTCTCCGCGACGAAGCGCTTGAGCTCGGGGCCGCCCGCCTTCGCGACGACCACGTAGCCCTTCACGCGGCCCATGGCCTCCTCGGCCATGCGCTTCTCGGTCTCGGGGGTCATGCGGAGGGTCATGCTCCCGAGCTCCTCCACGTCACCGGAGATCGCCGTCTTCACGGCCTCGGGGGCCTGGGCGTTCTCCGCCTCGAAGCGGATCCGGAACTTCCCGATCGCGATCCCGTCGCCGGCGTTGAGGAGCGCCATGCCCTGGACGCGACGTCCGTTGAGGAGCGTGCCGTTCTGCGTGCCCGCGTCGACGAGGGCGTAGATCGAGTCGTCGCGCCGGATCTCGGCGTGCTTTCGCGAGACGAGCATGTCGTCGAGGATGACGTCGCACTTGGCGTCGCGGCCGATCGAGATGAGGTCCTTGTCGAAGACCTCGGTCCGGGGGGCGCCACCGGCCGTCGTGATCGTGAGCCGGTACGTCGTCCCGGTCCCTGCGGGCGCCGCCTCCACGTCGGGCGCCTCCTCGGCCGCCGGGTCTTCCTCGGCGGCGGGCTCGGCCTCGGCCTCGTCC
>CAZYLP010000278.1:0-9890 GCA_964648345.1 uncultured Planctomycetota bacterium
CGAGCTTGACGAACGCGCCGTAGCTGAGGACGTTCACGACCGTGCCCGTGAACTTGCCGCCCACCGGGTACTTCGCCTGGATGTTCTTCCAGGGCGACTCGGTGAGCTGCTTGAGACCGAGCGAGATGCGCTCGTTCTTCGGGTCGATCTTGAGGACCTTCACCTGGACGCGGTCGTTGATCTTGAGGACCTCGCTCGGGTGCGAGACGCGGCCCCACGACATGTCGGTGATGTGGCAGAGACCATCGATGCCGCCCAGGTCGATGAAGGCGCCGAAGTCGGCGAGGTTCTTGACGATGCCCTCGACGACGTCACCCTCGCGCAGGTTCTCGAGGAGCTCCTGCTTCTTGACCTCGCGCTCCTCCTCGAGGAGCTTGCGGCGCGAGACGACGATGTTCATGCGAGCTTCGTCGATCTTGATGATCTTGCACTCGATCTCCTTGCCGATCCACTCGCTGATGTCCGGCACGCGCCGGATGTCGATCTGCGAGGCGGGCAGGAAGACGGGCACGCCGATGTCGACGAGGAGGCCGCCCTTGATCTTGCGGGTGACCTTGCCCTTGACCTTGTCGCCCTTCTGGTGCGACTGGATCACGCGCTGCCAGCCCGAGATCCTGTCGGCCTTCTTCTTCGAGAGCATGATGAGACCGGACTCGTCCTCGACGGCTTCGAGGAGGACGTCGACCGTGTCTCCCACGTCGACCTCGTCCCGGTTCTTCCAGTGATCGAGGGGGACGACACCCTCCGACTTGTAGCCCACGTCGACGATCACGTCCTCGCCGACGATGTTGAGGACCTTGCCCTTGACGATGGTGTCGGGCTTCAGGTTCGAGACGGAGTTGTCGTAGAGCTTCTCGAGGTGATCGTTGCCCTGGGGCCCGAGGATCTCCTTGAGAGCGGTGTCGAGCTCATCCGACCGGAGGTCGTAGCGCTTGACGTTTTCGTTGATCGGCACTGAGGTACGAACTTTCTAAAGAAACGACTTCTTCTCTAGGGTTTACGCCCGCGACGCCGGCCGGACCTTCCCGGCCAGTCCGCTGCGGACGATCTGCTCGAGGCGGTCCACGACCGCATCGAGCGCGAGGTCGGACGTGTCCACGTGGACGGCGTCCTCCGCCCGCTTGAGGGGCGCGACGGGCCGGACCATGTCCTTCCTGTCGCGCTCCTCTATGTCCTTCTTGATCGAGGCGAGCTCCGACTCCGGCTTCTTCAGCTCGAGGAGTCGGCGGCGCGCCCGGACGTCAGAAGATGCATCGAGGTAGATCTTCACATCCGCGTCCGGAAACACAACGGTCCCGAGGTCGCGGCCCTCGGCCACGAAGGACTTCAAGGCCTTCGCGAGGGCGCGCTGCTGCTCGTTCAGGCGCTCGCGCACGGGGCCCGAGTCCGAGAGGCGGAAGATGTTCGCCGTGACCTCCGGCGTGCGGATCGCGGCGGTGATGTCGAGCCCGTCCATCGTCACGCGCTCGGGCGTCATGAAGAGGCGGCCCTCGTCGGTGCACCGGACCAGGGCCGGCACGTCGAGGAGGTCGAGCTTCTTCTGCATCGCCCGCCACGTGAAGGCGCGGTACATCGCCCCCGTGTCCATGAACTCGACGCCGAGGCGCTTCGCGAGCTTCTTCGAGACCGAGCTCTTGCCGGCCCCGGCGGGCCCATCGAGGACGACGATCAAGCCTACGCCTGCTTCTCCGCCTGCGGGAGCTTGGCGCAGCGGAAGCCGATGAGCTCGATCTTCTCCTTCTTGCCCGCGTCGAGGCGCGCGTAGCACGAGAGGAACTCGGGCTCGTTCGGGTCGCTCCACGAGCCGCCCTTGACGATGCAGCTCTGCTGCTCGGTGCCGTCCTCGACGGCCGTCGTCTTCGTCCACTCCCAGACGTGGCCGACCATGACGTGGCAGCCGTAGGGCGACTTGTTCTTCTCGTAGCCCTTGGTCGGGAGGAGCTTCGCCGTCGTCTCGTCCTCGCGATAGCACGCGTCCTTCGGCGTGGGCTTGTCCTCGCCCCAGGGGTAGGTCCGGCCGTCCTCGCCGCGCGCGGCCTTCTCCCACTGCTCCTCGGTCGGAAGCTCCTTGCCGGCCCACTTGCAGTACTGGACCGCGTCCATCCAGGAGACGCCGACGAGCGGGAGCTCGTCCTCGGCGAGCTCGGGGTGGCGCTCCCAGATCGAGGGCTTCGGGTACTTCGTCTGCTCGAGGTAGGCCTTGTACTGGGCGTTCGTGATCGGCTCGATGTCGATGTAGAAGGCCTCGAGGATCTTCTCGTCCTTGTTCGCTCCGAAGAGGAACTTGCCCGCCGGCACGAAGACCATGCCCGGGATCGGAGGCGCGACGATCGCCTTCTCGGCCTTGGCGACCTTCGCCTCGAGCTTCTCCTTCTTGATGATGTCGATCGTGTCCGCGAGCCGGTCCTCGATCACGTCCCACTCGGTCTCGCCCGAGACCTGGCGGTAGACCTCGAAGACCTCCTTCGCCTTGACGAGGTAGCGCGCGCGGTTCTTCTCGTCGCGGAAGCCGGCCTCGTAGAGGAGGATCCCGTAGTAGAAGCACTCGTCGTGCTCGTTGATCGGGTGCTTGGCGTAGTGCGCCTCGTACAGCTTGAGCGCCACGTCCTCGTTCACCTCGAACGGGACGCGGGTCGAGTCGATGTACTTCGCCCAGATGTACTGGTTCACCTTCTCGAGGGTGAGAGGCTGCTGCGGCGGGGGCGAGTCCCCAGACGACTTGATCATGGTGTTCTCTTTCGGTGTCTTCACGTGCTAGCCCCTCTCGTACACGAGGATGTCGCCCTGGAGGCCATCGACCTGGAGCCGGCCCAGGCGTCGGATGAAACCCTCGCGGCCCATGAGCTCGGACTCGACGCGCGCGATCATAGCCTCAGAGCTCGCGCTCCGGTTGATGTAGGCGTGAATGTCGCGCTTCTGGAACGGGAGCGCGCCCTTCCCCCCCGCGACCCAGGAGTTGAGCTTCTCCAGGCCCCGCTCGAAGGTGTGGTCGCGGTTGTCGAACTCCTCGACGATCGCGCGGGCCTTGACGCCCGAGACGACCGGCTCGTCGGATGAGGCCGCCGGCGCGGCGGCGCTCCCGTTCGTGGCGGGCGGGGACGCCGGTTCGGGGGCGGGGAGCGTGATCAAAGGCTCGCGGGACGGCTCGCTCGCGGGCGGCGAGGACGCCGCCGGGGTGGCGGGCTTGCGCGCGATCAGGGCGGCGAGCGCCTCGAGGATCGCGTTGTCGTTCTTCAAGCACGCGAGGAGGGCCTTCGCGCGCCACGCGTCGCTCTCCTCGTTGAACTTGGCGATGAGGCGGCGCGTCTCGTCCGCCTGTTCGAGGAGGTCGTCCGCGAGCTCGCGCGGGTCGCGCTCGTTCTTGCTGCCGTGCCGACTCGCTTCGCTCATCGACGCTCCTCCCGCTGGTGCTGCTCGGCGCGGCGGCGGAGGTCGCGGAGCGCGGCCTGGTGGAGCTCGTTGTTCTCGAGCGCGAGCGCCTCGTCGAGGTGGCGGTCGGCGAGCTCGTAGTCGCCGAGCGCGTCCTCGCAGAGGGCCGCGTTGTAGAGGACGCACGCGCGCTCGTGCACGGAGAGGGCGCGCTCGTTGAGGAGGACGCGGAGCTCGTCGTGCGCTCTCCGGTAGTCGCGCTCGATGAAGGCGCGGAGGGCCGCGGCGTCGACACCGCCCGCGTCTTCCCAGGAGACCACGGCGGGCTCGCGGCGCGGGAGCAGCTCGCGGGCGATCGAGGCCGCGGCGCTCTCGAGGAGGCGGGCCTCGACCTGCTCGTCCGTGGGGATCGGGTCCTGCTGGCTCGGGAGGTCCTTCGGCTCGAGGGTCGTGAGCGAGGGGATCGGGTCCTCGATGCGCTCGGAGCGGACGTCCGCGGCGATCGGGCGACCGCGCTTCGCCTGGCCGTTCGAGACGAGGACTCGCCAGGTCACCTGGATCTTGCCGGTCTTCAGCTTCCGCGTCGTCGGGACGTCGCGGGGCTTTCCGTCCGCCTGGCGCTTCGTGACGAGGGTCGGCGTCTCGAGGGTCCGGCTGATCTCGAGCGCGGTGATCTCGCCCTCGACGAACGCGTCCTCCGGAGAGTTGCGGGTCGCATCCGGGCGGTCGAGGGGCTGGAAGGTGAGGTCCTCGGTCAGCTTCTTCTGGATGAGGCCCGCGAGCGCGGCGCCGCGCGTCCCGACGAACGCGACGACGCCGACGCGCCTCACCTCGGGGAGGGCGAGCGGCGCCGGGGTCCGGCGCTCGATTGCGAACGTCGCTTCCGACTGACAGGCGCTGAGAGCCGCCGTCATTGCGGTCATGAGAACGCTGTACACGATCCGACTCGGGCGCAGACGGACCTCCCGTCCACCCTCGTCCCCTTGGGGCCGCGATCCTAGCATGGTCCGTATGGGGATCAAGCTCAGGAGCGACAAAGACCTAAGTGGGTGATGTCGCCTCCGAGCGTCAAGTGGTGCCTTGACAGGGTTGTCGTCGAATGGCGACAGCGCGGCCCGGATGGCGCCGGGATGGGTCTCCGATGGCCACGTAAAAGTCGTCAAGTTAGCCAGCGGGTGAGGCGGTTCTAGTAAAGCCGACTGGCAAACGCACCGTCATCGTTGTGTATCACGCGCCGCGTCGTTGAGTGAAGTGCTTCATTAGAGGTTCATTAAGAAGGGCGCGCACGATTTTCTCGCCCTGTCCTGAAAGTGGCCTCGCATGTGCGATTGGGGATACACGGGAGGCGTTAAGAACCCAGGTAGGGGTCCAACGGAAATCCCGAAGGGGCAAGACGAGACGCAAGAATCGTCTGGAAGCCACTGAGGGACGGGTCGCACGGGGCGAGAACGAAGTTCGCGGTTGGTTGCACCGAGAACGACGTTCCTGAGACGCACGAAACAAACGCGATCCGTTGGAAGCCTGAGTTCTTGGAGACGCACCTTGGAGGCAAGCCATGCGGCAGGTCCTGCGGAAGATCACGGGTGAAGGGAGTCGGTTCGGGGTGTTCGCCCTGGGCGCTACTCTCGCTCTCCTCGGCTGTGGCGGCGGCGGCGGTGGTGGTGGGGGCGGCGGCGCCTCGATCTCTCCGTCCACGAGCGCCATCGGTTCGGGCTCCGTGCCCGGAACCTCGGCCAACCTCGTCGCCATCGACCTCTTCCCGAAGGGCGACATCGCCATCTTCGGGTCGCAGGCGGGCACGGCTGCGGCTCCCCCGCAGCAGCAGATCATCGTCGCCGGCTACTACAAGGATGGCGCGACGCGCGACCTCTCCCGTCAGGTGACCTACCAGGTCGCGGACGGCACGGTCGCCAAGGTTTCGGGTGACGGCCTCGTCACCCCCGTCGGCCCCGGCACGACGACCCTCACGGTCTCGGAGAAGGGTGTCAACGGTCAGACCCTCACGATCACGCGCAACATCGTGGTCGACTTCTCGAAGATCGCCGGCGCGGCGGGCTCGATCGCGACGCAGCTCGAGCTCTACCCCGGCCCGATCACGCGCCTCACGGACGTGAACGCGGCCGCCGCGAAGGACCAGTTCCAGCAGTTCGTCGTGTTGGTCCGTTGGGACAACGGCACCTGCGAAGACCTGACCCGGAACTTCGGTCTGACGATCCAGGACACCCAGGGCAACCCGATCACCGCCGCGCGCTTCACGACGGCGGGTCTGCTCCGGGCGACGGACAACGCCACCTTCGACGTGATCGCGAACGCCCAGGCGCTCAACATGGTCGCCTCGGTGCGCGTGATCTCGGGCACGGGGGGCGCGGGCGGCGGTAACGGCAACGGCTTCACGCCTTACACGGGTGGCGCCCTCGCCGGCTCGACGAACATCCTGGACGTGGTCGCGCTCGCGGCCCTCAAGGCGCAGCAGATCAACCCCGCGCCTCTGACGACGGACGGCGAGTTCCTCCGCCGGGTCACGGCCGACCTCCTCGGCCGGCTCCCGACCGAGGCCGAGCTCACCGCCTTCAAGGCGAGCACGGCGCCGACGAAGCGTGCGACGACGATCGACGCGCTCCTCGCGTCGCCCGAGTTCGCGGCTCACTGGGCCAAGGACATCATCGGGGCCTGGTCCGGCGTCGGCGGTGCGAACCGCGCGGCGTTCGACACCGAGCTCCAGGCGCAGCTGACGGCCGACGCCCCGCTCTCGACGATCGTGGGCGCCATGGCCGCGGGCACCGGCCCTCTCGGCGCGGGCTTCAACGCGCAGTACACGGCGACCTACGCGAAGGTGGACATGCTCGTGAACACGTTCGCGGGTCACTCCTCGAAGTGCGCGCGCTGCCATGACCACCCGCTCACCACGGTGATGGACGACCCGCGCTGGACGCAGGACCAGAACTACGGGCTCTACGCGTTCTTCGCCAACAACGCCGGCGAGGCGACGAAGGTCGACAAGAACAACCGGATGTTCGGCACGCCTCTCCAGCCGGCGTTCGTGTTCGACCCGACGGCCACGGGCCTCGGCGCTCTGACGGACCCGGTCGCCGGGCGCCGCCAGAAGTTCGCCGACCTCTTCGTCGCGTCCAAGGCGTTCGCTCGCGGCACGGCTCACCGTCTCTGGTCGGAGCTCATGGGTCAGATGCTCGACCCGAACCAGTTCCTCCAGGTCAACCTCGCCGGCGTGAAGAACCCGAAGCTCATGGACGCGGTCACGCAGGCGTTCACCGACGGCAAGCTCAGCCTCAAGAGCTTCCTCCGCACGGTCACGAACTCGAAGCTCTACCAGCTCTCGGGCACGGGCAAGGACACGAAGAACGACGCGCTCTACGCCCGCCACGTGACCCACCGTCACCACAGCGAGGTCCTCGACTCCGGCACGTCGGCTCTCGCCGGCGTCCCGTTCACGGCCCTCGAGCAGTTCTTCTCCTTCAACTTCGGTTACCCCTCGACCCGCACGACGATCGGCGAGCGTTCGGACGCGGTGAACATGTCGCAGGCGTTCACCCAGATGAACAGCTCGCGGAGCACGAACGGTCGAATCGTCATGGCGAACAACCAGATCGACAGGCTCGCCACCTCCGTGGATGCCAGCACGATCACGCTGGACGCGGCGCTCGGGACTCTGTTCCGCACCGCTCTCTCGCGGGATCCGAGTCCGGCGGAGCTCCAGGTGTTCAAGACGGAGCGTGGCTCCGCGGCGAACACCCGGGAGTTCCTGCAGGACGCCGCGGTGGCGCTCGGCGCGACGATCGAATACGTGATGCGGTAAGCGTAAACGGGTAAACAGGTAGGTTCGAAGGACCCAAACCGCCCGGGCGCTGCGAGACGCGCGCCCGGGCCACAGGAGACACGATCATGGCTCACGACTGCGATTCCGGCTTCTGCTCGAGCCGGCGAGACCTCCTCAAGGTGGGCGCTGCGGGGCTCACCTGGGGCATGTTCGGGTTGTCACTCCCGAACATGCTGTTCATGCGCGAGGCCTACGGCCTCACGCCAGACCCGGCGATCCAGAAATACGACGCGATCATCCAGATCTTCTACGACGGCGGACCGTCCCAGACGGACTCGTGGGACCCGAAGCCGGGGTCGGCGAACAACGTCTTCCCGGCGATCCCCACGGGCGCCAACGACATCTACGGGAATCCGTTCAGGGTTTCGAACGTCTTCCCGAGCATCGTCGGCCTCCTCAACGACCCCGCGTTCGGCCTCGGCGCCGTCCGCAGCATGGTGCACGGCAACGGCGACCACGGCACCGGCCAGATGTACATGAACTGCTTCTGGGGCTCGGTCCTCGCGACGCAGTATCCGTCCACGGCCGCCGTCATGGCGCACTACTTCCAGGGCATGGGCCTCGGGATCCCGTCCGTCGTGATCAACGGCGCGAACGGCAACAACCCGAACGACGCGAAGGGTGCGCGGATCCCGACGGCGCTCATGGTCAACGTGAACGCCAATCAGGGTCAGAACCCGACCGTCCAGGCCCTCGGCATGCCGACCGGCGTCAGCGCCAACCGGTACGCGAGCCGCCGCCGCATGATGGAAGCGGTCAACCAGAAGTCGCTCGCCCTGCCGGACGATGCGGTCAAGGCGTACGACAAGGCCTGGAAGGATGCGTACGACATCACGGTGAAGGGCGACGCCGCGAGGGCGTTCGACCTCACGGGCAAGCCGATCCTCCCCGGCCGGAACGGCGCGCCGCAGAACGACCTCATGCGCCTGACGCTGGCGCAGAACCTCGTGACGGCGGGCGTGCCCTACGTCGCGTGCGGTATCGGCGGCAACGACTCGCACGGCAACAACCGCGCGACGATCGCGCGGAACTGGGGCGACATCACGGACTCGGCGGTCGCCGCCATGGCCCGCAACCTCAAGGCGACCGGAAAGCGCGTCCTGATCGTCATGGGTGGCGAGTTCGGCCGCACGCCGAACACGACGGCGGGTGGCCGCGACGGCCGCGACCACTACCCGGACGGGTTCTCGTGGGCGTTCGTGTCGGTCAACCAGCCGAACTTCAAGACGACGGCGGTCGGCGACACGGGCCCGGACGGCATGGCTCAGGCCCGCAACAACACGCTCAAGGACCCGATCTACCCGAAGGACCTGGGCGCGTTCATCTACACGAACATGGGCTTCAAGCCGGGCGACAGCCCCAAGACGGACATCCCGACGGCCGTCCGCGACGCGCCGCCCGTGGATCGCGTCAACAACTCGGCGCTCCTCCTCAAGTCCTTCGGACTCGGCTGAGGAACGCAACGCCTCCAGCACGGCAACCGCACGAAGGCCGCCCCGGAAGGGGCGGCCTTCCGTGCTTCAGGGGCGATAGCGCTGGCGGGCGATCGTGGCGAGGCCGAGGGCGACGGCGGTGAGGGAGCCGGTCCCCTTCACCTTCTCGGCGCCGAAGCGCTTCGCGAGGTGGTCGCCGATCGCCGGGATCCGCGAGGAGCCGCCGATCCGCTCGACGCGGGTCACGTCGGCGACGCCGAGCTTCGCCTGGGCGAGGGCCTCGTCGATGGAGCGGTCGAGGGCGTGGAGGAGAGGCTCGAACACGGGCTTCAGGTGCTCGCGGCCGATCTCCTCGAGGACGATGAGCCCCGCGCCCACGAAGCGGACGCGGGCCTTCGGCTGGTCGGAGAGCGCGATCTTCTGGGCTTCTACCTCCTTCACGAAGGAGTAGCCGTGCCGCTCGGCGAAGTAGCGGCCGAGAGAGAGGACGGTCGGGTGCCGGCGCGACTCGACCTCGGTGCGGGCGATCGCGCGGAGGAACGTCGCGTCGTCCGGGAGGAGGTGGAACTCGCTCCACGCGCCGACCTTCTGGAGCAGCCACGCGGGGATCCGCTGGCGCCGGCCCCACTCGAGGTCGCGGCCGAAGGGGACGAGGAGCCGCTCCTCGATGAGACGGCGATCCACGTTGCGCCCCGCCTCGGGGCGGCCCGAGACCCCGAGCACGACCGGCGGCTCGGGGCGGCGGCGCCGGACGATCGAGATGTCGAGCGTGCCGCCGCCGATGTCCACGGTGAGCGTGACGCCATCCTCGACGTGCTCGAGCGAGGCGTCGGCGGCGACCGGCTCGAGCGCGAAGGAGTGCTCCTCGAAGCCAGCGAGGGTGAGGGCGCGCTCGAGCGTCTTCTCGGCCCGCGCGTCCGTCTCCGGGTCGTCCGAGAAGCGCACGGGACGCCCGCAGACCACGCGCGTCACCTTCTCGCCGACGGCCTTGTCGGCGTTCTCCTTGGCGTGGCGGATCACGTGCGCGACGAGCTCGGGGATCTCGAAGACGCGGCCGAGGATCCGGGTCTGGCGGACCGGAAAGCCGAGGATCGGCTTCAGCTCGAACAGGAAGCGGCCGTCCCCCTTCACGCCGCAGCGGAGGAGGTCCTTGAAGGCGAGGGCGCCGTGGCTCACGAACGGCTTCTGCTCGGCGTCGCGGCCGAAGTAGATCTGCGTCGGCAGGACGGTCGGCGGGTCGTTGACGGGGTCGA
>CAZYLP010000279.1:0-9815 GCA_964648345.1 uncultured Planctomycetota bacterium
CGAGGCGCGCTCGTCGCCGGCGTGAGCGAGGACGGCCCCGCCGCGAAGGCGGGCCTCCGCGAGGGCGACGTGCTCCTCGCGATCGGCGGCAAGGCGGTGAACGGCGCGCAGCCTCTCCGTCACCTCGTCGCTCGAGCCGGCGCCGGCACGCGGGTCTCCGTCGAGGTGTGGCGCGAGTCCGGGTCGAGGACTCTCGAGGTCGAGCTCGGGGAGCTCCCCGAGGAGCGAGGCGCGCTGCGCCCCGTGATCCGCGGTCAGGCGCAGCCGCGGCCGCTCCAGCCGCTCCCCGATGCGCCCGCGCCCGCCGGGCTCGGGATCACCGCGCGCAAGGCCGCGGACGGGATCGTCATCGCCGAGGTCGAGGAAGGCAGCCTCGCGGCCATGGGCGGCGTCGAGGCGGGCGCCTACATCCGCGAGGTCGACGGCAAGCGGATCGAGACGATGCAGGACCTCGACGAGGCGCTGTCGAAGATGGACGTCGCGCGCGGCGTGTCTCTGCGCCTCGAGACGCGCGACGGGGGCGTCCGCCTCGTCATGCTCCGCCGCGGGTGACCGCTAGGGATAGAGACCCGTGAACCCGAGCCCCGCGCCCTCATCGAAGCCGAGCGCGAGGTTCATGTTCTGCACGGCCTGACCGGCCGCGCCCTTCACGAGGTTGTCGATCGCGGTCGTGATGACGACGTGCTTCCCGCGCGTCGCGACGCCGACCTCGACCTTGTTCGTCCCCGCGAGGCCCTTGAGCTCGACGGGCCGGTCCCGGACGCGCACGAAGCGCGAGCCCGCGTAGAACTTCGTGAAGAGAGCGAGCGCGTCCTCGCCCTTCTCGTCGGCGGCTCTCTCGAGCTCGACGGTCGCGGTCGTGTGGATCCCGCGCGTGATCGGAGCGGAGTGCGCCGTGAAGACGAGCTCGAAGCCGCGCGGAGGCGCCGCGACGTGGCGCGCCGCCGAGCCGTGCGCCGCGAGCCGCGCGAGCGCCTGGACGATCTCGGGCTCGTGCTGATGCGAGAGCACCTTGTAGGCCTTGAAGTTCCCGTCGCGCGCCGGGAAGTGAGTGCCCGGGCCCGGCTGGACGCCGCTGCCCGAGGCGCCCGTGACGCCGTTCAGCACGACCGTGCCGCGGAGGAGCTTCGCCGCCGCGAGCGGAGCGAGCGCGAGCGCCGCGCCGGTCGCGAAGCAGCCCGGGTTCGAGATCCGCTTCGCGCCGAGGTACTCGTCGCGCTTCGCCATCTCGGGCAGGCCGTAGAGGAAGGACGGGATCAGCTCGGGCGCGGCGTGCTTCTTCTCGTACGCTTCCTCGTACTCGGCGCCGCTCGCGAGGCGGAAGTCGCCCGAGAGGTCCACGACGAGCTGCGCGTGAGGCATCTCCTTCACGGCCGCGATCGCCTCGCCGTGAGCGAGAGCCAGGAAGACGACCTCGGCGCGCTTCGCCGCCTCGGCCGCGCCCACGTCCTCGAACGCCATCTTGCGGTCGAGGTTCGGGTGAGCCGCCTCGAGCGGCTTGCCCGAGTGAGTCCTCGATGCGGCGAGGACGACCTCGACGTGCGGGTGGCCCAGGAGGAGACGGAGGAGCTCGCCGCCCGCGTAGCCGCCGGCGCCGAGGACGGCGACCGTCGTCGGCTTCTCGACGAACCGCCGCGTCGGAGCGAGCGGCTCGGGTCGGGAGCCCGCCACCTAGTCGCCACCGCCGGCGGGAGCCGCCACCTTCTTCGGGGGCAGCTTCGACGCCATGAGGTCACCGAGCGCCTGGTCGTCCGTGCGCGCGTTGATCGCCTTGCAGCCGAGCTGCTTCTCGATGAAGTCGCGGCCGACGGCGTTGTCCGTCGCGGGGCCGGAGAAGACGGCGATCTCGAGGCCGAACTCGTCGCGCATGAGGCGGTGAGCGCCCCACGCGGCGACGGGGTCGTTCGCGCACATGACGTAGGCGACGACCGCCCTCTTGAAGTCCGCGTCGCGGAGGATGTCCTGGACGCCGTACTCGCCGAGGATGCCGTCGCCGAGCTCGACGACGATCGCGTCCGGCTCGTTCTTGTCGAGCTCGCGGAGGAGCCCCTTCGCGATGCCCGGAGTCTCGCCGGCCTTCGTCGAGACGGCGCCCGCGTCGGCGAAGTCGGCGACCTTGAAGGCGCCGCGGTCGAGCATCGAGAGCGTGTCGCGACGGAGCGACACGCCCGTGAGCTTGGCGGCGGCGACGCGGTAGCCGAGCTTGGAGAGGTGCTTGATGATCTCGCTCGCCGCGAAGGTCTTGCCGGCGTTCATGCACGTGCCGGCGACGGCGATCACGGGCGCGCACTTGGGCAGCGAGTCGATGCGCGGGATCGCGTCCTTCGTCACGTCGGCCGGGACGCCGACGCGCTCGCCGAGGTACGGGAAGGTGAGGATCGCCCCGAGCACCTCGACCTGGCGCGGCGGGCCGAGCTCGATGTTGACGCTCGTCACCTGGCCGACGACGCCGCCCATGTTGAGGAGGTTGAGGATGTCGCCCTTCTTGATCTTCTCGGGGACGATGCCCGCGTAGCCCTTGAGCGCGCGGCGCTCGCCGAGCACGCCCGCGATGATGTCGCCCTCGTCCACGCGCACGAGGCGGCCGACCGGGTCCTCGATCTCGTTGTAGGTCGTCTTGCGCCCGATCGCCTTCACCGCGATCACCATGCCGGCGCGCGCGACGATCTCGTCGGAGACGGTGACCTCCTTCGAGAGCTTCACGCTGCGCGTCGCCGAGCAGATCTTGTCGAGCTTGATCTTTCTCACTTCTCGTCCTTCTGCCGGGCCGCCCGGGCATCACGCCTGGCGGCGAGGAGGGTCGGCACTCCGAAGATCTTCGCGAAGCCCTTGGCGTCCCGGCCGTCCCACATCTTCGCTTGCTCGCCGTAGGTCGCGACCTCGCGGTCGATGAGCGACTGGGGGCTCTTCACTCCGAGGACGTCGATGTTCCCTCGATAGAGACGGACGCGCACGGTGCCCGTGACTTTCGCGTTCGCCTTGTCGAAGTACGCTTCCATGTCGCGCATCGCCGGCTCGTGATAGAGGCCCTCGTGGAAGAGCTGCCCGTAGGTGAGCGCGAGCTGGTCCTTGAGGAGCCGCTGCCAGCTCGTGAGGACCAGCTTCTCGAGCTCGCGGTGAGCGGCGATCAGGATCATGGCCGCCGGGGCCTCGAACGCGATGCGTCCCTTCACGCCGATGACGGTGTCGCCGAGATGGATCCCGCGACCGATCCCGTGGCGGCGGCCGGCCTCGTTCAGCTTCTCGACGAGCTCGACCGACGCGCGCGGGCCGGTCTTGCCCGCCTTCGTCTTCGCTCCGCCCGCGGCGCGGACCTCCGTCGGGAAGCCGGCGACGAACTCGACGTGCACCTCCTCCGGATGGGCCACCGCCTCCTCCGGCGCGGCGACGAGCGGGAAGGCGTCGTTCGACGGGCCCTGCCACGGGTCGTGCAGCTCGCCGCCGCCCGCGGTCGTGCCCCAGAGCCCCGCGTTGATCGAGTACTTCGCCTTGGCGCCGCCCGTGGCGCCGTCCTTCTTCGCCGACGCCGTCTCGAGGAGGCCGTGCTTCTCGAGCCAGGCGCGCTCCTGCTCGCGCGTGAGGCCCTCGTCGCGGACGGGAGCGCGGATCTCGACCTCGGGGAAGAGCGCGCGGATCGAGACGTCGAAGCGGACCTGGTCGTTCCCGGCGCCCGTCGAGCCGTGGTAGATCGCCTTCGCCTTCTCGTCGCGCGCGACGAGCGCGACGTGGCGCGCCTGCGCGTACCGCTCGGCGGCGACCGAGAGCGGGTAGACGCCGCCGCGGAGGACGTTGCCCTTGATCAGGTACGAGACGTAGTTCTCGAAGACCTCGGCGCGCGCGTCGATGGTCAGGTGCTTCGCGGCGCCGAGCTCCTCGGCCCGATCCTCGATGCGCTGGAGGTCTTCCTTCGTGAACCCGCCCGTGTCCACGGTGACGGCCACGACCTTCGCCTTCTCCTCGCGGGCCAGTCGCGCGACGAGGAAGCTCGTGTCGAGCCCGCCCGAGTAAGCGACGACGACCGTCTCCCCTGCCAAGGCCAGCCTCCAGAGGCGCAGATAGTAAGTGCAATCACCGGCCGCGTCGACCCTCAACGCCGCGAGGGTGAAGACTTCGTGAAGACGTGGCGGACGAGGAAGCCCGCGTCCGACATGTCCCACGCCGCGAGAGCGAGCGCCTCGTCGAGGAGGACGCGCCGCTCGCGGGCCTCGCGCGCGCGGAGCGCGCGCGCGAGCCGCGCCGCCGAGCGCGCGTCGAGCGCGCGATGGCGGTCGCCCGCGGCGAGCTCGCCCGCCGTCGCGCGGCCCGTGAGGAAGCGCGCGATCTCGTGGTCTCCGTGGTCGTGCGCGGCCTGCTCCGCGAGGTCGAACCACCGGCGCCCGTCGTCACCCGCCCACTCGTCGCCGATGCCGGCGAGGAGCGCGAGGTGGATCGCGCGTCGAGGGACCTGCGGCTTCGAGAAGATCCTCTCGAGGTGCTCGCCCGCCTTTGCGCGCTCGTTCATGGCGAGGAGGAGCCCGGCGCGGAGGACAAAGGCGTCCGTCTTGTCGCCGTTCGCCGCGCCGAGGAGCAGGATCTGCTTCTCGGCCGCGGCGTGATCGCCGTTCCAGCGCGCGCGGTCCACGAGGAGCTCCGCGATCCACCCGAACGGGCCGCGCTTCGTCCTGAGCTGCTCGTGGAACGGCGCCCACGAGGAGTCCGGCGCATCCATCGCGATGAGCCGGTAGGCGCGCACGGCGTCGGCGAACGGCTCGTCCGACACTGCGAGCGCGTGCTCGAGCTCCTTCCACCGGCGCGTCACGAAGAGCGCGCGCCAGAGCTCCTCGGGCGGGTGGACCGTCTTCCCGCGGCGGAGTTCGGCGAAGCGCTTGAAGGCCGCGACCGCCTCGTCGGGCTGTCCGGCCTCGAGGAGCTCCTCGCCCAGGTCCATCCACGGCCACGGGAGCGACTCGTCCATCGACGTCGCGATCTTGTAGCGCTCGAGCGCCTCGCGGCTCGTCGGGGCGGCGCGGCCGCGGAGGTACGTCCCGACCGCGTCGTTCGGCGCCGCGCGATAGATCCGGTCGAGCTCGTCGTGCGCTCCGCGCGCGCGGAGGCGGTCCTGCTGGAAGCGATGCGCCGTGACGGCCTCCGGCGTCCACGCGAGGCGCTTCTCGAGCCACTTCTGGAAGGGGTCGCCGTCGCCCTTCGCGTGGTGCGCCGTCGCGAGCGCGACGATGAGCTCGGGGTCGTCCGAGCGCTCGAGGTGACGCTCGAGGAGCCTGATCGCGACGTCCGCCTGCTTCTTGTCGATGAGCGCGCGCGCCATGAGCGCGGGACGCACGACCTCTCGCTTGAGGACGCGGCGCGTGGTGCTCTGGCCTCGCTTCACCTGGACCTTGTCCGGCGGGTCGGTGAAGACGCAGTCGATGCTGCGGGTCGGGAAGCTGCGCTCGCACAGGTGATGCTCGGGCGGCTGCGTCGTCGCCGGGCCGTAGGCCACCTGGTAGATGACGTAGGCTCCCGCCTGGAGCGGGTCGCACACGTACGTCGCGCCGAAGGAGATCCCGCTCGGGTTCCAGTCGGCCTCGAAGGTCTCTCTGTCCTCGCCCGCCTCGACCGCGACCGAGTGCTTGCCGCGCCAGGCCGATGTCCTCTGGAACGTTCCGGGCGCGAGGTCGGTCCACTCGCCGCCGTCGATCCGGAACCGGAACGCGACCGGCGATGGGTTGTCCACGATCACGATGACGCGCCGGTTCGAGTAGACCGCGAAGCTGCCGGCCGCGAGGACGAAGCACGCGAGGAACGCGGCGCCGCGGAGGTTCGACCGGCGCCGCGCGGCCGCTCGCGGATCGGGGTTGCTTCCGATGACGGCGTCGAGCGCGTCGTCCGGCATCAGTAGCGCGCCACGGACGGATCGACGGCGCTGTACGCATCGACGCCGCCGCGGAGGTTCAGGAGCTTCTCGAAGCCGAAGTGCCGGAGCATGTGGAGCGCGTGCATGCTCCTCACGCCGTGGTGGCAGATGAGGACGTGGGTCTTCTCGGGGTCCAGCTCGTCATGTCGTTCATGGAGCTCGCCGAGCGGGATGAGCTTGCTCCCCGCGATCTTGCAGTAGTCGAACTCCCACGGCTCTCGCACATCGATCAGAACGATCGGATCGTTTCGTTCAAGCGCGGCCTTGAGGTCCGAGGCGGCGAGCTGAAAATCGCTCATGAAGCGATCATACCCGCTTGCGTGAGCCCGGCCGTCTTTGCCATCTCTCTTGCTCGGGGGAGAAGATCCGTGAAGCGCGCCGCCGCCGCAGCCCTGACGCTCCTCATCGTCGCGGCCGGGTGCGTCCACAGCCCGACGCGTTCATCGGAGATGGAGTCGAAGCTCCGGTGGCTCGACGCGCACGGCTACGACGACGGCGAGGTCGACAAGCCGAAGATCCCGGCGCTCGCGCTCCTCCTCGACATCCTCCCGATCCCGGGCGTCGGCCACTACTACGTGGGCGACATCGGTGACGGCATCAAGACCTCGCTCCTGTTCTGGCTCGTCGTCCCCTGGATCAAGGGGCCGATCGACGCCTACAAGGAGGCGAGCTTCATGAACGACGAGGCGTACATCGAGTACGCCCAGGACCACGGCTGGTTCGACCACCCCGAGGGGCCGAACGGGAAGCCCGCGGCGCCCGTCGCGCGCGACAAGCCGAAGGCTCCGGACGCCACGCGCGAGACGTCCGCGCCGTCGAACGCCCGCACCCCGGAGTCTCCCACGACGAGCGCCCCGCCTCCGTCGAACGCGCCCCCTCCGTCGAACGGGGGCGGCCACTACGAGGCCGCGCCGAACCACTTCTGCGTGGACTGCGGCCGGAAGTTCGAGGGCACCTTCTGCGGCGCCTGCGGCGCGCGGAGGCGCTGAGGTAGCCTCTTGGCGTGGAAGGTCACGCCTGCCGCGAGGGCTTCGAGGACGCGCTCGCTCGCGAGCTCGGCCGCGCGGGCGCGCGTGAAGCGCGCCGCTTCCCGGGGTTGATCCTCGCGGAGACGGCCGAGGGCTCGCCGCGCGGCGACCCCGCCATCGCGAATCAATTGCGCCCCCACGCCCGCGGCGGCGAGGAGGAGTCCGGAGGCAAGCTCGGCCGCGGAGCGTTCGAGGCCCTGGCGCCGCTCCTCGATCGAGCGACCGCTCCGTGGACTCTCTCGGTGCTGCCGAACGAAGCGACGGCGAGCCGGGGAGACCTCATCGCCAAGGAGCTCCTCGCTCTCTTGAAGGAGAAGCTTCGACGCTGCTTCAGACGCCACACCCGTGTCCCCGAGCGAGCGCCGCGAGTCGAGGGGGACCTCCTCCAGCTCGCCGTCCCGGCACGGAGCACGGTCGTGGTCTCCTTCGCGACACCGGCGCCGCTCCCCTCGGGCTTCGTGGAGCCTCACGTCCCCTTCGAGATCCCGCCCGACAAGACCGCGCCCTCGAGCGCTTACCGCAAGGTCGAGGAGGCGTATCTCCTCCTCGGCGAGGCTCCGAAGGCGGGTGAGAGGGTCGTGGACCTCGGCGCCGCTCCGGGCGGCTGGAGCTGGACGGCCCTCAAGCGCGGCGCGTCGGTCACCTCGGTGGACAAGGCCGACCTCCTCCCGCCCGTCGCGGGTCAGGTCACGCATCTGAGGAAGGATGCCTTCACGTGGGAGCCGGACGCTCCGCCCGTGGACTGGCTCCTCTGCGATGCGATCGCGGCGCCCGATCGGAGCATCGACCTCCTCGAACGATGGCTCGGCCGCAAGTGGTGCCGCCGCTTCGTCGTGAACGTGAAGTTCAAGGGCAAGGAGGACTACGGGAAGGTCGAGACCGTGAGGGAGCTCCTCGCCCGGCACGGTGCGGTCCGCGCGCGCGTGAAGCAGCTCGCGGCCGATAAGAACGAGGTCACCGTCCTGGGGGCGTGCTAGGATCTGCGGCCCGTGGCGAACGAAGCCGTAAGCCAGCCCGAGCCCAAGAAGAAGCGCCTCCGCGGCGAGCTGCTCTCCTGCTTGCGGCTGATCCCCTACATGAAGCCGTTCAAGTGGGGGATCGCGCTCCTCGTCTTCGTGACGTTCGTCCACGCGAGCGCCAACGCGGCGCGCGCGTGGCTGATCATGCCGCTCTTCAACAGCATCCTCCTCCGCGGCTCGGCGGTCGTGGACAACCTCAAGGACCAGGAGCTGTCCGATGCAGCTCCGGCGGCGATCCTCAAGACCGAGCTCGCCTCCGCGCACGCGCGCTGGAACGACACGAAGACGGAGACGTTCTTCGCCCAGGAGGACTTCGGCCTCGGGAAGTTGATCACCCGCAACACGCCGAAGGACGTCAAGGAGGACGACCTCACCAGGCTGTTCCTCCGCACGCGCGGAGGGATCACTTCGGCTGCGGAGCACCTCCATGAGGCCGAGACCACGAAGCGCGTCGAGACGGGCGGCACGCTCAAGGCCCGCGCGCTCCGCGCCGTGAAGAACGGCCTCCGCTTCGACTTCGAGCAGGCGCCCGACGCGGAGAAGCTCGCGCGCCTCAAGGGCAAGCTCGCGAAGGCGGTCCACCTCCAGCTCGAGGCCGAGGCGCTCGTCGGCGGCGAGAGGCTCACGGTCGCCTCCGTGACGAGCCGTCAGCTCGCCGCGGCGATGAGCCTCGACGCACGCCACCGCTCGAGCGAGGCGCTCTTCTCGCAGCTCTTCGACAACCTGTTCGTCATGTTCTTCGCCGCGATGTTCATCGGCATCACGCTCGGCACGTTCCACTTCCTCGTCTTCTACATCGCGCGCTCGCTGACGACGCGGATGGTCGTGGACCTCCAGAACCGCCTCGCGGAGAAGCTCCTCAACCTGTCGATCCGCTACTTCAACAACGAGCGCCGGGGCGAGCTCTTCTCGCGACTGACGAACGACCTGACGCAGCTCCAGGCGGTCCTCATGATCATCCTCTCGGACCTCCTGATCCAGCCGATCACGCTCGCCGTCCTCATCGGCTGCGCGATCTACCAGAGCTTCTACCTCTCGCTCTCGCTCGGCCTCCTCGCGGCGACGGTCTTCATCCCGGTGCGCGTCTGGGGCAAGCGCATCCGCCGCAGCGCGCGGAGCCGCCAGGCCTCGGTCGCGAACGTCTTCGAGGCCATGCAGCAGATGTTCGCGGGCATCCGCATCGTGAAGGCGTTCCGGCGCGAGCCCTACGAGATGGAGCGCTTCAAGCAGCGCACCCACGACTACCTCGTGACCTCGCTCCGCGTCGTGTGGGACCGCACGGCGTCGAAGTCGTGGATGGAGCTCGTGAACGACATCACGATCCCGATCGTGCTCCTCGTCGGCGGCACGCTCGTGATCCGGCACCAGTGGGGGCTCGACCTCGGCCGCTTCGGCGCGTTCCTCGGGCTCGTGCTCATGATGTACATGCCCGCGAAGACGATCGCGGCGAGCTACAACACGCTCCAGGATGCGGCGCCTTCGGTCGATCGCGTCTTCGAGATCCTCGACACGAAGACCGAGATCAAGGACGCGCCCGACGCGATCGCCCTCGGTCCGATCAAGGACGCGATCCGCTTCGAGAACGTGACGTTCGGCTACGACCCGGCGAAACCCGTCTTGAAGAACGTGTCGTTCACGGCGAAGCAGGGCCAGGTCACGGCGATCGTCGGCGTCACGGGCAGCGGCAAGTCCACGCTCGTGGACCTCGTCGCGCGGTTCTACGACCCGACCGAGGGCCGCGTGACGATCGACGGCGTGGACGTGAAGAACGCGAAACTCGGCTCGCTCCTCGACAAGGTCGCCGTCGTCACGCAGGACCCGTTCCTCTTCAACGACACGATCAAGGAGAACATCCGCTACGGCCGCCTCGCCGCG
>CAZYLP010000280.1:0-9791 GCA_964648345.1 uncultured Planctomycetota bacterium
CAGATCGCCGACCAAGAACACGTTCTCGGGCTTCATGTCGCGGTGGACGATGCCGTTCGCGTCGCGCGCCGCGAGCGCGTGGAGCAGCCCGCGCGCGACGGCGCGCGCCTCGACCTCGTCGAGCGAGCCCTTCTTCTGGCACAGGGCCCAGAGGTTGTCGCCGGCGACGAACTCCATGGCGAAGTAGAGCCGGCCCTGGACGCACCCCACGTCGTGGACGGTCACGACGTGCGAGTCCTGGACGCTCGCGAGCGCGTAGGTCTCGCGGATGAAGCGCATGCGCGCGTCGGCCTGCTCGCCCGCGAGCGGCGCGAGGACCTTGAGGGCGCAGAGCGCGTCGTTCCGCTCGGCGTCCCGCGCGAGGTAGACCTTGCCGTAGCCGCCGCGCCCGAGCTCGCGCTGGATCTTGTAACGGCCGAAGGCGAGGCCGTCCTTCTCGGGCAGGTCGGTCTCGAGCTGGTTCGACGGCTCGAAGCTCGAGGTGCGAGCGAGGTGGACCGCGCACCGCGCGAGGAGCTCGTCGCGGAGGAACGGCTTGGTGAGGTAGTCGACGGCGCCGGCGGCGAAGCCGCGCACGAAGTCGCGCTCCTCGCGGAGGCCCGAGAGGACGATCGCCGGGACCTTGCGGCCCGTCTCGCTGCGGACCGTGCCGACGAGGTCGAGGCCGCAGCCGTCGGGGAGCTGCACGTCGACGATGAGGAGGTCGGGCGTCGCGTCGCGGACCCCCTCGCGGGCCGCGGCGACCGTCGAGAAGCTCGAGACGTCGTAGCCGCGGTCCTCGAGGATCGTGACGATCAGCTCGCGCACGATCTCGTCGTCGTCGAGGACGATCACGCGTCCGGCCATGGGTCAGCTCCTCTCCGAAATCACGGGGCGAGTGGTGCAGCGCGTCGAGCGGCGGGCGTCGTTGTCGTAGCGGCGGCAGAGGCCCTGGAACGTCTCGAGGCACGAGTCGAGCGAGGGCCGGTGAGCGGGGTCCTTCGCGATCATGCGGTGGACCAGCTCGCCGAGCTCGGGCGGGACCCGCGAGGGGAGCAGCGCGTCGAGGCGGCGGGGCGTCTCGTCGAGGTGACGGCGGAGCGTCTCGACCACGTCGCTCCCGAGGAAGGGGTTCTTCCCCACGATCAGCTCGATCAGGGTCACGGCGAGCGAATACACGTCCACCTTGGCGGTGGCGGCCTGACCCCGGCACTGCTCCGGGGCCATGTAGGCCGGGGTCCCGATGATCGACCCGGCCGCGGTGAGCGCCTGGTCGCCGCGGAGGTCCTTGGCGAGCCCGAAGTCCAGGACGACGCACCGGCCGTCCGACTGGAGGAAGAGGTTCCCCGGCTTCACGTCGCGGTGGATGATCCCGAGGCGGTGGGCCTCCGCGAGGCCGAGCGCCGCGTCGCGCGCGATCCGCACGGAGACGGGCACCGGGAGCCGCCCCTCGCGGAGGCGGTCCACGAGCGTCGCGCCCTCGCGGAACGGCATGACGTAGTAGGGCGGGTTCGCCGCCCCGTGCACCTGGAGGACCGGCATGAGGTTCGGGTGACGGAGGCTGCGCATGAGCTCGGCCTCGCGGACGAACCGCACGAGGTCGAGGTGCCGCGCGGCCTGGGGGCGGAAGCGCTTGACGACGTAGCGCGAGCCCCGGAGCGGGTCGCGCGCCTCGAAGACCTCGCCCGCCATCCCGCGCCCGAGGAGGCGGACGGTCTCGAGGCCGTCGAATCCGGCCAGCGACTTCGGCCTCTCCTCGACACGGGTCGCGTCGCCCACGCGCAGCTCCTTCCCGCTCGAGGTGAGAGCGAGTCGCGGCCCAAACCGAGACGCGCCCCACCACGTCGATCCGGGGGCGCGCTCGCCCCCGGCAGGGGGGCGCGCGCGCCCCTCCGGTGGGCGGCGGGACCCTGCGGGGCCTGGCCCCCGTGGGGCCCGGCGCGGGCCCGCGAGTTGCACCGACCCTCCACGGAAGGAGCTGCTCATGCCCGCGGTCGCCGCGCTCCACGTGCTCTACCTCGGTCGCGAGACCGACCGCGAGCGCGCCGTCCTGGGGAGCCTCCCCGTGCGCGTGACCGTCGCGGCGACCGCCGCCGGCCGCGCCTCCGACGACGATGATGTCGATGTCATCGTCGCGGTCGCGCCGGTCGATCGGACCGCGCTCGCCGCGCTCGACAAGCCGCTCGTCCTCCTCGGCATGGCGCCCTTCGACGATGCGGCGTGCGCGGATGCCGTGACGCTCCCGCGCGAGCCGCTCTCGGAGGCGATCCTCGACCTCGCGATCCGCTGCGCCGTCTCGTCGCGCGACTCGAAGCGGGGCGCCGCCGCGCGCCGCGCCGTCGCCCAGCGGCACTTCAAGGCCATCTTCGAGGCCTCGCCCGTCGGCATCGCCCTCACCTCCGTGGACGGCATCGTCCTCGGCGCGAACCCCGCGCTCACGCAGCTCCTCGGGGTCGAGCCCGAGTCGCTCGTGGGCCGCCCGGCCTCGGCGTTCACGGACGAGGGCCCGCACGAGACGACGCACCGGAGGCTCTTCTCGAAGATGCGAGGGGCCAACTTCACGATGAAGCGCGAGAAGCGCCTCCGCCGGAGCGACGGGAAGACCATCCAGGCGGAGGTCGCGACCTCGATGCTCCGCGAAGGCGACGGGGAGCCGATCGCGCTCCTCCAGACGGTCGTCGACGTGAGCGGCCGGTACGAGGCCGAGGCCCGGCTCAAGGCCGAGGTCGCCGAGCGCGCCCGCGCCGAGGGCGAGGCGAAGAAGGCCCACGAGTTCCTCGTCGCGACGATCTCGCACATGCCCCAGGGCGTCCTCGTCGTCGAGGTGCCCACGGGGCGGCGGATCCTCGTCAACGACCGTTACCGCGACCTCCACGGGGAGACGGCGAGCGCCGGCGCCGACGCGGCGACGCTCCACGACGCGGTCCGCCTCGTCCGCGAGGACGGCTCCCCCTATCCGAAGGACCAGCTCCCGCTCTACCGCACGCTCGCGGACGGTCAGCCGCACGCGGCGACGGACATCTGGATCGAGCAACGGAACGGGCTGAGGACGCCGGTCGCCGCGCGCTCGGCGCCGATCCCGTACCGCGGCATGCCCGCGGCGATCCTCACCGTGCAGGACATCACCGAGATCAAGGAGCAGGAGCGGGCGCGCCGCGCGGCCGAGGCGCTCTACCGGCGGCTCTTCGAGCACGCGACGGACGCGATCCTGATCGTGACGCCGGACGACTTCAAGATCGTCGAGGCGAACCCCGCCGCCGAGCGTCTCCTCGGGCGCGACCGCGCCGAGCTCGCGGGCGCGACGGCGACCTCGCTCTCGGCGGGGCCCGCGGAGAGCACCGTCCAGGCGGACTTCCGCGCCCAGCGGGATGTGGCGCGCGCGCACGGCGTCGCCCAGTTCGCGTGGCGCGCGGCCCGGAAGAACGGCGGCCCGGTCGACTTCGAGGTCGCGCTCCAGCCGCTCCCCGTCGAGGGCTCGACCGAGGTCCTCCTCCTCCGCGCCCGCGACGTGACGCGGCAGCGGGTCCTCGAGGACGAGCTGCGCCAGAGCCAGAAGCTCGAGGCGATCGGCCTCCTCGCGGGCGGCGTCGCGCACGACTACAACAACATCCTGACGGGCGTCATCGGCTTCCTCGAGCTCGCGCTCGAGAAGCTCCCCCAGGAGCCCCGGCTCGAGCGCGTCCGCAAGTTCGTCACCGAGGCGCGCCGCGCCGCGAACCGCTCCGTCGAGCTCACGCGCCAGCTCCTGACCTTCAGCCGCCGGTCGCCGGGCTCGCCCGCGCTCATGGACCTGAACGAGTCCGTCGAGCGCGCGGCGACCATGGTCCAGCGCCTCGTCGGCGAGCCCGTGAAGATCGAGGTGAGCCTCGCCAGGGAGGGCTGCCCGGTCCACGGCGACGCGGGCCAGCTCGAGCAGGTGCTCATGAACCTCGCGATCAACGCGCGCGACGCGATGCCCCGCGGCGGGACCCTCAAGATCTCGACCGAGCGTTACGTCGCCGACCCGGCGGGCGCGCGGATCCTCGACCTCGCCCCCGGCGACTACTCCACGCTCGTGATCGCCGACAGCGGCGCGGGCATGTCCGACTCCGTGAAGAGCCGGATCTTCGAGCCGTTCTTCACGACCAAGGAGATCGGGCGCGGCACCGGGCTCGGCCTCGCCGTCGTGCACGGGATCGTCCAGCGCCACGGCGGCCGGATCTTCGTGGACTCGACGCCCGGCCAGGGCACGCGCTTCACGATCGTGCTCCCGACCGTCGCGGGCGTTGCGGTCGGCAAGCGCGCGGGCGACTCGGGCGCGCGCGGCGCTCCGCCGCGCGGCACCGGCTCGATCCTCGTCGTCGACGACGACCCGATGGTCCGCGAGGTCACCGCGGCCATGCTCGAGACGCTCGGCTATCGCGTCTCGAAGGCCGCCTCCGCCGCGGAGGCCCTCCAGGTCGTCGAGCGCGAGTGCCTCGACATGGTCGTGAGCGACGTCGTGATGCCGGACACGAACGGCGTCGAGCTCGAGCGTCGCCTCCGCCGCGAGCGCCCGCAGCTCAAGGTCCTCCTCGTCTCGGGCTACGCGCGCGACGCGTTCGAGAGGCAGGGCGTGGGCGAGTCCGATGCCGTGCTCCTGAAGAAGCCACTGACCCTCGAGAGCCTCGGCAACCGCGTCCGCGAAGTCCTCGGCCGCGATTGACGGGGGCTGCGCCCCCCGGACCCCCCGCGTACCGCGGTAGCATGAGCGCATGCATCCGCTCGTGCTGCTTCATGCTTTCCCTTTCTCCGCGGCGATGTGGTGGCCTCAGGTGGTGGGGCTCGACCAGCTCGGCGTGACGATCCATTCCCTGGATCAGCGCGGGTTCGCCAACGGAGCCCCGGATCCGGGCAGCTACACGCTCGACGACGTGGCCGACGACGTGGCGCGCTTCATCGAGGAGAAGAACCTCGGCCGCGTCGTGCTCGGCGGGATCTCGATGGGCGGCTACGTGGCGCAGAGGTTCCTCGCGCGGCACGGAGAGCGGCTCGCCGGCCTCATCCTCTCGGACACGAAGGCGACTCCCGACACCGAGGAGGGGAAGAAGAACCGCGCCGCGCTCGCGGCGAAGGTGCGGGCCGAGGGGTCGGGCGCCGCGATCCAGGCCACCATCGCGAAGATCCTCGCGCCGCGGACGATCGCCGAGAGCCCGGGGGTCGCCGGGTTCGTGCGCGGGCTGGGCGAGACTCGAGGGCGCGAGGCGACCGCCCGGGCCCTCGAGGCCATGGCCGCGCGTCCCGACTCGACGGCCGACCTCGCGCGGGCGAAGGTGCCCGTCCTGGTCCTGGTGGGCGAGGAGGATGCGCTCACGCCGCCCTCGGACGCCGAGGCGATCGCGCGCGCGTGTCCGACGGCTCGCCTCAAGCGGATCCCGGCGTCCGGGCACCTCGCGAACCTGGAGGCCCCCGTCGCCTGGAACCGCGCCGTACTCTCGTTCCTGCTGGATCTCACGATCTGAGATATACTTCGTGGCCCTGAGTCGCATGGCGTGGGGAGAGGAGTAGACCGTGGACGTCACGATGTCGAAGAAATGGAAGGTCGTGATCGCGATCGCACTCGTGGTCCTGGCCGCTCCGCTCTACATCGCCAGCACGCCGGGCCTCGAGCGCATCACCAAGTCTCTCTGGGACAAGTCCACGGAGACGAAGACGCCCGAGTCGCTCTACAAGGTCATGCGCTTCTACGACGCGACCTATCGCGAGGACAAGATGGAGGCCCTCGCCAAGGAGTGGCTCAAGCACTACGGCGGGGACGAGGGCGAGAAGGAGTTCCCGATGCGGTACCACTGCTGGGAACCGACCCTCGAAGCGCGGACGTACCCGTACGACGGCGAGGCGCACGTGAGGCCGGCGCAGAAGGGCGAGGACTTCCGCCCGACGCCGCACCCGCTCACGGCCAAGGTCCTCATCATGTGGGCGAAGCACCTCGAGAACCAGCACCGCCTCCACGAGGCGGTCCACCTGTTCAAGCTCATCGACAACGAGGAGTACTGCAAGAAGTACAGCATCGAGCGGGACCCCGAGGCCTTGAAAGAGGCGATCTCCGGCGTCCAGCGCAACGGGTCCGGTTCGCGCGGGTTCTAACGCCTCGCGGCGGGCCACGTATCACAGCCGCCCCAGCATCAGCCGCCAAGAATCAACGAGATCGAAGGAGCACTTTCGTGACTCTCAATCGCCTCGCGCTCGGCCTCGCCGGGCTCGTCCTCGTCGCCGCGTCCGCCCGGGCCGAAGACTCCGAGCGGAACGACCCGGCCTTCAAGGCCTACGAGAAGAAGGTCGTCAAGCTCGCCGACAAGATCTGCGACAAGGTCGCGGCCATGCGCGGGCTCAAGTGGATAGCCCCCGTCCCGAAGGGCGTCGCCACGGAGGCCGAGCTCAAGAAGGCGCTCGTCGACGAGTTCGAGAAACCCGAGAACGTCAAGCTCGCCGAGACGGAGGCGCGCGTCGCGAAGGCCTTCGGCCTCATCCCGAAGGACTTCGAGTACCTGAAGGAGATGCGCGACCTCCTCGCGGACCAGATCGCCGGCTTCTACGACCCCGAGGCGAAGCGCCTCCGGCTCGTCAAGAAGGGCGTGGGCGAGGCGGGCGAGCAGGCGCAAGAGATGAACGACAAGATGGTCATGGCGCACGAGCTCGAGCACGCGCTCCAGGACCAGAACTTCGACCTCAAGCGCTGGGAGGCGATCCTCGACGGTCACACGGACCGCACGCAGGCGTTCCGGTGCGTCTTCGAGGGCGAGGCGACGATCGTCGGCTTCAAGTTCCTCTTCGAGGACATGGGCGCGCCCTGCCCGGACATGAAGACGCTCTGGAAGATGAACAACCAGGCGGCGGCCATGGACCCGGCGGCGGCGAAGGCGAAGGAGAAGATGGACAAGCTCCCGCCTTACCTCACGCGCAACCTCCTCATGGCCTACGAGGAGGGCTCGATCTTCGTCGAGGCGGTGTTCGACAAGGGCGGCTGGGAGGCCGTGACGAAGCTCTTCCAGGACCCGCCCAGCTCGACGGCGCAGATCCTCCACCCGAAGAAGTACTTCGACCACGTCGAGCCGCGCGAGATCGCGATGCCGGGCCTCGCCAAGATCTTCAAGGGGACGGCGATCGACCAGAGCACCATGGGCGAGGCGAACATGCGCCTCATCCTCGAGGGTCGCGGCGTCAAGAAGAAGGCCGCGCGCACGATCGCCGCGGGCTGGGCCGGCGACCGCTACCAGATGTTCGTCGCGAAGGACGGGAAGACCGAGTGCCTCGTCTGGCTGACGACCTGGGAGACCGAGGAGGCGGCGACCGCGTTCCTCGACGCGATGAAGTCGGGCCTCGAGGCGGCGAAGGAGCCCTTCTCGCTCGAGCGGCACGCGACCGAGGTGCTCCTCGTCCAGTCGGCCGACAAGGACCTCCGCGAGAAGGTCGCCCCCAAGGCGTGGCTCTCCGCGTTCGACGCGGGGCATCTCAGGCCCTTCCCGAAGATGTTCGACAAGCCGAACGTGAAGGACTTCACCGAGGCGGACCCGAACTCGGGGCTCGGCGTCGCGGACCCGGGCAAGGGCGTGGTCGTCGCGGCGGCCGCTCTCGGCGAGAGCTTCAAGGACGACGAGCTCGGCTTCGCGTTCCGCCTCCCCGCCGGCTGGAAGACGGAGAAGGAGCCGATCGACCGGATCCGCGACTTCTCGCGCGGCTACTTCAAGGGGACCAAGTCCGCCGAGATGCGCGCGCTCGACCTCCCGCTCCCGTGGGACAAGGAGAGCCTCCACCAGCAGATGGAGCAGCTCCTCAAGCGCGCCGCCAAGGACTTCAAGAAGGGCAAGGAGCGCGAGCTCAAGGTCGGCGGCCACGAGGCCTACGAGGTCGAGTTCGAGGGCGTCATGCCCGACGGCTCGAACGAGGCCCGCGAGGCCCGCGCCCTCGCCGTCGAGCGCGACGCGATGACGCTCGTGATCATCATGTCGGCCAAGAAGGGCGAGCTCAAGGATTCGCTCGCGGGCTTCGAGGCCGCCCTCGGGACGTTCCGCTTCGTGCCGGCGCGCCTCCCCAAGGAGACGGCGTTCGGCCACGCGAGCGGCGCGGGCTTCTCGACGGCGTCCGACTTCTCCGTGAAGGCGAACGACGAGAAGGGCCTCGCGGTCGCCTCGAAGGACGGCAAGGCGACGGTCCGCCTCCTCCTCGGGACGAAGCCGCTCGCGAGCGAGATCGAGCGCGACATGAAGGCAGCCGAGAAGCTCCGCGCGAACAGCCTCAAGGGCTACGCGTCGCACGGCACGGCTCTCTTCCAGCACGAGACGTTGGGGATGGTCTACACGTCCGACTACGAGACCGAGCTCGACGGCGTGAAGACGCGGGTCCACGAGCTCGCCGCCCTCGTCGACGGCAAGCGCGTCGTCCTCACGTGCGCCTGCCCGCCCGAGCAGTACGAGCGCTGGACCGCGGCCTTCGAGCGCGCCGTCTACACGCTCAAGCTCTCGGGCGCGACGCCGTCGAAGCCCGCGGCCGAGCCTTCGAAGCCGTCGGAGCCGAAGCCCGAGCCGAAGAAGCCCGAGCCGAAGAAGCCCGCCCCCGAGGACGAGCCCTTCTGATCGGGATCTCTTCTCTGGCGCATCGTCCCGGTCTCGCCGTATCCTGACCGGGCAAAGGCGATCTCTCCTTGGCCGCCATGATCACCGCGCAGGACCGCGCCTTCTCCAAGCTCGCGCTCAAGAACGGGTTCCTCACCCGCGAGCAGGTGAAGGACGTCTTCAAGGAGATGCGCAAGGACGGCGAGTCCGGGGAGCACGGCCTCCGCTTCGAAGACATCGCCGTCGAGCGCGGCTTCCTGTCGAACGACCAGGCGACGGCCGTCGGCCTCGCCTACAAGCGGCTGCGCAAGGACAACGAGAAGCGGAAGTGGTCCGTCAAGGGCTACGAGATCTACGGCAAGCTCGGCGAGGGCGGCCTCGGGGTCGTCTTCAAGGCCAAGCAGATCTCGATGAACCGCCTCGTCGCCTTGAAGATCCTCCACAAGCGCTGGCTCAACGACGAGGAGTTCAAGCAGCGCTTCCTCGTCGAGGCCCGCCTCGTCGGCAAGCTGTCGCACCAGAACCTCATCAAGGTCTACGACGTGGGCCGCGAGGACTGGAAGCTCTTCTTCTCGATGGAGTTCGTCGAGGGCGAGACCCTCGAGGACGTGATCGAGCGCGAGGGCCCGCTCGACACGCTCCGCGCGATCGACATCACGCTCCAGGTCCTCCGCGCGATCAACTACATCTCGCGCTACGACATCGTCCACTGCGACATCAAACCCTCGAACGTGATGCTCACGACCGAGGGCGTGGTGAAGCTCGGCGACTTCGGCTTCGTCAAGTCGAACATCGAGATCGCCGTCACCGAGGAGGGCTCCGTCCTCGGGACGCCCGACTACATCTCGCCCGAGCAGGCCATGGGCAAGGCCGTGGACTTCCGCTCGGACATCTACTCGCTCGGCGTCACGCTCTACCACATGCTCGCCAAGGCCCCGCCGTTCGACGGGACCGTCTCGACGATCATGCGCGCGCACATCCGCGAGAAGATGCCGAGCCCGAAGGCGGCGAACCCGAACATCCCCGACGAGCTCTGCCGGATCATCGAGCGGATGACCGCGAAGGATCCGAAGGAGCGCTACACGCAGTGCGACAAGCTCTTCGAGGAGCTCGAGGCCGTGCGCCTGAAGGAGAAGACGGGGAAGGGGCACGTCCTCGACCTCGACCGCCAGGAGCTCGTCAACCTCATCGAGCAGGAGAAGGACAAGCCCACCGCGTGGCAGCTCGAAGTCGAGCAGGCGA
>CAZYLP010000281.1:0-4843 GCA_964648345.1 uncultured Planctomycetota bacterium
GAAGCCCATGAGGAGCAGGAGCTCGAGCGCTTCCTTGTCCGTCTGAGCCGTCGTGCAGACGACGATGTTCATGCCGTTGAAGAACTCGACCTTGTCCGACTGGATCTCGGGGAAGACGATCTGTTCGGTCACGCCCATCGAGTAGTTGCCGCGCCCGTCGAACTGCTTCGGCGAGAGGCCGCGGAAGTCGCGGATACGCGGGACCGCGATCGTCGTGAGACGGTCGAGGAACTCGTACATCCGGTTCCGGCGGAGCGTCACCTTGCAGCCGATCGCCATGCCCTGGCGCAGCTTGAAGTTCGCGATCGAGGTCTTCGCCTTGGTGATCTGCGGCTTCTGGCCCGCGATCGCGCCCATGTCGTTGGCGAGCGCCTCGATGATCTTGGGGTTCTCCTTCGCGCGGCCGGCGCCCATGTTGAGGACGACCTTCGCGATCTTCGGCACCGCGTTGGCGTTCCCGTAGTTGAACGCCTTCATCATGCCGGGGCGAACCACCGACTTGTAGTACTCGTAGAGCCGCGGCGGCGGAGCCGGCGTCGTGTCCTTCGGCGCCTTCTCCTTCTTCTCGCCCTCGGGCTTCTTGTCCTTCTTGCCGCCCTTCTCGCCCTTCTCGGGCTTGGGCTGCTTCTCGGCCTTGGGCTCGCCCTCGGGCTTTCCGCCCTCCGGCTTGCCGCCCTCGGGCTTCTGGCCGCGGGGCTGCTTGCCGCCTTCGGCCTTCTCGCCCTCGGGCTTACCCTTGCCCTTGCCCTTCTCGGGCTTGTTCTCGTCGTCGGGCTTCGCCATGACTTACTTCTTCCCCCCGCTCACCGGGCCGTCGCACTTCTTGCAGAAGCGCTGCCCGTGGAGGCTCTCCCCCTTGTCGTTCTGCCGCTTGCGATAGACCCGGGAGGGCTCGCCGCACGACTGGCAGACGACCATGACCTTGCTGATCGGAAGCGGCGCCTCCTTGTGGATCCGGCCGCCCTGCGGGTTCTGCTGGCTCCGGCGGAGGTGCTTCCAGACGAAGTTGAGGTTCTGCACCACGACGAGCCGCTTGTGCGGAATCGTGCGGAGGACCTTGCCCTTCTTGCCGGCGTCGTCGCCGCGGAGGACCATGACCTCGTCGTCCTTGCGGACGTCGAGGATGATCTTGTCGCGCGACGTCGTGTCGCCGGCGCGGGGCTTGAGCTGGTAACGGCCGTTGAACGTCGACATGTCAGACGACCTCCGCCGCGAGCGAGATGATCTTCATGAAGTTCTTCGCGCGGAGCTCGCGGGCGACGGCGCCGAAGATGCGCGTGCCCTTCGGATTGCCCTCGTCGTCGACGAGGACGATCGCGTTCCGGTCGAAGCGGACGTAGCTGCCGTCCGGCCGGCGGAACTTCCGCTTCTGCCGGACGACGACGCCCTTGACGATCGCGCCCTTCTTCACATCGGCCGCGGGCGTCGCGTTGCGCACGTGGGCGACGATCACGTCGCCGAGGTACGCGAAGCGGCGAACCGAGCTGCCGAGGACGCGGATCATCTTGGCGGTGCGGGCGCCGGTGTTGTCGGCGACATCGCACTCGGTCTCCATCTGGATCACGGTGACTTCTCCGTCGTTCCCGGGATTACTTGTTCGGACCGGACGCGCCGGCCTTCGCGAGGACCTTCACGAACCGCCACCGCTTGAGCTTGGAGATCGGACGCGTCTCCTGGATCTCGACGGTGTCGCCCACCTTCGCCTCGCGCTTCTCATCGTGCGCGTAGAACTTGGTGTGGCGGCGGAGGTACTTCTTGTACTTCTTGTGCTTCTCGAGGCGCGTCACCTGGACCGTGATCGTCTTCTCCATCTTGTCGGAGACGACGAGCCCGATGACGAACTTCCGGTCGCCGCGGGTCTGGTCGGCGAGCTGGTACTTCCGCTCGGCCTTCGCCGCGGGCGCCGCGGGCGGGGTGGCGTTCTGGTCGGCCATGGCTTACTTCTTCCCCCCGGCAGTCGCGGTCTCGCGGCCGGCTGCAGGAGCAGCCTTCTTGGCGGCCTCGATCTCGCGCTGACGGAGAACGGTGTTGATGCGGGCGATGAGCTTGCGCGCCTCGCCCACCTTGTGCGGGTGATCGACCGGCTCGGTCGTCGCCAGGAACTTCATCTTGAAGAGCTCGTCGCGGGTCGTCTCGAGGAGCGTCTTCAGGTCGGCGACCGGCTTGCCGCGGAGGTCGTCGATGTCGTTCGTGCTCACTGGGTCGCGCTCCTACGGCGAATCATGCGCGTGTTGACCGGGAGCTTGTGCGCGAGACGGACGAACGCCGTCTTCGCCATCTCCTCGGGGACGCCGCCGATCTCGTAGATCACGGTGCCCGGCTTCAGCACCGCGGCCCAGTACTCCGGCTCGCCCTTGCCCTTGCCCATTCGCGTCTCGGGCGGGATGCAGGTGACGGACTTGTGCGGGAAGACGCGGATGTAGAGCCGGCCCTCGCCGCCGAGGAAGCGCGTCGCCGCGACGCGGCCCGCCTCGATGACGCGGGCGTCGAGCCACGCCTCGTCGAGCGACTGGAGACCGAAGTCCCCGAACGCGACCTTGTTGCCCCGGTGCGCGAGGCCGCGGATGCGCCCGCGCTGCTGCTTCCGGTGCTTGACTCGCTTCGGCATCATGGCCATGGATCAGCCCTCCCCGCCGGGGCCCATGCCGCCCTGACCGCCCTCGCCGCCCATGCCGGCCGAAGCGGCGCCCTCGGCGCCCTCCTGGCCCTCGGTGACCGGCTTGGCGGCCGACGTGTAGCGCTTCTTCTGGCCGGGGGCGAGGAGCCCGCGGTAGATCCAGCACTTCACGCCGATCGCGCCGTGCGTGGTGAACGCCTCGGCGAACCCGTAGTCGATGTCCGCGCGGAGCGTCTGGAGCGGGATCGACCCCTCGTGGCTGTGCTCGGTGCGCGCCATCTCGTGGCCGCCGAGACGGCCCGCGACCTGGAGCTTGCAGCCGAGAGCGCCCGCGCCCATGGTGAGCTCGAGCGACTTCTTGATGACGCGGCGGAAGCTCATGCGCTTCTTCAGCTGCTCGGCCACGCCCTCGGCCACGAGCTGAGCGTCGAGCTCGGGCCGGTCGATCTCGATGATCTTGAGGTCGACCTTCTTCTGGGTGAGCGCCGCGAGGTCGGCCTTGAGCTTGTCGACCTTCGCGCCCTTGCGGCCGATGATCACGCCCGGACGAGCCGTGCGGATGATCACCGTCACCTCGCCGCCCTCGGTCTTGCGCTCGAGGTCGACGCGCGGGATGCCCGCGAAGCCGTACTCCTTCTTGACGAACTCGCGGATCTTCTGGTCCTCGACGAGGAGGGCCCCGAAGTCCTTCTTCTTCGCGTACCAGCGCGAGCGCCAGTCGTCGGTGATGCCGACGCGGAACCCGGTCGGACGAACCTTCTGACCCACGGCCTACTTCTTCCCGGCAGGGGCCGCGGCCGCCTGCTTCTTCTTCAGGGGCGCCGGCGCGGGAGGACGCGGACGGAGCCGGATGGAGATGTGAGCGTAGTACTTCTGGTACGGGTAAGCCTGACCGCGCGCGCGGGGCTTCCACCGCTTGAGGCGCGGGCCGTCGTCGATCCGCGCGTCGTGGATGTAGAGGTCGTCCACGTCCACCTCGGGCTGCGGGTCGAGGAGGTCGCCGCCGCCCGAGCGGATCTTGCCGTTCGTGATCGCCTGGTCGGCGTTCGCGATCGCGCTCTTGAGGACGCGGTCGATCAGGTACGCGCCGCGGTGACGGTCGAACTTGAGGATGTCGAGCGCCTCGCTGACGGGGAGCCCGCGCACCTGCGCCATGACGAGGCGAGCCTTGCGCGGCGAGATCTTCGCGTTCCAGTGGATCGCGCGGAACTCGGCGGCGTTTTCGTCCGTGTTCTTGCGCTTGACCTGGTGGTTGGGGACGAGGCCCATCTTGGTCATGGTGGATCAGCCCTTCCCGCCCGGAGCCGGGGGAGCGCCGCCGGGGCCGACGCCCGGACCGGCCGCGACGGCCTTCTTCTGCGTGTGGCCGCGGAAGACGCGCGTGACGGAGAACTCGCCGAGCTTGTGCCCGACCATGTCCTCGACGATGAACACCTTCTGGAAGTTCTTGCCGTTGTGAACCTCGAACGTGTGGTTCACCATCTCCGGCACGACCGTGCAGCGCCGCGACCACGTCTTGAGCGGCGAGCGGTCGTTCGATTCCTTCTGCTTGAGGACCTTCTTCATCAGCTTGGCGTCGACGAAGGGCCCCTTCTTGAGCGAGCGTCCCATGATTACTTGGCCCTCTTCTTCTTGCGGCCGCGGATGATGAACTCGTTCGAGCGCGCCTTCGGCTTGCGCGTCTTGCCGCCCTTCGAGAGGACGCCACCCGGGCCGATCGGGTGACGGCCACCGGCGCGACGGCCCTCGCCGCCACCCATGGGGTGGTCGACGGGGTTACGCGCGGAGCCGCGGCTGTAGGGCCGGTAGCCCATGTGGCGGTGACGGCCCGCCTTGCCGACGGTGATCGTGTTGTGCTCGATGTTGCCGAGGTCGCCGATCGTGGCGCGGCAGTCGAGGTGGACCTTGCGGACCTCGCCCGACGGCAGCGTGATCGTGCCGTACTCGTCGTCGTCCTTCGCGAGGAGCTGGACGGAGACGCCCGCCGAGCGGCCGAGCTGCCCGCCGCGCTTCGGCTGGAGCTCGACGCAGTGGAGCGGGATGCCGGTCGGGATCGCGCGGAGGGGCATCGAGTTCCCCGGCTTGATCTCCTGCTTCTCGCCCGAGATCACCTCGTCGCCGGCCTTGAGGTCCTTCGGCGCGAGGATGTAGGACTTGAGACCGTCGGCGTAGTGAACCCGCGCGATGCGGCAGGTCCGGTTCGGGTCGTACTCGACGGCGACGACC
>CAZYLP010000281.1:4853-9775 GCA_964648345.1 uncultured Planctomycetota bacterium
GAAGAGCTCGATCGCGCCATCGTCACTCGTGAGCGGCGCGAGGATGTAGCTGCGCGTCCCGTCGGCGTACGCGATGAGCGCAATGCGCGCCGTGCGGTTCGGGTCGTACTCGACCTGCAGGACCTTCGCCGGGATGTCGTCGTGACGGCGCTTGAAGTCGACCTTGCGCCAGAGACGGACGTGCCCGCCGCCCATGTGACGCGCGGTCACCTGGCCGTGGTTGTTCCGTCCGCCGGTCTTGGCGATCTTCTCGACGAGCTTCTTGATCGGCTCGTTCTTGCACTTGTGGGTCAGGTCAGCCCAGTCGGAGACCTGACCGACGCGCCGACCGTTGGAGGTCGGGCGGTAGTTTCTGACTCCCATGGATCAGGTCCCCATCTCGATCTTCTGGCCCTCGGCGAGGGTCACGACCGCGCGCTTCCAGTCGGGCTGGTAGCCCATCTGGAAACGCACGCGACGCGGCTTGCCCTTGCGCACCTGCGTGCGGACCTTCTCGACCTTGACCTTGAAGATCTTCTCGATCGCCTGCTTGATCTCGATCTTGTTCGCGTGCATGTCGACGAGGAACGTGTAGGCGTTCGCTCGCTCGGTCGCGATCGTCGACTTCTCGGTGACGATCGGCTGCTTGATGATCGCGTAGACGTCCTGGATCACTTGGCACCCCCGGCCGCGGCGGGAGCCGCCGCGGCGGTCTCCTTCGGCTTGGCCGCGCGGCGGACGCGCTTCTCGTAGTGGCGCGTCGCCATCTGGTTGAACTTCTCGAAGGCCGCCTTCGTGAAGACGACGGTCTTGTGCTTGAGGATCTCGCGGGCGTTCACGTCCTGGACCGGCATCACCTCGACGCCCTCGATGTTCCGCGAGGAGAGGTGGACGTTCTTGTCGATCCCGTCCGTGAGGATGAGGAGCGAGGTGCGCTCGCCCTTCTTGACGAGGCCCGTCGCCTTGAGCGCCTCGTTCATGGCCTTCGTCTTGACATCCGAGAGGCCGAATGAGTCGACGAGCTGGACCTCGTTGTCCTTGATCTTGCCGAGGACCGCCGAGTTGAGCGCCGCGCGGCGCTGCTTCTTCGGCATCTCGAAGCCGTACTTCCGCGGACGGGGGCCGTGGATCGTGCCGCCGTGCTTGCGCTGGCCCGCCTTGCGGGAGCCCGCGCGCGCGCGGCCGGTGCCCTTCTGGCGGTAGAGCTTCTTCGTCGAGCCGGCGATCTCGGAGCGGAACTTGGTGCAGTGCGTGCCCGAGCGCTCGTTGGCGTGGTACATCACCGCCGCCGCGTGCATCAGGCGGTTCTTGACCATCCCGCCGAGGGTCGCCTCGTCGATGGTCACCGCGCCCGCGTCACCGCCGGTCTTGTTCTTGATCTTGAGCTGGTGGCTGGCCGGCTTGTTCTCGGTGGTCATGGCTTTCCCTTACTTCTTCGCCGCGGCCTTCTTGGCGCCGCCCTTGCCCGGCTGCGCCGGACCCTTGGGCCGCGCGGCCTTCGCCTTCTCGATGAACAGGTACCCGCCGGTCGCGCCGGGGACCGCGCCCTTCACGTAGAGGAGGTTGTGCTCGGCCTCGACCTTGATGACCTCGAGGTTGCGGACCGTGCGGCGCGCGTCGCCCATGTGGCCGCCGAGGCGCTTGCCGGGCCAGAGACGGCCGGGGCACTGGTTCGACGACACCGAGCCCGGGTCGCGCCAGCTCTTGGAGCCGTGCGAGCGGAAGCCGCCCGAGAAGTGGTGACGCTTGACGACGCCCGCGAAGCCGTGGCCCTTCGACGTGCCGATCACGTCGACGAGCTGCGGCGGCGCGAACACCGCGTCCACCTTGATCGTCGTCCCCGGCTCGGGGAGCTTGTCGCCGTCCTTGAGGCGCACTTCCTTGAGGAAGCGCTTCGGGGACGCGTTGTTCTTCTTGAAGTGGCCGATCGTCGGCTTGTCGGCGCGGGGCGTGCCCTTGCCCTCGTTGCGCGGGGCGAGCTCGTCGAAGCCGAGCTGGACGGCGTTGTAGCCGTCCTTCGCCTGCTTCGACTTGACCTGGACCACCTGGCAGGGACCCGCCTGGATGATCGTGACGGGCATCATCTCGCCCTTGTCGTTCCAGAGCTGCGTCATGCGCAGCTTCTTGCCGAGGAGAGCGTTCATGGCTTAGGCCTTCACCGTGATGTGGACGCCCGCGGGCATCTGCACGTTGGAGATCGCGTTCACGGTCTTCGAGGTCGGCTCGGTGATGTCGATCAGGCGCTTGTGCGTCCTGATCTCGAACTGCTCGCGCGACTTCTTGTCGACGTGGGGCGAGCGGAGGACGGTGTACCGCTCGATGCCCGTCGGGAGCGGGATCGGCCCCGCGACCTTGGCGCCGGTCTCCTTGGCCTTCTCGACCAAGTTGATCGCCGACTGGTCCAGGATCTCGTGGTCGTACGCTTCCATACGGATCCGGATCTTCTCGCCCGCCATGTTCCACCTCGTGCTGCTCCGGCACTGGGCCGGACGCAGGCTTCCGCCGCGGGCCTCCGGGAGTGATCCCAGGGGTCGCGACACGGAAAGTGTCTTGATCTGGTCGCTTGCCGTTTTCGCCTGATCTCGCGAGCTTCACGGGGCCAACTCGCGTTGGGCCCTCGGTCGGCGCGGACAGCGCCGAAACGCTGATCTGCTTACGATACAGGGAGTTACGGCTATCCCAGCCGAAGCTGGAAGTGCACGATTATAGGGAGGTTGCGCAGGGAGTCAAACGAAATCGCGCGAATGTCGGACGCGGATGTTAGCGCCGAGATCAGTAGACCGTGACCCAGGCCACGTAGTCGAAAGGCGAGAAGGGGCGGAAGGTTGTGCCGGAGTCCGCCGTGCGAGTCCCGTGGAGGTAGAGCACGGGCCCGCGCGCGATGATCGGCCCGCGTCCGGTGGGGAGGATGAGCGTGAAGGTGAGACCGTCGTCCGTGGATGCGTAGAGACCTCCCCGGTCGAGCGTCGCGTACACCCGCCGGGGCGTGGTCGATTCATCGAGCGCGACCGTGAGCACGGCGCCTCCGGAGCCGACGGGGCGGATCGCCCACGTCCCACCGCGGTCGGTCGAGACGCCGAGCCCCCGCGGCGTCGCCGCGAAGAGCGAGCTCCCCGACGCGGCGATGTCCGCGACGGGCTCGCCCACGACCGGCGGGTTCATGCCGGAGAACGCGGAGCCTCCGTCCGTCGAACGGAGGAGCCACGAGGAGCCGCCGACGTACACGACCTGGGCGTCGGCGCGGTCGCCCGCGACGACGAGCGGCGAGAACGAGTTGCCGACCGAGGCCGACGAGACGGTCGCCGCCGTCCACGTGGCCCCTCCGTCGCTCGTGTGGACGATGAAGGGAGTCTGCGCGTTGACGGAGACGACGACGCTCCGGGAGTCGAGCGCCGCGATCCTGTAGGGGAGACCGGACGGCCCGGCCGTGAAGGAGCCCGCGAGGACGAACGTGTCTCCGAGGTCGTCGCTCCGCCAGACCGACGTGGTCGGGTGCGCGCCGGCGACGTGGTTCGTCGCGAGGCCGTAGATCGTCGAGCCGCTCGCCGCGATCGCCTCGAGCTCGGCGAAGGCGGGCTCGACGTTCCAGGTGAGGCCTCCGTCGGCGGAGCGCTCGATGCGTCCCGCGTGGAGCGCGGTCACGACGTCCTGGTTCGCCGGGTCCACGGCGAGGCCGTCGATCGACGTCGCGTCGGGGTACCGGCGCGTCGGGCTCGGGTAGCAGCCGGCGCCGAGGACGCCGGCGACGAGGAGAGCGGCGACGAGCAGGCCACGCTTCATGGCTCAGAGCCCCGAGAGCGGCGTGCGCGGCGCGAAGTCGAAGAGCCCGAGCTCCGTCCAGCTCGCACCCGCGTCCGTCGAGCGCTCGCGCTCGATGTAGATCGTCGAGGGATCCGACGGCGCGATCGCGATCACGGACCCGGACCTCACGTAGCGCTGCGGAGGGTGGAGGAGCGTGAAGCTCCGCCCCGCGTCCGTCGAGCGGTGCACGCCGTCCTGCGCGAGAGCGAGCACGGTCGCGGGCGTCGCCGGATGAACCGCGACGGCGTAGGGGAAGATCGTCGGGGAGTCGAGCGGACGCTCGCTCCACGTCGCGCCGGAGTCCTCCGAGACGACGAGCCGGTGGTAGGTGGAGACGTAGATGAGGCTGCCGATCGCCGCCACGTCGTTCAGGGTCATCGTCGTCACCGGAGCGGTCGACGGCACGAACGTACGCCCGGAGTCCGTCGAGCTCATGAGCACGCGGTCGAACGCGACCCAGACGCGCGTCCCGTCCGTCGGGTCGATCGCGACGCGGCGGGCTCCGCCGAGGTAAGGAGCGCTCGGGATCGCCGCGGCCGTCCACGTCACGCCGGCGTCGAAGGTCGTGGCGACGACGCCGCCCGCTCCGTCCGGGACGGCGACCGTCGCGTGCCGGTCGTCGCCCGCGTCGGCGCCGACCTGGCCGGGGCTCGTGCTCGTCGTGGGGAGAGCCGTCGCCGCGACGAACGTGAGGCCGCCGTCGAGGCTCGTGTACGCCGCAGGCGGCGCGGTCCCCGCGCTGCCGACCGCCCACGCCCGCGATCCGCTCCACGCGACCGACGAGTAGGACGGCTGCGCCAGGCTCGCGAGCCAGGTTCGTCCGCCGTCCGTCGAGCGCTCGATCCTCTCGCGGTGGACCGCGAGGACGACGTCTCGATTCGCCGGAGAGACGACGACCTGGGTCATCGAGGTGGCGTCGTAGTGATGGGGCGGCCGGATCGGGCACCCCGCGAGGAGCGCTGTCGCGGCGAGGAGAGCGAGGATGCGCGGAGCTCGAGCCATGCGCGGGCGCGGAGCAGCCTCCGTGCCCGATCGCAAGTCACGCGGACACCACGAACGCTGCCGGATGTCCGTCGGTGCTGCCGACTCTCGTTCTCGTTCTCGTTCTCGTTCTCGTTCTCGTTCTCGTTCTCGTTCTCGTT
>CAZYLP010000282.1:0-9775 GCA_964648345.1 uncultured Planctomycetota bacterium
CCGTCCAGCGCTGGGCGGACGACGACCTGAGGAGCCTCAACGCTCAGATCGAGTCCCTGCTGCGCCGCGCGCTCGCGACGGCGCAGCGGGACGGCAAGAAGAAGTCGCCTCCTAGCGGCGAGAAGTGACTTCCGGCGGGATGGGCTTGCGGCCGATGAAGCCCTCCCGCATGCCGTGGTAGTGAGTGACCGACGGCTCGTCGGGGAACCAGCAGAGGTAGACGAGCTCGGCGCCGACGAAGGCGGGGAAGTCGATGAGGCCCTTCTCGGCGTCGCGGAGGTAGCACCCGAGCTCTTCCAGCTCGCCCCGCGCCTCCTCGAGCTGGCGCTCGAGGTCGCGGATGTCGTTCTTGATCCGGTCGTCCTCGGCCACGGCCCGGGCGGCGCCGGACTCGTCCACGCGGGGGCGGCGCGCGCTCGTCTTCCTGAGCTCGCGCTTCGCCGTCTGGAGCAGCTTCCACGTCTGCACGGCCCCGCGGGCGATGGCTCCCACGAGCGGGAGCATCCGGTTCGCCTCGGTCGAAGTGAAGATCTTCGGGTTCATGCTCCGTCCCGTCCCCGGCGCAGTATAGCCGTGCCCCCGGGGCCTTCCAGAACCTAGCCCAGGTTGGAAACCGCGCGCAACAAGACTTCCGGGGCTTCCACCCCCATCTCGTCAAGGAACAGACAGGGGGGCGCGGGGGGCCCGCCCCCCCGCCGCAGCGGCACCGCGCCGTTTGCGGTGCCGCGAGGACCGGTCTCGGGGTTTGGGGGCGAAGCCCCCAAGCGGCGGGAATAGAACGGACTATCGGACGCGCTACAGTCGCCGAGAGAGTTAAGATCGGCGCCATGTCCGTGAGGAAGCCGCTCCTCATCGCGGCCGCATTGCTCCTCGCCGCCGCCCCGGCGGTCGCCGAGCCGGCGTCCGTCAAGGTCGAGCCCCGCCTCTCCTCCGCCTCGGCGGCCCCGGGCGACTCGATCGAGGTCGTCTTCAAGGTCACGGTCTCGAAGAAGTGGCATGTCTACTCCCCCGACTCGAAGGAGGGGCTCCCGACGACCGTCAAGCTCGAGCCCGACGTGCCGGGCGTGACGGCGGGCGCGTTCGTTCCTCGCGGCGAGGTCCACGAGCTGGACATCGAGGGCGTCGGCAAGGCGCGCGTCCTCGAGGGCACCTTCGAGCTCGTCTGGACGCTCAAGGTCGCGAAGGACGCCGCGCTCGGCCCGCGGCAGCTCGCGGGGGAGCTCACCTACCAGGCGTGCGACGACAAGACCTGCGAGATGCCGAAGCGCGTCCCCTTCACGCTCGCGCTCGAGGTCGCGCCGCCCGCGGTCGGCATCGGCCCGCAGATCGAGCTCCCCGAGTCGGGGCCGGTGATCGCGAACCTGACGGCTCCGGCCAAGGTCGCCGCGGGCTCGACGTTCCACGTCGAGGCCGACCTCTTCGTGCGCCCGACGTTCCACATCTACGCTCCCGGCACCGAGGGCGACCGCCTGACGAAGCTCGAGCTCGAGCTCCCGCCCGGCTTCAAGGCGGGCGATCTCTCGGGGCCTCCGCCCGCCAAGACGGGGAAGGACGAGATCGGCCAGGCCAACCTCTGGGAGGGGAAGGTCAAGCTCTCGCGCGCCGTGACGGCGCCCGCGGGCGCGCAGGGCGCCGTCAAGATCAAGGCCCGCGCGAGCTGGCTCGTGTGCGACGAGCACGTCTGCGTGCCGGGGAGCGAGGAGAAGGAGCTCACGCTCGAGCTGCTCCCGGCGGGCGAGGTCGCGCCCGTGGACACGGCCTCGGCGACGACGACGACGGCGACGGCGACGGGCGGCACGTGGGCGCTCATCCTCACGTCCATCTCGCTCGGCCTCCTCAACATCCTGATGCCGTGCACGCTCCCCATGATCCCGATCACGATCTCGATCTTCTCGAAGGGGAAGAAGCTCTCGCGCGGCCAGTCCGTCTTCCGCGCGAGCACCTACGCGCTCGGGATCATCGTCTCCTTCGCGCTCGTGGGCGGCCTGATCCAGGCCGTCTTCGGGAACAAGGGTCAGGGCATCGTCCTCCAGATCGCGACGAACGGGCCGCTCAACCTCGCGATCGGCGCGCTCTTCGTCTACTTCGCGCTCTCGTTCTTCGGCTACTTCGAGATCCAGCTCCCCGAGTTCCTCCGCGCGTTCGTCGAGCGGAGCGTGGACAAGGCGAAGGCGACCGCGGCCCCGGGCGAGAGCGGCGTCCCGCTCCCCGCGCTCTTCCTCATGGGCTTCTTCTTCGTGCTCACGAGCTACACCTGCGGCGCGCCGCTCATCCTCGGCGTGCTCACCGCCGGGCTCGCGACGCCGACGCCGGGGAGCGTGATCCTCGCGACGGCCGTCTTCGGCGCGACGACCGCGGCGCCGTTCTTCGTCCTCGCGCTCGTGCCGGGCGCGCTCAAGTCGCTCCCGCGCTCGGGCGGCTGGTTCAAGACCTTCAAGGTCGTGCTCGGCGTCATCGAGGTCGCCGCGGCCCTCAAGTTCTTCTCGAACGCCGACCTCTACTGGCGCGCCGGTGTGCTGACCCGCGAGGTCTTCCTCGCGATCTGGGTCGCGTGCGGCGTCTTCATGACGCTCTACGTGGCGCACGTGATCCGCTTCGCGCACGACGAGGACGCGACCGAGCCCGCCGCCAAGTTCCAGCCGAAGGCGTGGCTCCGCGCCGTCCCCTTCCTGCTCCTCACCTGCTACGTCGCGGACGCTCTCCGCGGGATCACGATCCCCGAGCGCGGCCCGGGCGTCTTCGCGGTCGTGCGGCACGAGGTCGCGGCGAACCTGGCCGCGTTCTTGCCGCCCGAGCCGTACCCCGGCTCGATCGGCAAGGTCGCGAAGGCGGGGAAGGGCTTCCACCTCCCGCGCACCGCGAGCTACGAGAAGGCGCGCGAGGCGGCCCTCCGCTCGAAGCGGCCGCTCTTCATCGAGTTCACGGGCGACGCCTGACCGAACTGCCGGAAGATGGAAGCGACCGTGCTCGTCGCTCCCCCAGTTCAGGAAGTGTTCAAGCGCCTCGAGCTCGCGGCCCTGTATCAACAGGCGCCCTCGCCCGAGGAGCAGGCGAACCTCAAGACCCAGATCGAGAAGTTCGGCTCGACGGTGATCCCGGCTTACTACGTCGTGGATCCGGAGACGGACAAGGTGCTCTCGGGCCAGACGGGCGCGTCGAGCCTCGAGGAGTTCCTCGACTTCGTGAAGAAGGGCCTCGACGCCTACAAGAAGTGATCAGCCCTCGTACACCGAGTCCTGGTCGATCCGGGAGAGGACCCAGCCGAACTCGCCGCTCGTGACCTTCGTCTCGCAGTGCTCGCAGATGCCCGCCATGTTGATCTTCACGGGCGCGCCGCACGAAGGGCAGCTCCTGCCCGGGTCCTTCGACCGGAGCTGCTGCTGGGCCCCCGAGCGGCGGACGAAGGTCCAGTACTCGGTGGACTCGCTCCGCGCCCACTCGCTGCCGGAGAGGACCTTCCCGGTCACGTCGTCCTTCGTGTAGTCGATCATCGACATCCAGATCCGCACGGTGATCGCGTCGAAGAAGGCGTCGCGCGCGACCTTCACGGTCTGGATCTTCTTCACCTGGACGTCCTTCAGGACGTTCGTGCGCCGGTGCCGCTTGTAGGCCTCGATCCAGTAGCGGTGCGTCTGGAAGATCGCGTCCGACTCGTACGGCCGCGCGTCCTCGAACTTCTTCTCGGTCCACGCCTGCTGGAGCGCGAGGTAGGTCCGCACGCAGTCCTTCTCGAACGCCTGGAACGAGAAGCTCGGGTCGCGCGCGAGGAAGGCGCGCTTCTCGGACGCGAGGCGCGCGTCGATCGCCGTCGGCGGGGCCGTGCCGTCGCCGCCGCTCGAGCCGATCTCGTCGGCGCGCTGCGTCCAGCGCTTGTCCACGTCCACCTTCTGGACGGCCCAGCCGAACCTGCCGTCGGTCACGACCTCGCCGCAGCGCCGGCAGCTCCCGTCGGTCTTGCACTCGCCCGGGTTGCCGCACGACGGGCAGCCGAGCTTCGTCATGACCTCGGGCGCCTTAGAGATCAGGTCCTTCGGCCGCACGAACCACCACGTCTCGTGCGAGCAGACGGTGCGTCCGTCGGGCAGCGTCGCGCTCGTCTCGAGGCGGACGGGGAGGCGGATCCTCTTGCCCGACATCTCCGCGTGGAGGACGTTCGCGCCGCCGACGCAGACCGTCTCGGCGCCCGAGATGCGCGGGATGCCCGAGAGCGCGTCGGGGAGGACGTAGGGCCGCACCGCCTCGAGGCGCTCCTGGGCGCGCATGTAGAGGAGCACCGTGAAGTCGAGGAACGCGGGGAGCGAGAAGTTCGGGTCCTGCTTCCTGAGCTTCCAGAGCCACGCCGAGTCGCCCTGGGTCGTGACGCTCGCGGGCTCGGCGGCGCGGTAGGTCCGCCGGTGCTCGCGGAGCATCGGACGGTAGGGCCGGCTCGCGTTGAGGAACCAGATGATCCCGATCACTAGGACCGCCATCACGATGAGGACGCAGCAGCCCCTCGAGAGCTGGAACTCCTGGAGAAAGCCGCCCCAGTTGATCGGCGTCGAGTGCGAGGAGTAGGAGCGCGAGGAGTAGTGGTGGTGGCTCGAGCCCGACGAGCTCGGCCGCGAGGAGTAGCTGCTCCGCGAGGAGGAGCTGCCGCGGCTGCTCGACGAGTAGCTGCTCCGCGTCGAGGAGTAGCTGCTCCGCGTCGAGGAGCTGCGCGTGGAGCGCGTGCCGCCGCTGCCGCCGCGGAAGGACTGGCCGCCTCCGAGCTTCGCCTCCGCGTCCGCGGTGAGCGCGAGGAGGACGACGAGCGCGGCGACGAGCGACGCCAGTCGCTTCAGGGCCTTCCTCAAAGTCTCACCCTCGCATGGTCCGGGAGGCGCTCGACGGCGAGTCCGTCCGCGTTCGGCGGCGCCACGCGTGCAAGCTCCGCGCCGATCTCGGCGACGGCGAACAGGAGCGCCTCGTCGAGCGGGCGCCCGCCCTGGCGGATCCGGCGCTCGATGCCCTCCCACGCGTCGCGCGACACGAGCCCGTCGAGACCCACGTCGGCCAGGATCTCGGCGTCGTCCTCGAGGAGCGAATAGTAGAGGAGGACGCCGCAGCGGGCCGGCGACGCGGCGACGTTCTCCTCGAAGAAGGCGAGGCGGGCCCCGCGTCGAGCCGCGCGGATCCGCCGCGTGCGCGAGGTGAACGCCCGGCGGAGGAGCGGGACGCGCCTCGCGATGGCGAGGACCGCCACGTAGATCGCGGCGAGGAGCGGGAGCACGAGGAGGTGGTCCACCTCGATGTGAGGCAGGAAGACGACCGCGAAGAGCGCGGCCGTCGCGGCGAGCGCGGCGAGCCCGTGGTCCACGTCCCGGTAGGTCTCGGAGGAGCCCTCGACGACGACGAGGATGTCGCCGCGCGTGCGCTGCTCCGCGGTCGCGACCGCGGACTCGAGCTTCCGCAGCCACTCCTGGTCGGCGAGCTTCCGGCCGACCCTCGCTCCGCTCAACGCCGCACCCGGAGCCGGCGCTCGACTTCGTCCTTGGTCCGCTCGTGCGTGCGCGGGATCTTCGTGGCGAGGAGGTCCGTGACGCCCGCGAGCGCGCGCTCGATCGCGGGCACGAGCGCGTCCTCGCGGGCCGCGGCCTGGAGCTTCTGCTCGATGGCGTGCCAGGTGCCGTCGTCCACTCGGGCGCGGACGCCGTGGTCGGCGACGATCTCGCAGCCGTTCTCCATGTCGGAGAAGTAGAAGAGGACGCCGTTCCGCGTGGCGGTCGCGTGGATCCTCTCCTCGACGAACGCGACGCGCGCGCCTTCGCGCACCTGCTCCGCGCGGCGCGCCTCCGACGTGAGGAGACGCCGCAGGAAGAAGGTGCGGCTCGAGAGCGCGAGCGCGGCGACGTAGGCCGCGACCGCGGGCGCGACGACCCACTCGTCGGCGAGGTCCACCACGCCGAGATGCGCGCCGAGCATGGCGAGGACGACGAGCGCGCCCGCGACCGTCCCCGCGAGGCAGTCCACGTCGCGGTAGCTGCCCGAGGAGCGCTCCACGGCGACGACGAGCTCGGCGTCGGTGCGCGCCTCCGCGGCGTGGAGCGCCGCGTCGATGCGCATGTGTACGTCCGGATCCCAGTCCATGGCCCGCCGCCCGTGGCAAGTCTGATACCAAGACTCAGCCCCGCTCGCGAGCCGCTCGCTCGGGCTTCGTGCCCTTGCACCCGGGGATCGGGCACTGCCCGAGCTCCTCGTAGCAAGCTTCGTGGAGGACGGTGCTGCAGACCTCGCACGCGATGAGATCCGGCTCCTCGCCGGTCACGCTCTCGTGGCAGTAAGCGCACCGCGCGCGCCCGGTGCTCCCCGCGAGCGCGAGGCCGTCGCGTCCGAGGACCCGCACCTTGATGTTCACGCGGTCGTACGCGCTCGCGGTCCGGGCGAGGAGCACGAGGAGCCGCCGGTAGTCCTGCATGCGGCGGAGGCTCGCGACGAGGACGCGCGCCTCGATGAAGCCGCGCTTCACCTCGACGGACGAGACGCCGAAGTGCTCGAAGGCGCGGAGGACCTTCTGGCGGAACTCCTTCCCCTTCACGAGGTGCTTCCTGGTCCGCTCGCCGTCGTCCGACTCGATGAAGATCGTCTCGTCGAACTCGAGGTCGCCGACCTGCACCTCGTCGATCTGGCCGAGGAGCTTCCCCAGCGCGGTCTTGCTGTTCTCGCGCGTGAGGCGCATCTTCGGCCCCTTGCCGATCTCGACCGTGAAGATGACGAGCGGCTCGGGCAGCGCCTCGACCCGCGCCGTCACGCGGCGCGCGCCGGGGTCCATGGTCCCCTCGATGAGGCCGTCCGACGCCGGCATGTCGAGCGCGCGCTCGAGCGCCTCGACGAAGCGCTCGCGGGCCGTGTCGAGCGTCAGGCCCCTCCGGCCAGTCGCGGCGTTGGCGCGGTAGACGATGACCCCGAAGCCGACGACGAGGAGCGTCACGAGGAGGCACGGTTCCACGTCGCCGATCCTACGCGCTCTAGGTCCGCGTCGCTCCTCCGCGCTCGGGCTTCGTGCCCGGGCAGCCGAGGATCGGGCACTTCCCGAGCTCGTCGTGGCAACCCGCGTGGAGGACGGTGCCGCACACCTCGCAGACGACGAGGTCGGGCTCCTGTCCGGTCACGTCCTCGTGGCAGTAGGCGCACCGCGCGGTCCCCTTGTGGCTCGTGACCGCGAGGGCGACCTTGTCGAGGACCTTCACGTGGACGTTCACCCGGTCGTAGGCCCGCGCCGCGGCGAGGAGCGTCTCGAGGAGCCTGGGATACTCGCGCACGCGCCGGAGCGGGTCGAGCGGCATGCGCAGCTCGAGCGCGCCGTCCCTCAACATCACGGACGTGGCCTTGAACGCCTCGAACGCTTCGAGGATCCCCTTCTGGAGCTCGAGCCCGCGCACGAGAGCGTCCTTCGCCTTCTCGCGGTCACGCACGTCGATGAAGACCTGGTCGTCGAACCTCCGGTGTCCGAGCTGGAGCTCTTTGTAACCGAGCTTCTTCCTGAGCCACGAGACGGGCCCCTCCCGCGTGAAGCGCATCGGTGGTCCGCCGCCGAGCTCGACCCTGAAGATGAGCGAGTCCGGGAGCTCCACGCGCACGAGCACGCCCCGGCGCTCGGGGCCGAAGCGGCCCTCGATCTGATGGTGACCCGCGCGATGCATGTCGAGCGAGCCCTGGAGTCGCTCGAGGAACTCCTCGGGTGTGTCCACGCTCATGCGCGAACCGCGGCTCCGCGCTCCGGCTTCACGCCCGTGCATCCGAGCACGGGGCAGCGTCCGAGCTCGTTCCAGCAGGCGTCGTGGAGCACCGTCCCGCAGAGCGCGCAGGCGACCAGGTCCGGCTCCTCGCCCGTCACGTGGTCGTGGCAGAAGCCGCAGCGCGCCTCGCCGGTCATGCCTCCGTGCGCGCGGCGCTCGCCGCCGAGGACGCGGACGTTGAGCCGCACCGGCTCGAACGAGGCGGCGATCCGGTCGAGGAGCCGGAGGATCGTGAGGTACTCCTCGGGGCCGACGCTCGCGAGGCGCGCCGTCGCGTGGACCTTCCCGTCCCAGATGAGGACGTGCTCGATCGAGTGGGTGCGGAAGAGCGTCTCGAGCGCCTCGCGCATGCCCGGGTCGTGCGCGAAGGCGCGGTTCACGCGCTCCTGGTCGGTGGTGCCCGTGAGGAAGCCCTTGAACCAGTTGGGCCGGAAGGACGCCTTCACGACCCGGTCCACCTCGAGCTGGAAGCGGACGTGCTTCGTGTTCCAGCGGAGCGAGGGGGTCGCGAAGAAGCTCACGCTCGCTCGCCGCTTCCCCTGCGGGATCGCTCCCTCGATGCGGAGCTTGTCGAGCCGGGCCGCACGGATGACGATCGGCGACGCGAAGCCGATGCGGCGGAGGAGGTCGTCGGTCAGCTCCTCGATCGACGCGTACTTCGTGCTCCCGAGCCGCCGCGAGAAGATCTTCCCGCCGAGGAGCAGCCAGGCGAGCGCGATCGTGGGCAGCCCGAAGTACATCGTGCACATGCCCAGCATGTAGATCGTGAAGACGATTGCCTCGGCCATGACCCGTGTAGACTATCCGCTGCTTGAAGCTGAAGAAGGGGATCCCGGTCAACGCGGGCGTCGTCGTCGGGCCCGCCTTCGTGCTCGAAGAGGGCGTGCGCGTCGGCGCGCAGCAGCGGTTCATCAAGACCCGCACGAAGGAGGCCGCTCAGCGCGAGTACGAGCGCTTCGAGAAGGGTCTCAAGCTCGCGCTCAAGGACGCGGAGGAGGAGCAGTCGAAGCTCGCCCTCGAGGTGAAGGGCGAGGTCGCCGACATCCTCGCGGTCCAGATCGCGATGTACGAGGACAGCTCGCTCCTCGAGTTCATCAAGCAGAAGATCGAGGAGCAGTTCTGGTCCCCCGAGCACGCGCTCCAGCGCTACGTCGGGACGAGGAAGAAGAAGCTCCTCGGCTCGGACAACCCGAAGTTCAAGGCGCTCGTCCTCGACATGGAGGACATGGAGCGCCGGCTCCTCCGGCGGCTCCTCGGTGAAGCCGGCAACAGCCTCGAGGATCTCGCCGAGCCCGTGATCCTCGTCGCGCGCGACCTGACTCCGAGCCAGACCTCCAAGCTCCCGAAGTCGAAGATCCTCGGCTTCGCGACGGACCACGGCGGCAAGACGTCGCACACCGCGATCATCGCGCAGAACCGCGGCATCCCGGCGGTGGTCGGTCTCGGGAACATCTCATCGGACGTCCAGGGCGGCGAGATGCTCATCCTCGACGGCGTCGAGGGGAAGGTCATCGTCGACCCCGACAAGGCGACGCTCGCCCGCGCCCGCGACCGCGAGAAGAAGTTCGAGGCGTTCCGGCACTCGCTCGACGAGGAGAAGGAGCTGCCCTGCGAGACGCTCGACGGGCACTCGATGCGCCTCTTCGCGAACATCGAGTTCCCCGAGGAGATCGACGAGGCGATCCGCGACGGCGCCCTCGGGATCGGCCTCTACCGCACCGAGTTCCTCTACGACAAGGAGAACCCCGACCCCTCCGAGGAGGACCACTACACCGCCTACAAGGACGCGGTCTCGCGTCTCGGCGGCCGGCCGCTCGTGATCCGCACCCTCGACCTCGGCGCGGACAAGTTCCGCCCCGAGGGCATGGACGCCGAGAAGAACCCCTTCCTCGGTTGCCGCTCGATCCGTTACTGCCTCTACGAGAAGCCCGAGGTGTTCCGCCGCCAGCTCCGCGCGATCCTCCGCGCGAGCGCCGAGGGCGACGTCCGGATCATGCTCCCGATGATCTCGAGCTTGAAGG
>CAZYLP010000283.1:0-8726 GCA_964648345.1 uncultured Planctomycetota bacterium
GCCCACGCGCTCGCGCGCGCGCACGAGAAGGGCATCGTGCACCGGGACCTGAAGCCCACGAACGTCCTCCTCGCGCCGGACGGGCGCGCCCTCGTCTCGGACCTCGGGATCGCGAAGCACTTCGGCGGTTCGCTCGAGACCTCGGGGGCGCTCTCCAGGACCGGCGAGCTCAAGGGCACGCTCGGCTTCATGCCGCCCGAGCAGATGCGCGACGCCAAGAACGTCTGGCCGGCGGCCGACGTCTTCGCGTTCGGCGCGATCGTCTACGAGTGCCTCGCGGGGAGGCCGCCCTTCGAGGGCGAGAGCGCGCTCGAGCTCATCGCGAGCGTCGAGGCGGGGCGGTTCGTGCCCGTCGAGAAGGCGTGCCCGGCAGCGCCGCGCTGGCTCGCGCGGCTCGTGCACCGCTCGCTCGCGGCCTCGCCCGCGGAGCGCTTCGCCGACGGTGCGGCGCTTCTCCGCGCGCTCGAGGTGGGAGGCAGCGAGAGGCGCCGCTCACGGTGGCCGCTCGCGGCGGCGCTCCTCGTGGCGCTCGCGCTCGGTGCCGCCGCGGCGCGGCGCGCGCGTCGAGGCGCGAGCGTGCCTCCGTCCCCGGAAGGCGTCCGTCTCGATGACGTCGCCGCCCTCGTCTCGACGACGGCGCGTCTCGTCCCCTACGGCATGCCGGACGAGGTCGCCGCGGCCATCTCGGCGGCGAGCCGGATCATCGCGCGGGATCCGCGGAGCGCGGCCGCGTGGACCTGCCGCGCCATGCTCCGGACCGACCTCCGCGTCCCCGGTGGCCGGGAGGACGCCGACGAGGCCGTCCGCCTGGCCCCGCGCTCGGCGCTCGCGGCGCTGGCGCGGGCGCGCGCGTGCGCCGCGCAAGGCGATCTCGCCGGTTCGCGCGTCGATGCGGCGCGCGCGGTCGAGCTCGACCCCTCGTCGCCCGCGGCCATCGCGTTCCGCGGCAAGCTCAAGACCGACCCACGGGTGAACGACCTCGACGGCGCCCACGCCGACGCGCGGCTCGCGCTCGACCGGGATCCGGACTGCTTCGAGGCGATGCTCCTCGTGACCGTCGCCCACTTCCAGGCGAGAGACCACGTCGCGGCGACCGCGGCGGCCGCCGCCGCGGTGTCCCGCGCGGGCACGGCACGCCGTCGCCGCGAGGCGCTCATGCTCCTCGCGACCTGCGAGGCGCGGCAGCAGCGCTGGCGCGAGGCGATCGCCGTCGCCGAGGAGCTCGCGAAGGTCGAGACGCCGGCGGACTCGCCCGAGTCCTGGAACATGATCGCGCTCGCGCGGAAGGCGCTCGGCGACCACGCGGGCGTCGTCGCCGCGCTCGACCGGGCGATCGAGCGGCGGCCGTTCGGGCCGTTCTTCACGAGCCGCGGCCGCGCCAAGCTCGAGCTCGGGGACAGGGAGGGCGCGCTCGCCGACTTCACGAAGGCGACGGCGCTCGCGCCCGACGACCCGTACGGCTGGAAGATGAAGGGCGACTGCCTCAAGGTCTTGAAGCGGTTCGACGAGGCGGAGGCAGCCTTCGTGCGCGCGCTCGAGCTCGCGCCGCGCGACGCGAGCGCGTGGTTCCTCCGCGGCAGCGCCCGGATGGACGCGGACGACGACGAGAACGCGCTCGCCTATCTCGGTCGCTCGCTCGAGCTCGACGACAAGAACGCCCACGCCCACGCGTACCGCGCCTACCTCCTCGCGAAGAAGGGCGAGACGCGGGTCGCGCGCGAGGCGCTCGACACGGCGATCGCGCTCGACCCGGCCTATCTCTGGCCGCGCATGAGCCGCGCCGACCTCCGCCGCGTCGCGAACGACCTCGACGGGGCCCGCGCCGACTACGAGGAGGTCGTCCGCCTGGCGCCCGCCAGCCCCGAGGCCGAGACCGCGCGCCAGCACCTCGAGCTCCTCCGCGGCCGCTAGGGGGCTTGCCGCGGGGCCAGAAGCCGCTTACTGTCAGGCCTCCCGAGCATGAGCTCCTCCGACGACAACCGCTCGAACGAGACCGAGACCTCCTTCGCTCAGGAGTACGACGCGAAGTCGAAGAAGAAGCAGACGCTCCACATCTACTGCCGCCTCTGCCGCCGGATCTTCCCCGTCTCCTTCAAGCCGAGCCCGGACAAGCGCCTCCGCTGCATCTGCGGCCACGAGAGCGCGATCGCGGAGTTCGACGTCTTCAAGACCGAGGCGCGCGCCCGGGACTTCGCCGCCCTCTACGAGAAGATCTTCAAGGCCGCGAAGGACGCTCTCCGCGCCGCGAATTTCCCCGTGCCGCCCTCGGGGAAGCTCCCCCAGATCCGCGACGGCATGGACGACCCGAGCGACATCCTCGACGTGAACGAGAACGACCCGGACGACATGTCGGACATCCGCTCGAGCTACGTCGGCGAGGGGAGCGACGTGCGCGGCGACGAGGCGCGCCAGCGCGAGCACGAGCTCCGCGAGGAGGTCGAGGCCGCGGGCGACGACGTCCTCGCCCGGCACGAGGCGCTCTCCGCGCTCGTCGAGCATCTCTACTGCGTCCGTCACGTCGAGAAGACGGCCATGGACCGCTTCGACGCCGCGTGCCGCGAGGACATGCTCATCGCCCCCGAGGTCGTCGCCGAGGCGAAGAAGCGGATCAAGGCCGGCAAGAAAGTCCGCATCTCCTTCAGCTCCTTCAAGCACCTCGCGATCGTCCTCGAGGAGGAGGGCGACGCGGAGGGCGCGCTCGAGGTCTGCGAGGCCGCGATCGCCGTCGGCCTCAAGGACTACGAGGAGCGCGCGAAGGCTCTCCGCGCGAAGGTCGGGAAGCCGCAGCGGAAGTCGAGCGCGTCCCGGGAAGGCTTCAGGAAGTCGGGCTCCTCCGTGGGCAAGCTCAAGCCCCTCCCCGACGAGCCGCCGCAGGGCCTCGCCGGCTCGAGCTCCGAGGAGAAGGTGAAGAAGAAGCCCTCCGGCAAGGAGCGGCGGCCGTCGAGCGAGGAGATCATCCGGCTCGACGACGACGACCTATGAGCGCGCCTCGCTGCCGCTCGTCTGATTGAACGAGCTCCGCTGCGCGTTCTGCCACGACGCTCTCGTCGAGGGCGGGACGGGCGCGGACGAGCGCGTCGAGTGCGCGGGCTGCAAGACGGTCCTCCACTGGGACTGCCGCGCGCTCCTCGCGCGATGCCCGACGATCGGGTGCGTGGACGCCACGTTCAAGAAGGAGGGCCGCGTCGCGGTCATGCGGCCCGCGTTCCGTGCGGCGCTCTCGCGGCTCGTGTCGCAGCAGCCGGTCACCGAGAGTGGGCAACGGTCGCTCCAGCTCAACGTGCTCGACGAGCTCGACAGGAAGCGCTGCCCCGTCTGCACGAAGAAGCTCGTGTTCGACATCTGGAAGTGTCAGACCTGCGGGACGCGCGCGCACCGCGTTTGCCGCGCCTACCTCGACTGTTGTCCGACCGAGGTGCTTCACTCCGGCGACGGGACCTTCATGATCGACGAGAAGAAGCGGCTCCCGGGCGACGGACGTGATCCGGAGACGTTCAAGAGCGCTCTCGACCGCTTGAAGAAGCGGCCGCCGCGCACGTGAGCGAGCTCCGCTGCGCGTTCTGCCACGACGCTCTCGTCGAGGGCGGCGTGGGCGCCGACGAGCGCGTCGAGTGCGCGGGCTGCAAGACGGTCCTCCACTGGGACTGCCGTGCGCTCCTCGCGCGGTGTCCGACGATCGGGTGCAAGGACGCCTCCTTCGTGAAGGGCGACCGTGTCCCGGTTGGGCGCCCGGCGTTCCACTCGGCGCTCGCGCGGCTCACGGCGAACAGGCCGACTCAGCCCGCGGCGCCCGACCCGGCGATCGCCGGCTCGGACTGCGAGGTGTGCTCTGGCTCGTGGTCTCTGCTCCTCAATTGGGTCTGTCCCACCTGCGGGGCGTGGCGCCATTTCTCCTGCCAGTTGATGTCCTCGGGCCACATGTGCGCTCGACCGAACGACATAGCACCCATGCCGCTGAAGACGATCGAAGAGGTGGACCCCAACGAGGGACGGCCCGACCCCGAGCCGAAGAAGCGCGCGCTCGACAACTTGAAGAAGCGGCCAAAACGAGACTGACCTCGAAGGCCGCGCCGGAGAGCCGAGGGCTCGAGGGCCCAGGGCTCTCCGGCGCAGGGGCGTGGTCGCTCACGCCGCGGGCTTCTGCTCGTCCGGCCTCGACGCGCTCGACGACGCGCGACGATGCCGGGGCTGGAAGCCGAACCCGAGCAGCTCGGGGCTCTCCATGCCGAACTGCGTGTTCAGCATGGAGCGGATCTCCTGGATGAAGATCCGCACCTCGGGCTTGCTGAGGTCGCGCTCGTGCGCCATCTGGCGCACCGCCGCGTGGGTCTCGCGCGTGCGACGGAAGAGGTCGAGGTAACCCTCGACCACCCCCGCGAGCTCATCGCGAGTCCGCGTGACGCCGGCGACCGTGTACGACCCGGTCGCCGGGAGTTTGGTCCGGAGGCCAGCGAGGAGCGACGCAAGCTGGAGCTCCAGGTTGAGCAGACTGTCCATGACAGTGGCTCCTTGTTGAAAAGGAGTTGAGACCAGTCCCTGGCCCCGGGGTTCGACCCACCTCGGATCTCGGAGGTGCTCCGTCGCGGCCTCCAATCACGTAGTGATGGAAGACCCCCCCTCGGAGTACGGATTTCCGAGATTTCTCGTAGCCGCGCGCATCGTCTCGGTTTGAGCGATCGGGCTTGCTCGGATGGACGAAGCGCAGCTTCCGCTTCCAGAAGCGCTCGCTGGAATGTAGGTCGCGGAGCTTCCGCTTCAGAAAGCGCACGTTCCGCGACCTGAAGCGCGCGCCGGGAGGGAGGTCGCGCAGCTTCCGCTTCCGGAAGCGCTCGCTGGGAGGGAGGTCGCGGAGCTTGCGCTTCAGGAAGCGCTCGCTGGGAGGGAGGTCATTCAGTCTCCGCTTCCGTAAGCGCACGAGGGGACACGGCTCTCCGAGCTTGCGCTTCGGGTCACGGAGCTTGCGCTTCAGGTCGCGGGGCTCTCCCGGCTCGATGAACTGTCAGCGCTTCGCGATGCGCTGCTCCTCCCGTCAATCGGAAGCAGGTGAGCAGCGATCAAGTGGCGAAGCACGTCGCCAACGCACGCTTCGGCACTCGACCGGTCGATGCCGATCAGTCCCAAAGTGAGATACACGAGGTCCACGACGTAGTGAGCGAACGGATACGCCGGTCTGAGAGGCGCAACCTCCTCGCGCGACGTCCACACCAAGACCGCCGCGAGTTTTCGAATCACGGGACTGCACGCCCCCAACACTCCACCCAATCGGATGCAGTCGCGCGCATGCTTGTCGCAAGGGCACTTGAGCCACAGCTCCCCAGCTGCCATCTGTCGCTGGAGGTGATTCACGTCTCTTTCGTCCTCTTCGGGGAGAGCCGACGTCGCCAGAGAAGCGATCTCCAGTGCCGCCTTCACGACGAATGGCATGCCGAACTCAATCTCGATGTCGGAGAACCATGCCTCGTCCTCTTCGCGTGTTGCGAACAGGCGTCTCGAAATCCCACTAGCGACACACGCGGCCTCATGGCCTGCGAGCGCGGCGAGTCGCATTCGATTGGCGCTGAGGCGTCCGACGCGCGCACACTCGGCAAGGTAGGCCGCTTCAGCGTTCGGGCTGAGCGCTTCGCGCCACGCCCTCTCCAGGATCCGAAGCCGCTCGTCGCTCACAAGGCTCTCAAAGCGTCTTCAGATACTCGACGAGTGCGTCCTTCTCAGCGGCCTTCAAGTCGACGCCGTAACGGTGACCCGTCGCACGGTTCCCGGGGATCGTCGTGTTCCGCTCGTGCGCCCGACTCCCTGATCCGACCTTGATCGTCGCCGGCCTCTTCTCCGGCGCCTCGAGGAGATCCCGGAGCGTCCCGACGCTCCCGTTGTGGAGATACGGCGCCCGCAGCCTGAGCCCGAGGAGCGGCCTCGCGACGTACGTATGGTCGGCCTTGCTCTCGGAGTAGAGCTTCCCGATCGCCGTCTCACCGATCCGTCGGTTGAACTCCTCGTCCTGGCTCGCCTCATAGGCGGGGTCGGTCCCGACCTCCGCTACCGGCACGAGCTTCTCCTCGTAGCTCGCGATCCGCGTCACGATCTGCCCGTCGCGCTCGCTCTGCGTGTAGTCGCCATGGCACTTCGCGCACTCGGTCCGGTAGAGAGCGAGCCCCCGCGCGTGCCGCTCGCGCGACGCCGGCAGCGGCGCGGGCGGCGGCTCGGCCTCGACGAGGAGCGCGGCCATCTTCCTGTGCTTGTCGAGCCTCCGGACGATCGCATCGTCGGGCACCGGCTTCTTGAGCAGCGGGTGGAGCTGCACCCACGGAACGAGGAGCCCGTTCCGCGCGATCTTCTCGGCCGCCGGCGTCGAGTCCGCGTAGCGCTCGTTGCCCGTCCACAAAAGACCCGAGCGCGCGCGGACGCCGAACAGATCGGGCGGCTTCACGGGCGCGAAGGGACCGGGCTCCATGTCGAACCGGAGCTTCCTGTAGGCCGCGGTCACGACCGTCCGGCCCGGCCCGTAGGCTCGCGCGGGGTCGGACTTCTTCGGGCTGCCCTCGCCTTCCGTCACGGCCTCGGCGTACGCGATCAGCGCCGCCGCCTCGACGGCCGAGAGGCGCTCTCCCTGACGGCGGCGCGCGTCGCGCGCCGCTCCGAGGAGCTTCACCCACGAGCGCGGCTTGCACTTCTCGTCCCTCACCGTCGCGGCGATCGCCGTGAGGACCTCCTCGTAGAAGCCCGTGAAGTCGAGATTCACGTTCGGCGCCCCGACGACGAGCTGGCCGTCCTCTTGCCCCGAGTGGCAGGCGAGGCAGTTGTAGTTCCTGAGTCGCACGCCGAGGACGCGCCGCTCGGAGATCCCGACGGGGAGCGGGTCGCCCTTCACGCGGAGGTAGCCGAAGCGCTCGTAGAGCTCGCCCACGTTGCGGCCGAAGCGCCCGGAGTCGAGCTCGGTCAGCGCTTCGAGGAGCACGGTCGGGATCCCGCCCGCGAGCCCCGCGCCGAGATCATCATGGAGACGATCGCGGAGGAGCCGCGCGCTCGCCGCTCCGGGAGGCCGGGCCTCGAGGAGGGGGGCATCGAGCTCGCCCGCAAGGAGCGGGGCGCCGAGCGCGAGGACGAAGACGGCCGAGATTCGTCCGAGCCTCTTCATGCACCGGAGGATAGCTCGAACGTCGTTCACTCGCTCCGTGTGTCTGGTGCTAATGTTGCAGGGAGCGAGAGGCATGCTCGGACTCCTCGGTTCCAGGCTCTGGCGTCGGCTCGCCGCGACCTTCGTCGCCGCGAGCGTGCTCCCGATCCTCGGCGCGGGCTTCCTGACGACGCGGCTCCTCGAGCAGTCGGTGCGCGCCGACGCCTCGATCCGCGAGCGCGCGCTCGCCGACCTCGGGGGCTCGCTCGTGCGCGACTTCGTGGCGCGCGGCCACGAGAAGATCACGACCGTGAGCCGCCTCCTCGCCCAGGACCTCTCCAGCTCGAAGGGGCTCTCCCAGGAGGGCCGGAAGGCCGTGGTCACGCGCCTCAACAACCTCGTCGAGCCGCCCGACGCGTACCTCGAGCTCCAGTTCTTCGCGAAGTCGGGCGAGCTCCTCGGCGAGGCGCAGCAACAGGACTACGGGATCGCGCAGCGCGGCCAGGCGCGCGACCCCGAGGAGTACTCGCAGCAGCAGTCGATGCGGAACCAGCGGAGCCAGCGCGCGGCGATCGTGCGCACACCCCTCGAGCTCGGAAAGTCGTTCGTCGGCGAGCTCGAGGAGAGCGCCGGCTTCGCGACGCTCCCGATCTCGGTGCCCATGACACGCGGCGAGGCGAACACGGGCGCGGTCGTCGCGTACCTCGACCTCCGCCGCGTGAAGGCGCTCCTCGGCACGGTCGCCCAGGGCGGCTACCACGTGCGTCTCGTGGACAAGGGCGGCAAGACGCTCGCCGAGGCCGGCGACGCCTTCGAGCCCGCGCTCGTCGAGCGGCGGCCCGTCGGGCAGAGCGACTGGACCGTCGAGGTCCGCGAGCCTGCTCCACGCGTGCTCGCGGCCGTCGGTCAGGTCCGGCATCAGGTCAGCATGTGGGTCGGCGTCGGCGCCGCTCTCTCCATGCTCCTCTCCGTCGTGATCGCGGCGAGGATCGTCGGACCGATCGCGACTCTCAGCAACGCGGCGCGGACCATGGAGCAGGGCGACCTCTCCGCGCGCACGAACCTCACGGGCTCGGACGAGATCGCGCGGCTCGCGCAGAACTTCGACCGCATGGCGGCCTCGCTCGAGCGCCTCGACGACGCGAAGTCCGAGTTCGTCGCGAACGTCTCCCACGAGCTGAGGACGCCGCTCACGGCGATCCGCCTCTCGATCGCGAACCTCCTCGACGGCGTCCTCGGACCGATCGACGACGCGCAGCGCACGACGCTCGCACGCCTGAAGGGCGACGTGGATCGCATGATCCGCATGGTGAACGACCTCCTCGAGATGGCGCGCCTCGAGGCGGGCGCGGTCGTCCCGAAGCGCGAGTGGCACGACTTCGCGGCCCTCGCGCGTGAAGTCACGGCCGCGCTCGAGCCGCTCGCCCGCGAGAAGAAGATCGAGGTCGTCGTGACCGGCGAGGGCAAGGCCTTCGTGGACCGCTCGCTGCTCCACCGGGTGGCGTCGAACCTCCTCGACAACGCGATCAAGTTCACGCCCGAGGGCGGCAGGGTCGAGCTCGCCGTCTCCGAGAACCAGCTCCGCGTGACCGACACCGGGCCCGGGATCACGAAC
>CAZYLP010000283.1:8736-9739 GCA_964648345.1 uncultured Planctomycetota bacterium
TCTCCGCCGTGGGGCTGTTCTGGTTCGCGATTCCGCTGCGCGGCAGCTTTGCGCGCGTGCCCGCCGTGCTCGACGTGACCGACACGGGGCCCGGGATCACGAACGGCCGTCTGTTCGAGAAGTTCGCTCAGGCGCCCGTGGACGGCGTGAAGCCGCGCGGCACGGGCCTCGGCCTCGCGATCGTGAAGTCGCTCGTCGAGCTCCACGGCGGCAAGATCCACCACGAGCCCGCGGCCCAGGGCACGGGGGCGACCTTCGTGGTGAAGCTGTGAAGAAGCGGATCCTCATCGCCGACGACGACCGCTCGATCCGTGAAGCGCTCGCCGAGCGCCTCCGGTTGCGCTTCACGGTCGTTCAAGCTGCGTCCGGCGCGGAGGCGCTCGAGGCCGCGAAGAGCGGGCCCGACATCGTCCTCCTCGACCTCCAGATGCCGCACGGCGACGGGATCTCCGTCCTCCGCGGTCTCAAGGCCGAGGGGATCGAGACGACCGTGATCGTCATCACCGCCTACGGCACGATCGAGAAGGCCGTCGAGGCGATGCGCGAAGGCGCGTACGACTTCCTGCTCAAGCCCTTCGAGCCCGCGCTCCTCGAGGAGACGATCAAGCGCGCCCTCGAGCGGACGTCGCTCCGACAGGAGAACGCGCTCCTGAAAGAGAACACGCGCGACCGCGGCTTCGTCGTCGCCGACCCCCGCATGGAGGCGGTCGTGGCGACCGCGAAGCGCGCCGCCGCGAGCCCCTCGACGGTCCTCGTCCTCGGCGAGAGCGGGACCGGGAAGGAGGTCCTCGCGCGCCAGATCCACGCGTGGAGCCCGCGCGCGAGCGGCCCCTTCGTGGGCGTCAACTGCGCGGCGCTCGCCGAGTCGCTCCTCGAGAGCGAGCTCTTCGGCCACGAGAAGGGTGCGTTCACCGGCGCCGTCGCCCGCCGCGAAGGCCGCTTCAAGCAGGCCGACGGCGGCACGCTCTTCCTCGACGAAATCGGCGAGATCCCGCAGGGCACG
>CAZYLP010000284.1:0-9738 GCA_964648345.1 uncultured Planctomycetota bacterium
CTCGACAACGCGGCGAAGTACGGCGCCGGCTCCGAGAAGACCGTCCGCTTCGTCGCCGCGTCCGACCCGCGGTCGGTGACCGTGACCGTCACCGACCGCGGCCCCGGCATCCCCGTCTGGGAGCGCGAGCGCGTCTTCGAGCGCTTCTACCGGAGCCCGAGCGTGCCGCGCGAAGTGGGCGGCGCCGGCCTCGGTCTCGGGATCGCGCGCGTCATGGCGCGCGCGCACGGAGGCGACCTCGCGGTCGTCGAGGCGCCCGGGTGGGGCGCGTCGTTCCGTCTGACGCTCCCGCTGGAGGTGCGCTCGTGAGGTGCCCTTACTGCCACACGGACATCGCGGACGGCGAGGCGCGCGCCACGTGCCGCGCCTGCCACGCCGCCGCGCACGAGCCTTGCTCCATCGAGCTCGGCCGCTGCGGCGCCTGCGGCCGCGGAGAGTTCGAGCGCTCGGGCGCCGGGGACGTCGAGGGCTGGGTGCTCATCGAGGCGACGGGGGGCCCCGCGTACGTGCGGATCGCGCCGCGCGAGCTCGCGGCCCGCGAGGGCCCGGGGTCTCCCACTCTCGCGCTCGACCTCGCCTCGCGCGAGGCGCGCGCGGACGGCGTCATCGCGGGCGACGTGAAGCTCTCGGTCGTCGAGCCCGAGCTCCTCTCCGCGCTCCGCGTCGAGCTCCTGCGGGAGAGGACGCGCGGCTTCCTCGGGCGCGTCGTCCGCGAGCTCTCGACGCTCCGGGCCTTCGCGCTCGCCGGCGCGGCCGCCTCCGGGCTCGGCCTCTACGCTCCGGGCGTCTACCGCGCGAGCTTCAGGATCCCGCTCCGCGGCGTGCCGCTCACGCGCGACGAGCCGGGCGCCGCGGTGCACGAGCGGACGATCCTCTCGCTCCGGCTCGAGCGCGCGGGCGCGCCGCTCGTCGCGAGCGTCGAGGTGCGGGTCCTCCCGGTCGTCGCGAGCACGGAGCCGGTCGCCTGATTACACTCCTCGCTCCTGGGGGGCGATGAGCGGAGAGGGTCATCACGCCGGCGCGGATGCCAAGACCGCGGCGCTCGTCGTCGGAGCGCTCGGGGTCGTGTTCGGCGACATCGGGACGAGCCCGCTCTATGCGCTCCGCGAGTGCTTCGCCCCGGGGCACGGCGTCCACCCGACCGAGGCGAACGTCCTGGGCGTCCTCTCCCTCATCGTCTGGTCGCTCACGATCCTCATCTCGGTCAAGTACGTCGCCTACGTCATGCGCGCGGACAACAAGGGCGAGGGCGGGATCCTGGCCCTCATGGCCCGCGTCCACAAGGGCCGAGACCGCACGAAGCTCGTGACGAAGACGATCGTCGCGCTCGGCATCTTCGGCGCCGCGCTCCTCTACGGCGACGGCGTCATCACGCCGTCGATCTCCGTCCTGAGCGCCGTCGAGGGTCTCGAGGTGGCGACGCCCTTCTTCACGCCCTACGTGCTCCCGATCACGATCGCGCTCCTCGTCGCGCTCTTCCTCGTCCAGAGCCGCGGGACGGGGAGCGTCGGCCGACTCTTCGGGCCGGTCATGCTGGTCTGGTTCGGCTCGCTCTCGGTGCTCGGGGTCGCGGCGATCGTGCGGCACCCGTCGATCCTGAGCGCGCTCAGCCCGCATCACGGCGCCTCGTTCTTCGCGCACGAGGGGCGCCATGCGCTCGTGGTCCTCGGGTCGGTCTTCCTCGCCGTCACGGGGGGCGAGGCGCTCTACGCGGACATGGGCCACTTCGGGCGGCGGCCGATCCAGCTCGGCTGGTTCGGGCTCGTCATGCCGGCCCTCCTCCTCAACTACTTCGGCCAGGGCGCGCTCATGCTCGAGCTGCCGCCGGCCGCGCGCGAGGACCCGCGGTTCCACCCGTTCTTCATGCTCGTGCGGCCGTCGCTCGTCGTCCCGCTCGTCGTGCTCGCGGCGGCGGCGACGTGCATCGCGTCGCAGGCGCTCATCTCGGGCGCCTTCTCGCTCACGAAGCAGGCGATCCAGCTCGGCTACTGCCCGCGCCTCGGGATCGAGCACACCTCGCGCGAGGCGATCGGGCAGATCTACGTCCCCTCGGTCAACTGGGCGCTCCTCGTCGCGTGCATCGTGCTCGTGCTCCAGTTCAAGCGATCGAGCGACCTCGCGGCCGCGTACGGGATCGCGGTCGCGTCCACGATGGTCCTCACGACGCTCCTCATGTACGCCATGGCGCGCTCGGTGTGGGGCTGGCGGCGGAGGACCGCGCTCGCGGTCACGATCCCGCTCCTCGGGGTCGAGGTCGGCTTCCTCGCCGCGAACGCGCTCAAGATCCGCGAGGGCGGCTGGCTCCCGCTCGCGATCGGCGGCACGATCTACCTCCTCATGGCGACGTGGAAGCGCGGGCGCGAGCTCCTCTACGCGCGCCTCCGCGAGGGCTTCGCGACCGTCGAACAGCTCCGCGCCAAGCTCGCCGAGCTGAACGCCACGCGCACGAAGGGCACCGCCGTCTTCATGAGCGCCGCCGCGGACGGAGTCCCCTTCACGCTCATGCATCACGTGCGGCACAACCTCGTGCTCCACGAGCGCGTGCTCCTCCTCACGGTCGTGATCGAGGAGGTGCCGAGCGTCGCGAAGAGCGAGCGCGTGACCGTGACGCCGCTCACGGACGGGCTCCACCGCGTGGCCGCCCGCTACGGCTACATGGAGACCCCGAGCATGCCCGAGATCTTCGAGCTCGCGCGCGCGGGGGGCCTCGACGGCCTCGAGCTCGCGCGCGCGACCTTCTACGTGGGGCGCGAGACGGTGATCCCGACCGAGAGGCCCGGCATGGCCCTCTGGCGGGAGCACCTCTTCGCGTTCATGTCCCGGAACGCGACCCCGGCGACCGCGTTCTTCGGCTTGCCGGCGGAGCAGGTCTTCGAGGTCGGCGTCCAGGTCGAGATCTAGAAGCCGCGCCTCTAGAAGCCGATCCCCACGTCGAGCTTGAACGGCACGTTCGCCTTCTTCAGGTCCTTGCGGCACTCGCAGACGAAGGTGCCCTTCGCGAGCTTCTTCCCGACGTTGAGGATGAGCTGGTGGGTCGCCTCGTTGCCCGAGCCGAACGACCAGTGGCCGGAGACCTGGGTCTTCACGTCGGCGCCGGCCTCGTCCTGGAGCTTCCAGTCGGCGATCGTCTCGAAGGACTTGTTCGACTTGAGCGTGATCTGGAGCGGCATCTCCTCCCAGCCCGAGTCGCCGGCCTTCTCGATCTGGATCGAGAGCCCGGCCATCTCGAACTTCTCGCCCTCCGCGAGCTTGCACTCGGCCTTCTTCTGCTCGGTGCCGTTCGCGGTGTTGAGGACGAGCTTGCCCTCGAGATGGATGGACTTGGCGCCCTTCGTCGGGCACTTCGGGTTGTCGACCTCGACGAGGATCGCGCTCGCGTCCTTCGCGAGCTGGGGCATCTGACCGAAGCTCGTCTGGCGCGAGTCGCCGCCGCCCACGAAGAGGTCGCCGCCCGTGTCGTCGCCGATCTCCTTCACGCGCGAGCTCGAGTCCATGCCCGTCACCTGGCAGCCCTCGGCCTTCACGAGGAGGGCGACCGCGACGCCCGGCCAGTTGTTGAACGGCGAGAGGTCCTTGTAGGGCGCGCCGCACGTCCGCACCCCGACCACCTCGACCGTGAACTTGGGACCGTCCTCGGCCGTCACGCGGCTCGACGAGACGAGCGTCGCCGCGCCTCCTACGAGACCCGCGGCCACGACGACGAGAGCACCCTTGCGCATACCGTTCCTCCCCCGAAAGGCGCCCGCGGTCGCGGGCGAGGGCCGAGAGCCTATCATGGTCGGGTGAGCCCCCGGGCGCGGATGGTCATCCAGGTCGCGACGCTCGTCGCGCTCGCGGCGATGCTCGCCCTCGGCGCCGCGCGGCTCCGGCTCTCGAGCGAGGCGCTCACGGACCTCGCGGTGGGACGTTCGATCGTGGAGTCGGGCGCGGTCCCCGCGCGCGATCCGCTGAGCTGGGCTGCCGGGGACACGGCGTGGATCGCGTCGAGCTGGCTCGGCCAGATCGCGGCCTTCGCCGCGTGGAGGGCGGGCGGGCTCCGCGGCGCGGCGCTCCTCCACGGAGCGCTCCTGGCGGGCGCGGCCGCGGGCGTCGTCGCCCTCGCGCGGCGGCGGACCCGCGGCTGGGCGGCGCAGGCCCTCGCGAGCGCCGGCGCGCTCGGAGGTCTCCTCGCGACGACACCCACGCTCACGGGCGCGTGGAGCGTCCTCCTCCTCGCGTGGGCCCTCGTGCTCGTCGAGCGGCTCCGGGTCGAGGCGAGGTGGCGCGAAGCGGCCGCGCTCGGAGGAGCGCTCGCCGCCTCGGCGCAGCTCGACTCCGGGTTCGTCGCGCCCTTCGCGGCGGTGCTCGCGCTCGCGCTCATGGATCTCTCCGAGCGACGGCTCGCGCGCGCGAAGATGCTCGGGGCGGCATTCTCGCTGGGAGCGGCGAGCTTCCTCCTCCACCCGTCGGGCGTCGCCGCGGCCGCGCACCCGCTCGAGTACTTCACCGCGCCGCGCCTTCGCGAGCTCTTCTGGAACGTCCCCGGCCTCGGCGGCACGGACTTCACGTCCACCACGGGCAAGATCGTGGAGGTCCCGCTCCTCGTCCTCCTCGGGCTCGCGCTCACGCGCCGCTTCACGCCGCGGCGGAGCGACGTCCTGCTCGTGCTCGTCTTCGCGCACGCGGCCTTCACGCTCGAGCGCGCCGTGCCGTTCCTCCTCGTCGTCCTCGCCGGTCCGCTCGCGGCCGCGCTCGACGAGGCGTGGCCGTCCGAGGAGGAGCGACGCTCGCTCTCCGGAGCTGCCCTGGCGCTCGGCGCGGGGCTCGTCGGCGCTGCGCTCGTGTCCGGGCCCTCGCTCCTCGACGAGCAGAAGGACGCGCTCGCGGTCGCGGAGCGCGTCGCCGCTCTCGAGACGCCGGGCGAGCTCTGGAACGAGCTCGACGCGGGCGGTGCGCTCGCGTGGCGGCTCGAAGGGAGGCGGCGCGTCTGGATCGACTCCCGTCACGACCTCCACGCGGCGTCCGGGGTCTGGCGGAAGCACACGACCATCGCCGCCGCGAGGCCACCGTGGAATGACCTCGTGGACCGGACGCGCACGAACATGGCCATCGCGAAGCGCGACGGCCCCCTCCACGAGGCGCTTCGTGAGCGCTCGTGGACGGTTACGCTCGAGACGCCAGCTCTCGTTCTCCTCGTCCGACCAGGGCTATGACAAACTCGCCCATCGGGGCTGGACCGCCCTTCGCTGTCAACCATCGTGTCCAGGAGGTCAGATATGTCGACCAATGCACTGCCTCTCGGGTCTCTCGTGGCTCTTGGTGCGGTGATGGCGCTCTGGATGTCCAGCGGGCTATTCACGTTCTGAGAAGCAGGCCCAGCAGGGGCTGGCGGAGACGAGCGGAATGAAACCCCACGGCGCCTGGCGCCGAGGGGAAGCACTTCCGTTGCAGGCTGAGACGTAAAGAAGACGTATCTGGTGTGAGTGGAGACGAAGGTTGCGCAGGAGGAGGCGAAAAACCCACCTCAATCTCAGGACCCCCTCCGGGCCCCAGGAGACCTCGCGTACCTCCCACTCGACGCGGATCCGGAGGTCGATCGAGCAGATCCGCTCCGACTCCGATTCGCTTCCGAGCCCCTCGGAGCTCGACAGGCACTACCTCGGGCCGCTCGGTGACGACTCGACGTCGCCTCCGAAGAAGGACCTCACCGAGACGGACCTCGAGCGCCTCCGCGCCGAGAACCGCAACCTGAAGCGGCTCCACGAGGTCATCCACTTCCTCGGCGCCGCCGACGACCTGAAGACGTTCGTCCCCGAGCTCGTCGGGCTCGGGACGTCGATCTCGGGGCTCACGCGCGGCCTCCTCGCCCTCATCGGCAGCAAGGCGAAGGACGGGAGCCGCGAGTTCAAGGTGAAGGTCGTCCGCGGGATCACCAAGGACGAACGCCGCACCCCCGAGGTGCGCGTCCTCAGGAAGATCCTCGCGAGGACGCTCGAGGACCGGCGCGCCGTCTTCGAGGGCGACGCCCGGAAGAGCGAGTACGCGCGGAACGAGCAGGACGTCGACCTCTACGCGCTCGGGGCCGTCGCGTGCCTCCCGCTCGAGGCCGAGGGCGAGCTCTGGGGCGCGGTCCTCCTCGACGAGCCGCAGCGGCGGCGTGACTTCTCCAAGACGGAGATCGAGCTCCTCTCGAGCTTCGCGCGCCACGCGGCCGTCACGCTCGCGCGCCTCTCCGACCGGACGAAGCTCGCCCAGCGGAGCGAGCGCCTGCGCTCCGAGCGCGAGGTGCTCCGCTCGACGCTCGAGGAGACGCAGCACGAGCTCAAGGCCCTTCGCCGCGAGAGCGGCCGCCTCGCCGCGCAGAGCTCGCGCTACGCGGCGCTCACGAAGGACGACGGCAAGCTCGAGGAGTTCCTCGGGCGCAGCTTCTCCGTCGCCAAGAAGGCCTTCCTCAAGCACTACCTCAAGCAGGCGATCGACGGCGCCCAGGGCGACCTCGAGAGGGCTTCCAACGCGACCGGCCTCAACGTCGCGAAGCTGGTGAAGCTCCTCGAGATCTACGACGTGAAGCCCGGCCGGAGCTCGCTCCTCAACGCCTCCTCTTCGGACCAGCACTGATTTGCGGGGGGCGCAGCCCCCTCGCACATCCAGCTGACTCTTCACTTCGACCCTGGCCGACTTGCGGACGCTGGCTAGGATGGGCCGCATCAAACGCCGGGGGCCGCGCAAGCGTATCCCTCGACGGAAGAAGGGAAGTCGAACCCCCATGCGCAAGCTCTTCGCCGCGGTGATGATCATCGCGTTCGCACCGGTCGCCGCCCTGGCGGGCGACGCGGATGTGAAGGAGCTCGAGAAGACGTTCCAGAAGATCGCCAAGGAGGCGACGCCCAAGACCGTCTGCGTGAAGAGCTACGTCGAGAAGACGGGCGACAAGGCGGGCTACGGGACGGGCGCGATCATCTCGGCGGACGGCTACATCCTCACGTGCGCGCACGTCGTGGACATCGCCAAGCGCTGCGAGGTCGTCCTCTCTTCAGGGAAGACGTTCCCCGCGAAGATGCTCGGCAAGAACAAGAAGCAGGACTACGCCCTCATCAAGATCGAGGCGGAGGACCTGCCCTTCTTCGAGACCGGCGACTCGAAGAACCTCGAGGTCGGCGCGTGGGTCATGGCGCTCGGCCACCCGGGCGGCCCCTACGAGGACGTCCAGCCCGCCTTCGCGGCCGGCCGGATCACGGCCCTCCACCGGAAGCTCCCGGTCCAGATGATGGACCGCTTCTACGACGACGGGATCCAGACCGACGTGCCGATCTTCGCGGGCAACTCGGGCGGGCCGCTCGTGGACATGAAGGGCAAGCTCATCGGTCTCAACGGCGCGATCATCCTCATCAACGACAACGCGTTCGCGCTCCCGATCCACGAGCCGCTCGCCGACCTCGACGACATGAAGGAAGGCAAGAACGTCGCCGGCCGCGAGCCGACCCAGGAAGACATGGCGCAGTTCCAGCGCGAGATCGACCCCGAGATGTGGAACAAGATGCTCGAGCGGGGCATGAAGAACCTCGGCAAGCTCTGGGGCGGCGAGAACGGCGAGAACCCGCTCGGCAAGATGTTCGGCGGCAAGGGCGGCGACCTCGGCAAGATGTTCGGCAAGCTCTTCGGCGGCGGCCAGAAGAAGGACGGCGACGAGGAGGGCGACGACGAGGATGGCGGCGAGGAGCAGATGGACATCGGCAAGCTCCTCCAGCAGTTCATGAAGATGTTCCAGGGCAAGGACGGGGAAGAGAACCCGTTCGGCAAGATGTTCGGCGGCGGCGGCAACGGCGAGGGCATGGACCTCGGGAAGCTCATGAAGGAGCTTCAGAAGATGATGGGTGGCGGCGGCCAGGACGAGGGCGACGAGGACGAAGAGGCCCCCGCGCCGCGCCCGCAGCGCCCGAACGGCGGCAAGCTCGAGCGCGCCAAGCCCGAGGCGCCGGCCGCGGACAAGGGCGGCTACCTGGGCATCGCGGCGGCTCCGGCCGGCGACGAGAAGGTGGACGGCGTCCTCGTCGACTCGCTCGTCGAGGGCGGCCCCGCCGACAAGGGCGGCATCAAGAAGGGCGACGTGATCGTCGCCGTGAATGGCAAGGTCGTGAAGGACGTGAACGAGCTCCGCGCCGTGATCGCCGGGATCGCTCCGGGCGAGGCGGCGAAGGTGACCGTGGACCGCGCGAAGGTCGTGGACGCGACGGTCGTGCGCGAGCGCACCGACCTCAAGGTCACGATCCAGAAGCGCCAGGGCGCGAAGTGAGGAGCCTCATGAAGACCATGAAGACCATCAGGGCGACCGGAGGGCGCGCCGCGGTGCCCATCCTCCTCTCGCTGTCGCTCTCGCTCGCGTTCCTCGCGCCGGCGTACGCGCAGGACGGTAAGGCGAAGACCGAGAAGCTCCCCGGCCGCAACGACTGCCTCAAGAAGGCCTTCAAGGACGTCGCGGCGAAGGATGCCTCCTTCGTCGTGAAGGTCGGCGCCGGGGCCTACGGCGTCATCCTCGACGGCAAGCTCATCGCGACGACCTCGGCCGCGGCCAAGGGCGCTCGCGTGAGCGTGAAGGGCCCGAAGGGCTCCGGCGAGGCGAAGGTCATCGGCGTCGACGAGAAGTCGGGCGTCGCGCTCCTCGAGTGTCCGTTCGACGCGAAGGGGATCGAGCTCGCGAACACGGCCGACCTCCGCGTCGGCCAGTACGTCGTCACGGTCGGCACCGAGGACGAGGTCCTCTGCGCGGGCGTGCTCTCGGCGAAGAACCGCAAGGTCGAGCCGCGGGACCTCTCGCAGGCGAACCTCCTCATGGGGCTCCTCTCGGACGGGATCGACGGCCCGAAGCGGGCCTACCCGAAGGTCCTCCAGCACGACGCGCCGATGAGCGACGAGATCCTCGGCAGCGCGCTCGTGGACTCGAGCGGCAAGCTCGTGGGCATGAACGTGGGCACCGGCTATCGCGGCTCGAGCTACGCGATCGCGACGGCCGACCTCATGGCCTGCGTCGAAGGCATCAAGTCCGGCAAGCCGCCCGCCGAGCGCGCGGATGAGAAGCCGGCGAAGACCGAGGAGAAGCCGGCCAAGAGCGACGAGCGGCGGATCGAGAAGCCCGCGAAGGCGGCCAAGATCGGCAAGCCGTGGCTCGGCGCGAGCGTCAAGGAGCAGGAGGACGGGAGCCTCGTCGTCCAGGAGGTCGCCGCCCAGGGCCCCGCCGACCAGGCGGGCGTGAAGGTCGGCGACCGGATCTACGCCGTGGACGGGACGAAGGTCTCGACCCTCGACGAGATCGCCGAGAAGATCTCCTCGAAGAAGCCCGGCGACTCGATCGTGCTCTCGCTCCTCCGCGACGGCGAGAAGCAGAAGATCACGGTCAAGCTCGGAGAGAAGTGAGGCCGGTCAGCGGCCCGCGGCGATCTCCGCGCGGAGAGCGTCGCGGTCGGTCCAGGCCTTCGTGCCCTTCCAGCGCGGCGCGAACGCTTCGAGGCGCTTGAGCGCCTCGTCCCGATTGCCCTTCACGTCCACGAGGTCGCGGACGTCGAGGCGGAGGTCGTCGAACGCGGCCGCGGCGGCGTCCTCGCGGTCCTTCGTGAAGCGCTCCTTCGCGGCCGCGGCGGCGGGCAGCGAGGCGGACACGGCGTCGTAGCGCGCGAGCACGGCCTCGGGCTCGTCGGCGTGGGCGAGCTCGAAGGCGCGCAGCTCGGCGAGGGCTTGCGACGGGTCCTGCTTGGCGAGCTGCCA
>CAZYLP010000285.1:0-9714 GCA_964648345.1 uncultured Planctomycetota bacterium
CGGCGAGGCGCGCGTCGTCGTCGGGCCGCGCTCCGCGGTCTGGGCGCCGGTGCCGGACCTCGGGCTCATCGTCGTCGACGAGGAGCACGACGCGAGCTACAAGCAGCAGGACCAGCCGCGCTACCACGCGCGCGACACCGCGATCGTCCGCGCGAAGGCGGCGAACGCGCCCGTGATCCTCGGCTCCGCGACGCCCTCCCTCGAGAGCTGGCAGAACGCGCGCGAGAGGAAGTTCCGCCTCCTCAGGCTCACTCAACGTCCGGGAGGCGCCGAGCTCCCCGTGTGCGACGTCGTGGACATGCGCCGCGAGTACACGGAGACGAGGAGCCAGCCGCTCTTCTCGCGGCCGCTCGTCCTCCTCCTCGAAGAAGCCTTCAAGAAGGACGAGCGCGCGATCGTCTTCATGAACCGTCGCGGCTTCACGACCTACCTCCACTGCGTGCGCTGCGGCCACGTCGTGAAGTGCCCGCAGTGCGACATCACGCTCGCGTTCCACAAGCAGGACGGCACGCTCCTCTGCCACTTCTGCCAGCACCGCGCGCCTCCGCCGCGCGGACCGTGCTCCGAGTGCCAGGGGCCGCCCTTGAAGCAGACGGGCGCCGGGACGGAGCGGATCGAGGAGGTGTTCGCCCAGCTCTTCCCGGCCGTGAAGACGGCGCGTCTCGACACCGACGCCCTCACGGGCGGCGTGACCGCGGAGGACATCCTCCGCCGCTTCCGGCAAGGAGACGCGCGCGCGCTCATCGGCACGCAGATGGTCGCGAAGGGGCTCGACGTGGCGTCGGTCACGGTCGTCGGCGTGATCAGCGCCGACACGGGCCTCGCGCACCCCGACTTCCGGGCCGCGGAGCGCACGTTCCAGCTCCTCGCGCAGGTCGCGGGCCGCGCCGGGCGCGGCGAGAAGCCGGGCCGCACCGTGATCCAGACGTTCAACGCCGACCACCCGGCGATCGAGCTCGCCGCGAAGCACGACTTCGAGGGCTTCGCCGCGCAGGAGCTCGAGGTGCGCCGCGTCCTCGGCTACCCGCCCTTCGGGCGGCTCCTCAAGGTCCTCTGGCGCGGCCCCGACCCGAAGCGCACCGAGGAGGAGGCCGCGGCCGCGTGCGAGGCGCTCCGCTCCGCGCTCGCGAAGGAGAACGTGAAGGTCCTCGGCCCGGCGCCGAGCCCGCGCGCGTACCTGACGGGGAAGCACCGGTTCCAGGCGCTCGTCAAGGCGAGCGGGCCCGCGGCGATCAAGAAGGCGGTCCTCGCGGTCGAGGCGCGCGAGGGGGACTCGAAGGTCGAGGTGGTGCTCGACGTGGATCCGTTCCACCTGCTCTAGCGTGCGACGAAGGGCGGACTACGAAGCAGCACGCTTCCGACTTACGGACTTCGGCGCCTTCGGCTTCGCCGCCGGATGTGCAGTCGGGGTGCGGTACTTCCGCGCCAGGTTGCCGCGCTTGTCGAGGATCCCGGCGTCCTTCAGGAACTCGGTCCACTCGTCATGCGAGAGGGCCTTGAGCCACTTCAGGAATCTCCGGTTCTGTTCGCGGTACGGATCGATCACGCGCATCCCGAAGCACCTCGATTCAAAAAGTGTAGCCCGCGGGCCTGAAGATCCCAAGAATGCACGCAGGGTTCCTCACCGCAATCTGCACATGTGACTTCTCGCGAACCGCGGCCCCGAAGAACGCCGGGAGTCCCTCTTCGAAGGCGCCGCGGACCGTGTCGAATGCCAGGTGTGGCCCGGACGGACTTGCGGCCCCTCGCTCACCGGTGACACACAGGTCGATCACGGCACAGTCGAGGCGTCTGAATCGACGATCACCCCCGGCGCGCGTGGGAGGGCTATTCGTGGGGAGGGGTATCCCGAGTGCGTCGAGCTCGCGTTGTAGATCGGTGTGGACACTCCTCAACAGCCGTGTCGCCCAAACGTCGGTCAGATCGAGACACCGACCGAGCTGAAGATACGCGCCGATGACGACGGGATCGTCGAGGACACCCCGCGCCAACTTCTCCTCGGCGAATTGCTGCGCACGAATGAGGCCGTGCTCCCAGAAGTAGATCCCCCCGCCCAGCCAGTCGTAGTCGTTCGAGCTCGCCCTCAACGGTTCTTGACCGAGGAGAACGCGCCGTGCGGTGGCCCGCTCGCAGCCGTGGTAACCAACGACGAGCCGCTCGTGGAACCCGGGCGGAATGACGTCGCGCTCTCCTGCGCGACGTGCCGGATGTCTCTGCCGTCGATGCCTCCTCGCCATGAATCCTAACATTAACCTGACCCACCGACAGCGCCGCGCGTCTGGCAGAATCCTGCGAACGAGGGGGTCTTGAACCGAGGCGTCGCGACCGCAGCGCTCATCCTGATCGCGTGGCTCGCCGTCGAGGGGACCCTCGCGCGTCGAGCGGACCTCGACGACCACGGCCGCTTCACGGCCGCCGTCTACGCGACGGTCGCGCGGAACTACGTGCGCGACGGCTTCCTCGCCGACGGCGGGACACCCCACAAGAACGGCGGCGCCCCCGAGCTCGCGCGCGAGGCGCGCTACCTCAACTGGCCCGTGCGCGACTTCATCGAGCAAGGGCTCTGGTTCAAGGCCTTCGGCGTCTCCGTCCCCGTCGCGCGCGCGCGCACGGTGGCGTGGGGGACGCTCGCGGTCGCCGCGCTCCTCGTCGCGGGGCTCGCATCACGGCGCCGGACCGGGCCGCTCCTCGCGCTCGCGTTCGCGACCTGTCCCTTCATCGCCTACTACGCGCACGCAGCGGTCCCGCAGGCCGTGACGGTCTCCGCGATCGCGATCGCCGCGGCCGCGCGCCTCCGCCGCCTCGAAGGCGCGGGCCCGCGCGCGCTCGTCGTCCAGGCGCTCGCGGTCACGATCGCGGTCACGACGACCTGGGAGGGGCTCCTGTTCCCGCTCGCGTGGGCCGTCTCCGACCTCCGCGCGCGGCGGCGCGATGGACCTATCCTCCTCGGCCTCGCGGTCCTCCTCTGCGCGGGCCAGGGCGCCTATGCCTTCGCGCTCGGTGGCGCGGATGCCGCGCTCGCGAAGGCGGCGTCGCGCGCGAGCTCGCCCGGGCCGCTCCTCGCGACGCTCATCCGGATCGCGCGCTACTCGCGGTCGCTCGGTTACGGACACGCGCTCCTCGTCCTCGCGTGGCTCGTCGCCGCGCTCGGACGGCGCCGCCGCGGCGAGGCGACGCCTCTCGACCGCGCCGCGACGGAGCTGCTCCTCGCGCCGATCCCGTGGTTCCTCGTCTTCCGCGAGCACGTCGCCATCCACGACATCGAGCTCATGTACTTCGCGCCGGGTGTCGCCCTCGCCGCGTGGTCCGCGCTCGACGGGCTCGCGGCGCGGAGCCGGGGCGGCCTCCGCGTCGCGCTCGCATCGCTCATGCTCGTCGTCACGGGCGGCGGCGTCGCCGGGATCCTCGAGCACAAGGACGACTGGACGCTCCCGCGCGAGCTCGGGGTCGCCGCGCGCGAGTCGGCTCGCTTCGACGAGGCGGTCGCGACGAGCTCCTCCGAGTTCTCGATCGTCTGGGAAGCGGACCGCTTCGTGCACCTCGAGGTGAAGACGTGGGACGACCTCGCGAAGCTGGTCGCTCGCGGCGGCAAGACGGTCCCCGTCCGCTTCGTGCTCCCCGAGCGGGAGGCCGACTCCGAGCTCGGCCGCGCGCTCGCCGCACATCACCCTTTCATGAGGGTCGCGTCGGCGATCGTGTTCGATCTCACGCGCAACCGCTGAGGACGAGAGCCGAGGCGATGTTCGCCTCCTTGGCGTCTCGGCGGTTCAAATCGCGCCTCTCCGATGATCACGGAACATCGAACGAAGATCCCGGAACATACAGCGGATGTCCCGGGATCATCTAGCTCTCACCGTCAGTTCCTCTCCGTGAGCGACGTGAGGTGCTGGACGGCGCGTGCCTTGAGTTCGTCATCGTCCGAGTACTCGACACTCTTCGCGGGTCGGTAGCCTTCCGCCTTCTTGGAGGCAATCTGCTTCGCGACGAACTTCTCTGCCGCCTCCACGGAGTCGAACTCATCCTCGGTGGTCCGGATCGAGATGCCGGTCTCATTCCCCGAGCCGCGCTGAACGGTCGCACCGACGAGCGCGATGAACCAGAACCAGTCGCCGCGCTTGAATTGCCGCCGCTGAACCTCGAGGTTCTTCGGAGCCCGCTTCACCGGAACGAGCCGGGCTCTCCTCCGGATCGGATAGCCCGGATTCAATTGCTTCCTGATGCGCTTCGCCTCGGGACTGAAGTCGAAGAACTCGCACCATGCCGCCTCGTCGGCGCGCGGTGCTCGCCGCCAGAGTTCGACGAGCGTCTTGAGCCACGCGAGCAACGAGGAGTAGCGGACGTCGCGCGAAGTGGCGTAGTTGTCGAACACCAGGATCGGAGCGGTGCTCGCGGAGAGATCGAGGCAGAGGAAGTCTCCGTTGAATTCGAGGAACGAAATCCAAGCCTCGTTCCAGTACTCGCCCGGACGCCAGCTTTCCAAGTGCCCGCTCACGCCGACGGACGTGCTGCGACGGTATTGAACGATCTCGTTCAAAGAGAGGAGGCGGTAGTACCCATAGATTTCGCGCTGACCGCTCCCGTTGTGCCACGCATAGAGGCGCTCGAAGTCCCGCGGCATTGGACGTCCGATCTTCTTCCGGAAGCGCCCAAGCTCTCGTCGCGTCGCACCACGCTTGAGTTCGCGCTGGTCGAAACCGGTCTCGGCCCAAACTTCGACGAGCTTCTTCAGAGTCGCATCGAAGCTGGCCGGGACCGAGACCTCCGCCTTGCCATCGCGCTTCGGCCGAGACTTCGCCCGCGTCATGCCGACCTCCGGCGCGAGAGTAGCGACGAGCGACGCGCCAACCAACCCACAGGAGAGTAGCTCGAACGGCCCTCTCCATTCCGGACGCAGACATGCACCGCCGCAACCAAAGCCCGGGCGCCTTGTTCGCGAGTGCAAACGCTCGTTCCGCGAGATCCAGCGACGCGCCGCTGCCGCGGCGGTGCGCGTCGAGGTCGGTGACGCCTTAGCCCTTGAGGCGCTTCTTCCACGAGCCCGGCCGCTGACGGGTGTGCGCGAGAGCGAGCACGAGCACTCGGCGCCCACGAACGACGTAAAGCAGCTTGAAGGGGAACCGATCGAGAAGTGCTCGGCGCACGACCTCCCCACGCCACGTGTCCGCGACGCTGTTCGCCTCGGGCATCCGCCGGAGGCTGGCGAGTCCGGCGTCCACCTCGGCGATGAAGTCGTGGCCGAGACCGGCAGCTCGATCGTAGTAGCGCCGCTCCCGCTCGAGCTCACGTCGCGCTCCGCTCTCTAGCGAGACGGAGTATCTACGCACCCTTGGTACGCGCCCTCTGCCGCTTGCGATCGTCACGGGCCTGAGCTGCCCGAAGCTCTGCGAGGACTCTCTCGCCTGGGATCGTCTTCGTGCGACCCGCGTCGAGGTCGCGGAGCCGCCGCTTGACCACCTTGAGCCAGGCTCGCTCGACCTCCTCGGGATCCTCCTCCTCGCCGTCGAAGTCCAGGCTGGCGATGAGCTCGCGCACGAGGACCCCGCGCTCCTTTCGAGGGAGCTCGAGGGCGCGCTTGAGGAGGTCCTTGGTGGCCGCTGTCACGGAGGGGATGCTACATCGCCGCCCCGAGCGCGCGCACGCTTCCACGGGCGGTCAGCGTGCGCGAACGTGCACAGCCCGCAAGCGCGACGTACCTAGGGACGCTGCGGAGGTTCTAAAGTAATCCCTCCACCCCGGCGCGCGACGGCGACGGCCGCCGCGCCCGTGACGACCCACGAGGCGATCCCGAGGAGATCCGTCTCCCACCGGTTCCACGACCCGTGGTGCCACGAGGAAGCGAAGCCGAGCGTGCCGCCCGACCACTCGAGGTAGACGAGGAGGAGGAACGCGCCGGCGAGCACGCCCTGGAGCGCGGCGCGTCCGGGGCTCACGAGCGCGAGGAGGCCGAGCGGCCACGCGAGGTACTGGAGCGCGACGCCGGGCGCGAGCGCGATGAACGCGAGCGTCGTCGCGGCCGCGAGACGCACGCCCGTGAGCCCGCGCCGAGCCGCCGGAACGGCGAGCCCCGCGAGGAGGAGGACGAGCACCGCTCCCGAGCGCACGTGAGCCGAGCGGATCACGCGGAGGACCCACCACGCGGCGCCGCCCTCGGTCGCTCCCTCGACGAGAGAGTAGAGGACGAGCCCCGGCCCGTAGCCGCCCGAAGGCGGTGCGTAGCCGAGCGTCTTCGCGATCACGTGTCGTGGCGCGAGGAGGAACCCGGGCGCCCAGAGGAGCGCGCTTGCCGCGACGATCGCTCCGAGAGCGCGCCGCCTCTCGCGACTCTCGAGCGTCACGAGCACCGGCGCGAGGACGAGCACGCCCGCGAGCTTGGTGCCGACCGCGAGCGCGACGAGCGCGCCGGCGAGCGGTCCGCGGCCGCGCTCGGCGGCGAGCACGGCCGCGAGCGAGAAGAAGACGAGCACGGAGTCGGTGTTCCCGTGGAAGCCCGAGACGAGGACGAGGGCCGGCGAGAGGAGCACCGCCGCCGCCGCGCCGAGCGCGGCGCGCTCGCTCCGCGCGCGGAGCGCGGAGAAGACGAGGAGCGCGGTCCCGAGATCCGCGACGATCGCGGGGAGCTTGAGGACGAGCGGGGAGGGGAGCGCACCCTCGAGCCGCGCGAGGAGCCAGACGAATCCGATCACCGGCGGCGGGTGGTTGAAGTGGAAGAACGGGACCTCGCGGACCCACCCGGCGTCGAGCGTGTAGAGCGCCGCGGGCCCGTGCGCCTGGAGCACGTGGACGAACGCGTACCAGGTGGCGACGTCGTTCGTCCCGTAGCTCAGCGCGGCGAGGAGGAGCCGGGCAGCGAGCCCGGCCACCATGATGGCGATGAGCGCGAGGCGCACATCGCGGATCCTACCCGCTCAGGCCGCGGCGGGGACGGCGAGCGCCTCCGCGAGCTCGCCGAGGCTCCTCACCGTGAGCTCGGGGCGCGCCGCGAGCCGCTCGATCGGCTCGTTCTTCCGGTCCACGCGGCAGACCCTGTAGCCGAAGAGCTGCGCTCCCGCGGCGTCCCATCCGTTGCCGGTGACGTAGAGGATCTCGCCCCGCGGCACTCCGAGCACGGAGAGCGGGAGGTCGTACATCCGGGGCGACGGCTTGTAGGCGCGCGCGTGCTCGGCGGTGAGGACGTGCGTGAAGCTCTTCATGATCCCCGCGTGCTCGAGCGCGCGGCGCACGCCGGCGTCGGTCCCGTTCGTGAGGACGACGAGCGGCCCGCTCCGCGCGAGGCGCGCCAGGGCGTCCCTCACGCCCGCGTGGAGCGGAAGCGCAGACCACGCGTCCACGAGCTCGCGCTGGTGGCGCTCCGGGATCTCGCTCTCCCATGCCGCCGCCGTGAAGCGGAGCGCGCGGAGCGTGACCTCGGGGAGCGGCTCGAAGCGCTCGGCGGCCGTGGCGAGCCACGTGTACTCGAGCACCTTCTGGTGCCAGAGCGCCGTGAAGCGGCAGGGCTCGGCCACGATGCCGCCCAGGTTCGTCGAGAGGTGCGTCCAGTCGAGCAGGGTCCCGTACGCGTCGAAGACGAGTGCGGCCGGCGGACGTGTCATCAACCTTCACCTCAGTGGGCTCTCTGGTACTGCGACGGCACGTCCGGGCGCACGCCGAGTGCCTTCGCGGCACGCTGAGGCCAGTAAGGGTCGCGGAGCAGCTCGCGCGCGAGCGCGACGAGGTCCGCGTGTCCGTCCCGGACGATCCGGTCCGCCTGCGCGGGCTCGGTGATCAGGCCGACGGCGACCGTCGGGATCGCGGCCTCGCTCCGGATCCGCGACGCGAAGGGGACCTGGTAGCCGGGACCGACGACGACCTTCTGCGCGGGCGACGCCCCTCCCGAGGAGCAGTCGATCGCATCGACCCCGAGGTCCTTCAACCACCGCGCGACCTGGACGAGGTCCGCGACCTCGAGGCCTCCTTCGACCCAGTCGCTCGCCGAGACGCGCACGAAAACCGGGCCCGTGAAGGCGCGCCTCACCGCGTCCGCCGTCTCGAGGAGGAGCCGCGCACGCGCGCGGAGATCGCCTCCGTACGCGTCCGTCCTCCGGTTCGCGAGCGGCGTCAGGAAGGAGTGCAGGAGATACCCGTGCGCCGCGTGCACCTCGACGACGCCGATGCCCGCATCGGCGGCGCGCCGCGCGGCGTCCGCGAACAGGACCGGGACCTTCGCGATCTCGTCCTTCGTGAGGGGGTGCGGGACGACGTACTTCCCCTCCTCGAACGCGATCGCGCTCGGCCCGACCGGAGTCCAGCCGCCCTCCTCGGGCTTGACGATCCCGTAGCCCTCCCACGGTCGCCGCGTGCTCGCCTTCCGGCCCGCGTGCGCGAGCTGGATCCCGAGGACGGCTCCCTGCGACCGGACGAACTCCGCGATCCTCCTTAGCGGGGGCACGTGCTCGCTGCCCCAGATCCCCGAGTCGTGCGGACTGATCCTCCCTCGCGGCTCGACTCCGCTCGCCTCCACGATCACGAGAGCGGCACCGCCGACGGCGCGGGAGCCGAGATGGACGAAGTGCCAATCGGTGAGAAGGCCGTCTACCGATGAGTACTGGCACATCGGAGAGACGACGATGCGATTGCGAAGAGTGAGACCGCGGACGGTGAAGGGTGAAAAGAGGTGATCCGGGGTCGAAGACAAGTGTCAGCCTGCCTGCTTTCCGTTTTTGCCACAGAGGTCACAGAGGACACAGAGAAATTGGCGAAACCGACGTGGATGGCGATTCCTCACTCTCGAGAAGAGCGAGCGAGGGTCATCCACTCCTCTATGTTCTCTGTGACCTCTGTGGCAGAAAATGCTTCAGGGATCCCACCAGTAGACCGTTCGTTCGACCGACTTGAGAGTCCCTTGCCGCCCGTCGGAGTGTTTCCAGCGCGCGAGGAGGTGAGGCGCTTCCTTCGCGATCCAGTACTCGAGCGAGGGCTGCCCTTCGCGGTCGACCTTGACGTGCGAGCAGGCGAGCGCGCCCACGCCTGTCTCGACGGACTCGTCTCCGAGGACGAGGAGCTTCGCGGAGAAGGGCGGAGCGACCGGATGCTTGTTCGCGATGAGAGACGGCAGGAGCGCGAAGGAGCGCTCGAGGTCCTTCGTGATCGGACGCGAGCGGAGAGCGACGAGGAGCTGGTCCTCGAGGAGGGCGTCGAGGGGGAAGGTGTCCTCCTTGTCGCCCTCGCCGTCGAAGTAGGAGTGCACGTGCTTCACGAGGGCGCCGCCGCGAGGAGCGAGGACCGCGAAGGTGTTGCCGCACCACTCCTGCGAGCCGCAAGCGGCGTCGAGGAGACGCCACGGGTCGCGACGCGAGACGTGGAGGGTGAGCGTCTGGCGGTAGCGGTAGAGGCGGCCGCTCGGAGCGTCCTCGATGCGGACGAGCTTGAGCGCGTCCACCGTCCCGGCCCGCGGCGCGTCGGGCTTGGTCCGCGTCGCCGGGTCGAAGGGCTCCTTCACGACGACCTGGACGAGCTCGAAGGCGCGGGGTTGACCGTAGATCGGCCGCTCCGCGTCGTAGCGCGCGACCTCCGCCTTCCCGTCGTCCCAGAGCGGAGCCTCGAAGGTGCCGGCCCCGGTCGCGGCGCGCGCCGTCCACTCGTCCACCTTGACCGCGCCGTAGCAGCCGACCGCGACGGTCAGCGCGACGAGGTTGCAGAGGAGGAAGCGGCTCCTGGGCGGCGGGCCCCCCCCCAGAT
>CAZYLP010000286.1:0-9671 GCA_964648345.1 uncultured Planctomycetota bacterium
CTTGCCCTGGGCGTCGCTCGTGCCGGTGAGCGGCGTCGGCGAGTCCTCGTCCGTGACCGTGAGCTTCGCGCCCGCGACGGGCGCGCCGCCCGAGCTCACGCGGCCCGCGAGCGAGCCCGCGGGCGCGAGCTCGAGCGTCACGGGGTCGGGGTCGTGCGCCGCGTCGGCGCGGATCACGGCGACCTGGGAGATCCCCTTCGGTGCGCGCGCGTGGACGTGGCTCTCGGCCGGAGGGAGGCCCTCGAAGAGGAAGCGGCCGTTCGCGTCGCTCCTGGTCTCGCGCTTCTCGAAGGGGAGCGGCACGCCTCCCTGCTTCAGGATCACGCGCGCGCCCGCGACGGGCGTCCCCTTCTCGACGACGGTGCCCGCGAGCTTGACGCCCGGCTGGAGCGCGATCTCGACGTCGGCGCCGGTCCCGCGCGGAGCGTTGACGGTGACGACGCGCGGGATCAGGTTCTCCGCGCTCACGAGGAGGCCGAGCGCGCCCGACGGCGCGCCCGCGAGCGTGAAGCGGCCGGACGCGTCCGTGCTCGAGCGGCCGAGCCAGTCGCCCGTCGAGGCCTCGATCTTCGCGCCCGCGACGGGCTTCTTGTCGCCCGCGTGGACGACGCGTCCCTGCACGGTGGCCTCGCCCGCGCCGAGGATGATGACGAGCCCGCTCGTCCCGGGCGCGACGCCGGGGACGACGCGCGGCGCGTAGGGTGCGGCGGCGGTCGCGTAGAGGACGAGCTTCTTCCCCGCGACCGTGGGGACGAACGAGAACGCGCCGTCTTTGCCCGTCTTCGCGGAGCACTTCTCGTCCGCGAGGAGCGAGACCGTCGCGCCCGCGATCGGCGCGCCCTTCGGGTCCTTCACGAAGCCCGCGATCGCGTCGCGCGCCGCGGGCATCGCGGGGAGGTCGATCTTGCCCCGCTGCGTCGGGGTCGCGGGCTTGTCTGTCTTGAGAGGCGGCAGGTTCCAGCGCGGAGCAAGGGTCGCGCCGCCCTTCCCCGGGCCGGCGGTGCCGTTCTTCTTCCCGTCCTCCCTGAGGAGGACCCTCCCGATCGCGAGGACGAACAGGAGCGCGCCCACGGAGAGGGCGATGACCGAGTTGCGCTTCGAGCTCGACTTCACGCGCTCTTGCCTCCGCGGTGCCGCTGCGGCGGGGGGGGGCGAGCCCCCCCGCGCCCCCCCTATTTAACATGTGTCTTTGGAGCGGACGCTCGGCGAGGCACGCTCCATGCAGCCGGCGAGGGGTCTCGAGTCAGTGGAGGACCTCCATGATCCAGAAGGACCCGACCCCCGAGCCCGCGAAGACGGAGCCGAAGTGGGCGGATGCGAAGCCCGTGCTCTCCTCGAAGGAGGAGCTCCGCCGCCGCGCCCGGAAGAACATCGAGGATGGCGCGGTCACCGAGGGCTACAAGGGCGACGCGACGAAGGTCATCGAGCTCCTGAACGACGCCCTCGCGACCGAGCTCGTGTGCGTCCTCCGCTACAAGCGCCATTACTTCTCCGCGAAGGGGATCGTGAGCGAGGCGATCGCCGAGGAGTTCCAGCAGCACGCGGCCGAGGAGCAAGGTCACGCGGACGAGCTGGCCGAGCGGATCACCCAGCTCGGCGGCGAGCCCGACATGGACCCGAGGAAGATCGCCGACCGCGCGCACTCGGAGTACACCGAGGGGAAGACACTCGTCGAGATGATCCGCGAGGACCTCGTGAACGAGCGGATCGCCATCGACTCGTACGGCGAGCTGATCCGCTTCGTGGGCACCTCCGACCCGACGACGAGGCGCATGCTCGAGTCGATCCTGGCGAAGGAGGAGGAGCACGCCTCGGAGCTGGCCGACCTCCTCGCGACACTGGATCCGACGAAGCCGACCTTAAGCGCGTCGGCCCCCCCCCACGCCCCCTCCGCGGTGGGGGGGGGGTTTGGGGGGGGCCCGACGAGAGAGCTCTCACTTCAGCTGGAAGGCGGGAGCGTAGCTCTTGTAGACCCAGCGCTTGAGCTCGTCGTAGCGGATGAACGCCCACTGGCCGTCGGAGGAGCTCTCGGACGTGACGTAGGTCTGTCCGTTGTAGATCGCGCCGACGATCGCGTCGCTCATGCCGGGGCCCGCGCGGACGTTGAGCGTGTCGGCGATCACCTTCACGCCCGTGCCCGAGAGGCCGCTCAGGTAGGCCTGCGAGATCCACGCCTTGCGGCCACGGAAGAAGACCTCGGCGAAGTTCTGGTCGGTCTTGCCGGTGCGGACCCAGCCCGACATGTTCGGAGCGGTGCCGATCACGGTGCCCCACGCGCTCGCGCGGACGTTGACGGCCGCGGTCGTCGCCGAGCCGTAGCCGCCGTTGCCCGAGGGGGGCTGCGTGGACGGGGGCGGGGTCGTCGGGGGCGTGGTCGGAGGAGGCGTCGTCGGAGGCGTCACCGTGCCGCCCGCCGACTGCTGGACGTAGCTCATGAAGAGCGTCCAGTTGAAGTACTTGCCCGGGTCGCTCTTGTCGTTGTTGATCTGGCTGTGGCCGAGGATCCTCTGGCGGTTCATCGGGATCCCGTGCTTCTTGCACAGGTAGGCGACGAGCGAGGCGAGCCGACGGTAGTGCGCATCCGTCGTGTCGTTCCGGCTCGACCAGCCCTCGTTCTCGATGCCGATCGCGTGAGCGTTGTAGTAGGTGTTCCCGGCGTGCCAGGCGCGATCCTTGTCGCGGACCATCTGCACGATCTTCGAGGCGTTCACCACGTAGTGGGCGGACACGCGCGCGTTCGGGTTCTTGAACCAGTTCACGCAGCTGTCGAGCGAGCCCTCGACCTTGTGGATGATGATGCTGTCGATGCTTCGGCTCGAGAGCGAGCGGTAGTTCTTCGGCGAGGCCGGAGACCAGGTCATCGCGGGCTGCGCTTCGGCCTTCGCGGACACGAGCGTGCACAGGACGACGAGGACCGGTGCGACCACCAGTCGGCGCATGTTCTCCCTCACTGCTTCCGTCCACTCTGCATGAACGGCTCTGCTTGGACTGCTCTGCTTCGACGACGGCTGACTTCTTCTTGTCTTCCCACTGAGCGACTTTGCGGCTGTCCCCGTTTTGTTCCGTTGACGGTTAGCCGTTCGTGCGCGGACGTCGTGCGCGCTTTTCGGTCAGCAAAATGTAAAGGAACGCCGTACGGACCCCGGACGTATGAGGGAGACGGGGCGAGGGCAACTCATGGGGCGCTGGGCCGTTGCGGTGGTATTGCTGCTGTGCGCCAGCTTGGCGCGCGGCGAGGACCGACCCCTCCCGGCGCGGATCCGGGAGGCCAACCTCAAAGCCACCAAGGCCATCGCCGCTCGGTGGTCCGGATTGAAACCCGGCGACACGACCTACGAGGGACACGCGAAAACTCTCGTCGCCCTGACTCTCCTCCGCGCCGGAGGACCCCAGGAGCGCGCGACCGCGCAGAAGCTGCTCGACGAGTGGTGGCTCGACGCCGTCGCCGGGCGCTTCGGGGACCCGACGCAGCCCGCGACGTACGGGACCTACGTCGTCGCGCTCGGGATCTCCGCGCTCGAGGCGCAGACCCTCGAGCCCATCGAGGACGACACGACGACCCTCACGCGCTACACGAAGAAGCCCGTCGGCGAGGACCTGAAGAAACGCCTCGAGATCGCGACGAAGGCGCTCCTCGACTCGGGGGACGAGAGCGGCTCGTGGGGCTACCGCGTGCGCCCCTTCAAGGACAAGGACCTCGGCCACCGGAACGGGAGCGACCTCTCGAACACGCAGTTCGCCGTGCTCGCGCTCCACGACGCGGCTCGCGGCGGCGTCGCGATCCCTCGCGAGAAGCTCGACGCGATCGTCGGCTACGTCGCCGCCGAGGCGCACGAGGACATGAGGGCCGCGGCCGGGAAGGGCGGAGCGCGGCGGCTCCGGTGGAACTACCGCCTCGAGAGCGGGGCGCGCTCCGTGTCCGCGATGACGTTCGCGGCGCTCTCCGTGCTGGCGATCGCGCGGAGCCTCGACGCCAAGGACGAGCGCCTCGAGCCCACGATCGCCGGCGGGCTCACCGACCTGAACAAGCTCGTGAGGATGGCCGGCCCCGCGACGGACGGCGAGCACGGGTTCGGGAACGCGTACGTCCTCTACTCGCTCGAGAAGGCGCTCGACCTCCTCGAGCTCGAGCAGCTCGACGGGAAGGACTGGTTCGCCCCGATCGCGGAGCGTGTCCTCAAGACCCAGGGCACGGGCGGCCTCTACGGGGGCGGCGACCTGATCGACTCGTGCCTCTACGTGCTGTTCCTCCAGCGCGCGACGTTCGGCTCCTCGCGGCTCGGGCGCACGATCACCAAGGCGGCGCCCGAGGCCGACGTGCTCGCCGCGCTCAAGAGCTTCGGCGACGCGCCGGGCTCGGCGACGCGCGCGAGCGCCGACGCCGCGATCGCCAAGCTCCTCGCGACCGGGGGCGCCCGCGAGGCGCTCGCGCTCCCCGCGATCGTGGACCTCTCGAAGAGGCCCGGCACCCGCGACATCGCGGGCAAGTGGCTGAAGGACCTCTGCGGCAAGGCGCCCTCCACGGAGGAGCTCACGACCTCGCTCGACCGTCTCGAGAAGGTCCGCGCGCCCACACCGAAGCCCGAGGACCTGAAGGCCGCGTTCGACAAGACGACGCTCCTCCCCGTGCGCGCCTTCGCGGCGCAGAAGGCGACGGCGGAGCTCCTCATCGATGCGGCCGACGTGCTCGACGACGAGTCGGTCCTCGAGACGCGCGCCGGCGCGCGTTGCGCCCACGCCTTCGAGGAGGCGTTGAAGAAGCTCATCGCCCAGCTCCCCGCCCTCGGAGACGAGGTCCGCCCGGCCGAGCTCCGGCACTTCGTGAAGGTCGCCCGCGAGCGAAAGTGATCAGCTCGCGTGGCGGTGGCGGGCGGTGAGCGTCCAGGTCCCGATCGTCAAAGAGTGCGAGACGCCCTCGTCCACGATCTTCCGGCGCGGGCCGAACGCGAAGGCGAGCCGCCCTTCGTAGCCTTCGAGGCACCGGACCTGGATCGTGTTCGAGTCCGGGGCGATCAGCCCGTCGAGGCCGTCGATCGCGCCGTCGAACGCTCCGCGGAGGCCGGCCTTGCCCTGGAGGCTGTCCTGGTGGAGTCTCATGACCGGAGTGCAGCACTCGTTCACGACCTGGTCGACGAGCGAGACCTCGCCCGGCGCGGTGAGGAGGAGCGTGTCCTCGAAGCCCTCCTCCGCGAAGCGCCTCTCGAACGCGGTCGGATCGCCGTCCACGTCGAGCACGAGGACCTTCCGCCCCTCGACGAACGACACCGAGTGGAGCAGGTGCCGGAACGGGACGACCGCATCGCCGAGGAGGACCCTCTCGCCCGAGAGGCGGGGTCCGATCGCGGCGCAGACGAAGATCCCGTGCTCGTGCGCGGTCGTCAGCAGCTCGTCGAGCTTCGCCTGCGCCGATGCCTTGGAGGTCGCCACCTCGACCGCGAAGCCTTTCTTGTCGCGGAGGAGGGCGACGATGCGCTTGGCGCGCTCGGCGCGTTCGGGGTCGGCATCCACGATGACGAGCGCGCGGCGGCGACTCTCGAGGTTCCTCCGGTGAGCGCGCGCGGAGAGCGTCTCCAGGCGCACGAGGAACCGCCGGGCTCCGACGGAGATCGTGGCCTGGTCCGCGACGGCGAGCCCCTGTCCCGTGGCGCGGTGGCCATCGAGGAACGTCCCGTTCTTCGAGTTGAGGTCCACGACGACGGCCGCGCCGGGGTCCGTGACGGCATGCGAGCGCGAGATCGCCCCGTCGCCCGGGATGCAGATGAAGTTGAGCGCCGCGCCTCGTTCGATGGCCTCGGCGGAGAGTCGCCCATCGTCGTAGCGGTGGTACTCCGTGTCCCGGCCGATGACGGTGGGCTGCTCGATCGGGATCTCGCGCCCGGTCGCGGAGTCGATGAACGTGATCACGCGGCACGTGCTGCCGCTCGGGCTCGGCGGGGGGATCGCGGGCGTCGAGAGCGTCTGGATCCGCGCCCGCGCCGCCGCGTCCCGCTCGCAGACCTCGAGGGCGTGACGGTAAGCCTGGAGCGCGTCGTGTACCTTGCCGGATGCCTCGTAGCTCTCGGCGACCGCCCGGTGAACGTCGGCGACCATCGCCTGGAGCTCGTCCCGCAGAGGCTCCAGGGTGGGGTCGAGCGCGACGGCGGGGCTCAGCTCGGCGAGGGCGGCCTCCAGGCTCCGTTCGCGGAGGGCGGCGACGGAGCGCGCGAGGTGCAGGTCTCTGCTCCTCAGGATCTTGCGTCTCCGGAGCACGAGGGCGCCGTGGACGAGGGTCCCACCGACGAGAGTCGCCCAGCCAAGCGAGGCGATGACCGGGGCGATGAGCGCCACGTTCATGAACCGAATCCCTTCCCAGGCCCCACCCGGAGCACCGCGCGCGCCAGCCGTAAGTGGCTGCAGGCTCGGCCGCTCCTGTCACTTGACCGACCACCCTTGGACTTTCGTCGCGGATCGAAAGTGACGCGCGACGGGCGGACCGCGGTTAGGATCTCCAGCCATGAAGGCGGAGCTGCGCCCGAAGATCTATCTCGTCCTCTGCCTGATCGCGCTCACGCTCGAGGGCCTCTACATCTTCCTCAACCGGCCCATCTCGTGCGTCAAGTGCCGGGTCGCGCTCACCATCCCCTCGCGCGAGCTCCCCGAGTTCTGCCAGCCCTGCGTCGATCAGATCCGCAGCGTGCTCGCGCCCGTGTCGGTCAACTACGACCCGCCGTACCCCGTGGACCCGCAGGACCCCGTCGTCGTCCTCGAGACCTCGCGCGGCCGTGTCGAGGTCGAGCTCTTCGTCAAGCAGACGCCGCTCTCGGCGCAGAACTTCCTCCACTACGTGCGCGAGCACCGCTACGACAACGTCATCTTCCACCGCATCGAGGACTACCTCGTCGTCTCGGGCCGCTACCGGGGCGGCTACGAGGGCGCCGCGCTCGACACGATCCAGATCGACGCGCCGATCAAGAGCGAGTCGGGCCGGTTCGAGAACCGGATCGGGACGCTCTCGCTCCCGCGCCTCGACCACGACGCCGACACGGCGACCTCCGACTTCTTCTTCAACCTGAAGGACGCACCCCACTACAACCGCGTCGGCGACTCCCCGAAGCAGGCGGGCTACGCCGTCTTCGGCCAGGTCCTCCACGGCTACGACGTCCTCGACCGGATGCGCTACCTCCCCGTCACCGACAAGCCGATCGCCGCGGGCTTCGAGCGCATGCCGAAGGAGGCGATCGTGATCCGCCGGGCGTACGAGAAGCCGCCCGCGATCCTCCTCGGGACCGTCGCCACGATCGACACGCGCGTCATCGAAGGGCGCGTGAAGTAGCGCCCACGAGGGAGCGCGACTTACGGGGCGGGCGGAGCGGGCGGCGCGGCTTCGACGGCCGCGGCCGCGGGCGCCTCGCGGAGGTAACCCGGGATCAGGTCCGTCGCGGCCTTGAAGAGCCCGAGGAGCTCCTCCTGCTTGGGCCCGTTGTAGGCCATGAGGCGGTCCTTGAGCTTCTGGACGCGCGCCCCGATCCGGCGGCGGATCCCGTCGATCGTCGAGTCGTCGGGCTTGCGCTTGCCTGCGCCGCCGAAGCTCGCGATGTAGCCGCGGAGCTCGTGGAGCTCGAGGCGGCACGCGGCCGTCTCGGCGTCCTCGGCGGGCTCGCCGGGCTTCGCGCCGACCTGGGTCCGCGTCCGCGCGTCCGGGTCCACGGGCACGCCCTTCAAGTGCCCGTCGATCCTGAGCGCCGAGGTCTCGCCGTTCGGGAAGAGGAGCGAGAGCTCGGCCGGGATGTCGTCCAGGTGCTCGACGCGGAGGAAGACCTTCCCGTCGCGGACGAGGAGCTTGTGGTTCACGGGGTCCGAGTGCTTCGCCGTCCCGAGGTCCACGGGCCGCGGCAGGGAGAAGGGCGCGAAGGCCTTCCACTTCCCCTCGAGGCCGGTCGCGAAGCCGAGCTCGATCTCGACGGCGACCGCGCTCATGCGGATCCGCTTCTTCGGCGCGAGCGTGCGGAGCGCGCGCGGGCGGAGCTGCGCCTCGACCGAGTAGTGCGGCGCGAGGAAGACGTCCTCGGGGTCGACGATCTGGATGACCTCGATCGTCGCCGTGCCCTTGTCGTCGCCCTGGACGACCCGGCCCCAGGGGATCGGCGCGAAGGTGAAGTCGAGCGTGTCGATCGACATCTGATGCTTCTCGCCACGCGCGTTCCGCTGGAGCACCTGGAAGCGGTACTTGTGGCCGACCTCGATGTCGTCGATCGGGTCGAGGAACTCGATCTCGAGCGGAAGCGGTTCGTCTTCAGCCATGGGTCACCCTGAGGCCGGAGATTCTACAGGAAGCGGCCGATCACTCCAGGCACACCACCTCCGAGCCACGGATCGCATACAGCCGGGCCCCGACCGCCGCCACGGCCCGGGCGTCCGGCAGCTCGAGGCGCCAGAGGAGCTTCTTCGCGCCGCCGAGCTCGCGCGCGTAGAGGTCGCCGCTCCCGGGCCGCTCGATGTCGACGCCGTAGGCTGTGTCCGTCGTCCGGAACCAGGAGGCCCCCGTCGCCGCGCGGAGAGGCAGCGTCGCGTCTTCTCCCGTGAACGGCTCGCGGGGCGGCCGGTCCGCGTACGGCCACGCGAGCTCGCGGGCCGTCCCGTCGAGGGCGACCCGGACACCGCGGAGACCGACACCGAGCTGCGTCGCCTCGTGCTCGTCGCTCCAGAGTTGCTCGCCGGTCGAGAGATCGAGGGCGGCGATCGCCTGGCGGCGCGGGCGCTCGCGGGAGACGCGGTGGACGAGGAGCACGTGGCCGTAGATCCCGAGAGCGCGGCCGACCACGGCGAACGGACGTCGCGCGCCCGACCCCGCGTCGAGGACGGTCGCCTCCGTGTCGCTGTGCTCCATGCCGACGGCGACCGGGCGCCGCGTCGTCACGACGACTCCGAGCGGGCTCGCGTGCACCTCGAGGAGCGGTGGCCCGGGCACTTCGGTGCGCCACCGGACCCTCGGCTTCTTCGTCACGGCGACCGGCGGGAGCTCGAGGCGTCCGATGCGGCGCCGCACCTCCGCGTCGTCGGAGAAGGGGAGGAGCGCGGCGACGGCATCGGCGACGCGGTCGAGGCGGAGGAGCGCCTCCGCGTAGCGGATCCGCGAGGCGGGGTCCTGGGCGGCGCGCTCGAGGGCTCTCAGGTCTTCGTCCATCGCTCGCCGTCTACCGGAGGCAGAGGACTTCTTCGGTCTCGCAGAGGACGTAGAACGCGCGGTGGCACGGGATCACGTGGTAAGCGGGCCGCCCGAGCGCCGCCTCCCAGAGGACGCGGCCTCGCGGGCCGCTCGACGTGGCGACGAGCCGGTCGCGGCTCACCGAGAAGGTCGCGCTCGGCGTCTCGAAGGACGAGCGGCACGTGGGTGCACTCGGTGGCCGCGGAGCTGGACGCGGGAGGAGCTCGCCCGGCTCCCGCTCGACGTCGTCCCAGGCCAGCTTCTCGATCTCCACGAGACACTTCGCGAAGGAGCGCGTCCAGAGAGCGCGGCCCGTGACGACGTCGAACCCGGTGAGGGTCCGGTGCGACCCGCGCGGGCCCTCGCCGACGAGCGCGGGCGCGGCGACGAGCGCGAGGTGCTGGAAGCTCCCGCAGTGATTGTGATCGGAGAGCGCGAGGGGGACCGCGCCCTTCTCGTGGTAGAGGAGGAAGGTGCTCTTCGCGAC
>CAZYLP010000287.1:0-9636 GCA_964648345.1 uncultured Planctomycetota bacterium
GCGGTCGGCCGTGCGTAAGAACTCCTTGGGCGGGACGTTCAGGGACCCGGGCTCGATCGGGTGCATCGTGTCGTTCTGGATCGTGATGAGTAAGCGCTTGGCCGGGGCGGGCGCGCGGTTCACGAGCCCGAGCGTGAGGACGTTCATGGCCGTCCCGTAGACGCGACCGCCCGCGTAGGCCCAACGATCGACGCCGTCGGTGTCCCAGGAGCCCGCGAGGCAGTCGTGCGACTCCGTCCTCTGGGTGGGAGCGAGCGCCGCGACGAGATGCCTCTGCCACTTCTTCCAGCTCGCGCCGTCGGAGCCGTCGTGCGCGCGGAGCGCGAGCGTCCCGTGGTGCCAGTAGTAGTAGTCGATCGGCGGGTTCTCGGCCTTCGGGTCCCACTTCGGGAGGTCCTCCACGAGGAGCGCCGCGCTCGTCGCGAGCGACGCGCCTTCCTCGCGGTCCATGAGCGTGCGCGCGTGGAGCGCGACCGCCGTCATGGTCGGGTGGTGTTTCCACTTGTCGTTCTTCCCGGGGACGTAGATCTCGCCCGAACCCTTCCGGTCGTAGCCCACCTGGCCCTTCGCGTCCGTCACGCGGACGAACCACGCGCGCGCACCTTCGAACACCGAGGGCTTCACGTCGATGCCCGCGTTCTTCGCCGCGATCAGCACGCGGACGCACCAGCCCGTGACGGACGTGTCGTTGTTGCCGCACTTCGGCGTGTAGCGCCAGCCGAGTCCGTAGTTCTGGGCCGCGATCAGGAAGGCGACGGCCTTCTTGAGGGGCCCTCGGTGCTCCTCCGCCTTCGTCAGGGCGTACGTCTCGGCGAGCGCGAGCGTCGCGATCGCGTGGTTGTACATGAGCTCGCCGACCTTGGGGCCGAAGAGCCCATCCCCGTCCTGTTTCTCGAGCAGGAAGCCGAGCCCCTTCTTCACGACCGGACCGAACTTCGTCGGCGAGTCCGGGCCGAAGCCCTGTTCGACGAACGCGAGCACGGCGAGCGCGCTGACACCCATGTCGAAGTCGTGCAGGCCGCCGCCCTCGCAACGGCCGCATTCGAGAGATCGCCAGCTCCCGTCTTTGTTCTGGTGGCGCGCGAGCCACTTGAGTCCGAGGAGGATGCGCTCCGACTGCGCGCCCGCGAGCTCGGGCTCCCCGAGGGGCGCGGCCGGCTCGGCCGGCTTCGGCGGCTCGGGCTTCGGCGGCACGACGGGGGACGGCGGAGCCGCCGGCGGCGGCAGCGGCGCGACCGGCGGCGGCGGCGTCGGCTTCGGAGGATCCACCGGCCTCGGAGCGGCCGCGAGGAACTCGACCTTCTTCACGTCGTCCTCGGCGAGCGCGACGGACGTGCTCCCGACCTTCACCGTGTAGACGCGGTCCTTCACGCCCTCGAGCGTGCCCTCGATGACCGAGCCGTCCATGAGCGTGACGCGCACGCGCCGCGGCTCGTTCGCCAAGCCCGGCGCGATGAACACGGTCCCGATCAGGACCGCGGCGACGAGTCCCCTTCCACGCATCGACCACCCTCCGCGCTCGCGTCGAGCACGGCTCGTTCCGCAGTGTAACGCCTCACTCTCCGCAACGAGGTGAGGAGGAACTCCTCGATCAGGAGAGGAGGCTGAGGAGAATCTCCTCACTCATCGCGCGACCTCGTCAACGCGGTCGCTTCTCGTAGCTCGCCACATCCGCCAGGGGCAGCCGCTGCTCCGAGCCATTCGCGAGGCGAACGATGAGCACGTCCGCCTCGACGTCGAGCTTCACGAGCTCTCCTTCGATCTTGTCACCGCCCCTGAGCTGGACGGAGACGAGCGTGCGTGGAGGAGGAGCCGGACCCGTGGAGTGATTCGCGATGCCCGCGAGGAGGACGAGGCCGAGGAAGAGGAGCACCCACGAAGTCTTCCTCTTGCGCGGAGGAGGAGAGGGCGGGGGAGGGGTCGCGACGGATGCGACGGGCCGTGTCTCGGCGCGCGCGATCGAGGTGACAGCCGTCTCGGCCTCGGCGATGGTCGGGGCCGCGAGGAGCGCTTCGCGAAAGGAGCGCGCGTCCGTGAAGCGCGCCGCGGGGTCCTTCGCGAGAGCGCGGGCGACGCAGGCGGCGAGCTGGGTGGAGACGCGCGCGGAGAGGGGCGGCGGCGGGTCGTCCGTCTGCATCTTGAGGACCGCGAGCGGCTGCGAGGCCGTGAAGGGCGGACGCCCCTCGAGGAGGAGGTAGAGGAGCACGCCCGTCGCGTAGAGGTCGGTGCGCTCGGTCGGCTCGCCGCCCTTCGCGACCTCGGGGGCCATGAACTCGGGCGTTCCGAGGGTCGTGCCCGTCCGCGTGTGCCGCGTGGCACCGGCGACGAACGCGATCCCGAAGTCGCCGAGCTTCGCGCGGCCATCCGCGGAGACGAAGACGTTCGACGGCTTGACATCGCGGTGGAGGATGCCGCGTCCGTGCGCGGCGGCGAGCGCTTCGAGGACGTCCGACGTGATCGCGACGGCGTCCCTCGCGGGGAGCGCTCCCTGCCGCTCGACGCGGCGGCCGAGGTCCTCGCCCTCGACGAGCTCCATGGCGTAGAAGCAGCGCTCGCCCTCCTCGACGAGCTCGGAGAGCGCGCGCACGATCCGCGGGTGCTCGAGCTCGCGGAGAACGCGGCACTCGTGACGGAAGCGCGCGCGAGCCTTCTCGTCGCCGCTCAGCTCGGGCGACAGGAGTTTGAGCGCGCACTTCTCGCCCGTGCTGCTCCGCGCCGCGAAGACCGCGCCCATGCCTCCCTGGCCGAGCTTCTCCTCGATCGCGAAGGCTCCCAGCTTCTCTCCGATCACTCGCCCGTCTCCTCGAGCTCGGAGGCGTGGTCCAGCTTCTTCACGAGCGTCTTCCGGTCGATGCCGAGCTCCTTCGCGGCCTTGCTCCGGTTGCCGTCGTTCCGCGCGAGCGCGGCCTTGATGGCCTCGCGCTCGATCTCCTCGAGCGTCACGGGGAGCTTCGAGCCGCCCTTCGCCGCGATCCGTTCGGGGAGGCCGCGCGCGGAGATCTCGGGGCCGGCGGCGAGGATCGACGCGGCCTCGACGGTGTTCCTGAGCTCGCGGACGTTCCCCGGCCACGGGTGACAGTCGAGGGCGCGGAGGGCGTCCTCCGTGAAGCGAAGCCGGTCCCCCGCGAGACTCTTCAGGAAGGCTTCGGCGAGCAGGCGCACGTCGCCGGCGCGCTCGCGGAGCGGCGGGACGCGCAGCTCGACGACGCGGAGGCGGAACAGAAGATCCGCCCGGAACGTCCCTTCCTTCACCATCGCCTCGAGGTCGCGGTGAGTCGCCGCGACGAGGCGCACGTCCACGCGGAAGGGCTCCGTCGAGCCGACGCGCTGGACCTCCTGCCGCTCGATGAAACGGAGGAGCTTCGCCTGCGCGGCGAGGGGCAGCTCGCCCAGCTCGTCGAGGAACAGCGTGCCGCCCGACGCCTCCTCGAACGCGCCGATCCGGCGGTCGGTCGCGCCCGTGAAGGCGCCCTTCTCGTGGCCGAAGAGCTCGGACTCGACGAGGTCGCGCGGGAGCGCGGCGCTGTTCACGACGACGAACGGCGCGCGCCGCCGCGGGCTCAGGCGGTGGATCGCGCGCGCGAGGAGCTCCTTCCCCGTCCCCGTCTCGCCCTCGATGAGGACCGTCGCCTGCGTCGGGGCGATCCTCGCGAGGAGCGCCAGGAGCTGCTTCATGGCCGCGGAGCTGCCGAGCAGCTCCTCGTCGCGGACCGAGAGGAGGGGCTCGGAGCCGACCCTCCCTCCCGGCTCGATCTCGACGGTGGGCCGGTCCGTGCGCGTATCGGACACGGCGGCCCCGCCCGGCGGCGCCACCACGAGGAGGCGCACTCCTCCGAGCGCGATCCGGTCACCGGGGAGGGCCGTCGCCACATCCACGGGCACGCCGTTCACGCGTGTCCCGTTCCGGCTCCCGAGGTCCTTCACGACGAGCCCATCGCCCTCGCGCTTGAGCTCGACGTGGCGGCGGCTCACTCCGTCGTCGAGGAGCTGGACGGAGCACTCCTCGCCGCGGCCCAGGACGACGGCGTCCGCTCCCAGCGGGTACTCGGCGCCCCGGTTGTACCCCTCCTCCACGACCAGCCGCATGAGGCCCCAAGTTAACTCCCCCTACCCCTCGTCTCATTGGAGGTTCCCGCTATGCTCGAGAAAACCATCGCTCCCCCCTTGCCAAAGGGCCCCGGGCTGAGCGACCATGGCCTACCTCGGAGCGCCGCCCCGGCCTTCTACGGGCGTTCGAGCGGCTCCGGAACGACAACGCGGCGCGCACCCAACCGGGTCCCGGTCACGTTCGGGCGCGGGCCGCTTCTCAGAAGGCTTCGTTTGGAAGCGACGGTCGCACGCGGCGTCCACATCTCCTGGCTCCCCCGACAGCTCGACCTCGAGCCCGGCCTCCTCGTCTGGAAGGAGCCCGGTGTCCCGGACGAGATCCCCGACGCGTTCCGGAAGGCCGGGAAGCCCCTCGAAGCGACCGTCATGGTGCCCAAGACGGTCACCGAGCTCGTCCCGGAAGGCGGCGAGGAGACGGTCATCGAGCTCGTCGAGACGACCCTGAACGGTCTCTACCTCGCCCTCGACTGTGCGTTCCCGCTCCTCCCGGCCATCGAGCAGCGCGCGCGCGGCGCGCTCCCCGGTGACGTGGAGTACTTCCGGCGCGCGGCGCTCTTCGTCGACGGTCTCCTCGCCCGCGGGCGCGTGATCCCCGGGATCGACGAGAAGGGCCGTCCCCAGTGGCGCCCCTCCTTCGCGAGCGAGCACGACCGCCGCGCCGTCCAGCACCTCCTCCAGGCGATGCCGAGCTCGCTCCAGGTCATGGCGAGCGCGGGGGAGGAGCTCCTCCCGCCGCGGGCGCTCCGCGTCGTCCAGCGCGAGATCCTCGACGAGATGACGGACGCGGGCGCGCGCGCGATCCTCGGCGCCTCCGCGAAGAAGTCGGACAAGCTCCCGAAGCCGAAGAAGAAGGCCTCCGCCGCCGAGGCGTGGCTCGACGCCCTCGCGCGCGGCGCGGAGGACCCCGTCGCGACCGACCCGACGGACCTCAACCGCTTGATGCTCGCGCTCGGGACCTGGAAGGGGAAGCCGCTCGAGGTCGAGGGGGCCTTCAGGACGTGCTTCCGCCTCGAGCCGCCCCAGATCGCCGAGGACAAGGCGAAGAACTCGACGATCGTCCGCCGCGACGACTACGACGAGGCGAACGAGGCCGAGGAGAAGCGGCTCAAGAAGCAAGCGAAGATCAACGCCGTGCTCGGAGCAGCTCAGGAGTGGACGCTCACGTTCCACCTCCAGGCCCGCGACGACCCCTCCGCGCTCGTGCCCGTGACCGAGGTCTGGTCCGCGCGCACGAACGTCGTCCAGTTCCTCGGACGCGACATGGAGAACCCGCAGGAGCGGCTCCTCGCCGACCTCGGGCGCGCCTCGCGGATCTTCCCGCCGATCGACCAGGCCCTCCACTCGCCGACGCCCGACAAGGCGACGCTCTCGACGGACGAGGCCTACACGTTCCTCCGCGAGGCCGCGGGCGCCTTCGAGGAGGCGGGCTTCGGCGTCATCGTGCCGTCCTGGTGGCAGAAGGAGAAGGGCGGCAACCGCCTCGCCGCGCGTCTCAAGGTCCAGGGCGGCGTCACGACGGCGGACGGCAAGTCCTACATGGACTCGGACTCGCTCCTCGACTTCTCGTGGGACGTGGTCCTCGGCGAGAACTCGCTCGACGAGAAGGAGCTCCAGGCCCTCGCGGCCTTGAAGACTCCTCTCGTGAAGGTGCGCGGCGAGTGGGTCGAGCTCCGCAAGGAAGACATCGACGCCGCCATGAAGCTCTTCACGCAGAAGGGCCCGAAGGTCGGCATGGCCGACGCCGTCGAGGCGGCGCTCGGAGCGCGCGACGACGTCTACGGCCTCACGGTCGTCGGCCTCGACGACCGCGCGCTGCCCATGGGGCAGTTCCGCGAGCTCCTCACCGCTCTCAGGAGCGAGCCCAAGCCCGCGAAGCCGTCCAAGACCTTCAAGGCGACGCTCCGCCCCTATCAGGAGCTCGGCCTCGCGTGGCTCGAGACCCTCTGCAGCTACGGCATGGGCGCGCTCCTCGCGGACGACATGGGTCTCGGCAAGACGATCCAGGTCCTCGCGTACCTCGAGAAGGAGCGGCTCGCGAACCGCCTCACAGTCGCCGACAAGACCGACAAGAAGAAGCGCGTCCCGGCCCCGGTCCTGATCCTGTGCCCGACGTCGGTGCTCGGGAACTGGCGCCGCGAGGCGGAGAAGTTCACGCCCGAGCTCAAGGTCTACCTCCACCACGGAGCGGACCGCGAGAAGGGGAAGTACTTCGAGAAGTACGCCAGCAAGCACAACCTCGTGCTCACGAGCTACGGCCTCGCTCTCCGCGACATCCAGGCGCTCCAGATGACGGAGTGGTCGGGCCTCATCCTGGATGAGGCGCAGAACTTGAAGAACCCGGAGGCGAAGCAGACCCAGGCCGTCGCGACGCTCTGGGCTCCGCGCCGCATCGCGCTCACGGGCACGCCCGTCGAGAACCGTCTGTCCGATCTCCACTCGATCATGTCGATCCTGAACCCCGGCCTCCTCGGCACGGAGACCGAGTTCCGCCGCAAGTACGCGATCCCGATCGAGCGTCTCCGGGAGGAGTCGGCCCGATTCAAGCTCAGGAACCTCCTCCGTCCGTTCTTCCTCCGCCGCGAGAAGACCGACCCCGCCGTCGCGCCGGACCTGCCGAGCAAGGTCGAGCAGAAGGCTTACTGCACGCTCACGCCCGAGCAGGCGACCCTCTACAAGGCCGTCGTCGACTCCTCGCTCGCGGACTTGAAGAAGCGGAAGGCCGGCCTCGACCGCTCGGGCGCCGTGCTCGGCGCGCTGACGAGGTTGAAGCAGATCTGCAACCACCCGGCTCACTTCTTGAAGGACGGCAGCGACCTCGTCGCCCGCTCGGGGAAGCTCGAGCGTCTGACCGAGCTCCTCGAGGAGGTGTACGCCGTCCCCGACGACAAGGCGCTCGTCTTCACGCAGTTCAAGGAGATGGGCGACCTCCTCGTGAAGCACCTGAAGAAGGAGCTCGGCCAGGAGCCGCTCTTCCTCCACGGCGGCGTCCCGCGTCTCCGCCGCGAGGAGATGATCAAGCAGTTCAGCGAGAAGGGCGGCCCGCGCATCTTCGTGCTGTCCCTCAAGGCCGGCGGCACGGGCCTGAACCTCGTGCGCGCGTGCCACGTCTTCCACTTCGACCGCTGGTGGAACCCGGCCGTCGAGGACCAGGCGACCGACCGCGCGTTCCGCATCGGTCAGACCCGCGGCGTCATGGTGCACAAGCTCATCTGCGAAGGTACGCTCGAGGCTCGCCTCGACGAGATGCTCGAGGCGAAGAAGGCGCTCGCGCGCGGGATCGTCGGCGCGGGCGAGGGCTGGATCACCGAGATGTCCGACGAGCAGCTGGCCGAGCTCATGCGCCTCGGCGCCGACGCCGTGGACGAGGACAAGTAATGGCGAAGAAGGACCGGTCCGACAACTCGCTCATGGGCTCGGGCGTCCACAGCCGTCCCAAGGACGTCCCGGACGGCATGAAGGCGAAGAGCCGCCGCGGCAAGTTCGGCGAGACCTGGTGGGCGGACCGCTGGATCGGCGTCCTCAACAACTTCGGCTGGGGCTCGCGTCTCGACCGCGGCCGCACCTACGCGCGGCGGGGTCAGACGCTCTCGCTCGACGTGCAGCCCGGCCGCGTGGACGCGAAGGTGCAGGGCTCGCGCGTCCAGCCTTACGACGTGGCGATCCTCCTCCCGACGCTCAAGCCCCAGACGTGGGAGAAGGTCTTCGACTCCCTCGCGCAGAAGGCCGTCTTCGCGGCCAAGCTCCTCGCGGGCGACATGCCGCACGAGATCGAGGAGGCCTTCTACGCCGCGGGCACGTGGCTCTTCCCGAAGACCGAGCTCGAGCTCGGCCAGCAGTGCAGCTGCCCCGACACGGTGCGCCCCTGCAAGCACCTCGCGGCGGTCCACTTCATGGTCGCGGAGAAGTTCGACGAGGACCCGTTCCTCATGTTCACCCTCCGCGGGAAGACCAAGGACGAGGTCGTCGCGGCACTGAGAGCGCGCCGCGTCGGGACGTCCGAGCCCGGCACCAACGGCGCCGACGGCCCCGCGGCCGTCAAGCTCGCGCCCGTCGCGGAGCCGGTGCAGCTCAACCCCGAGCGGTTCTTCGAGCTCCGCGCCGAGGTCGCGGCCGACTCCGTGCAGCTCGATCCGCCGTCGCCCGCGGTGAACATGCTCGGGCCGTTGCGGCTCGATGGGAAGGAAGACGTCGTCCCCGAGCTCGAGAAGATCATCGCGCGGCTCCGGCTCGGGGCCCTCGCGCTCGCGTTCAACTCCGCGAAGGACGCCACCAAGAACGAGTCGAAGAACGACGCCAAGGGTTGAGCGGGCTCAGCTCCTCGTGCGCGACCACCGGAGCTCGCGGAACCGCCGCGCGTTCGCGGGGAGGATCTTCTTCGTGAAGTGCTTGCCGGCCGCGCGGCGGTCCGTCTTCTTGAGCTGGAGGTAGCGGTCCACGTCCGCGCGCGTCGGTCCCGCGAGGAGGAAGCCCGCGAGGTTCGGCTCGTTCCAGATCGAGTCGCGCGCAACGCGGCCCTTGTAGTGGTTCACGACCGCCGTCACGAAGCGGGTGAACTCGTCCACGTCGGCGGAGGAGAGGACGACCCCGCTCGGCCCGCGCGCGGGATCCTTCGTCGTTCAGTCGGCGATCGCGCCCGTGATCGTCATCTGGACCGTGAAGCCGTGGGCGCGCACGTCGTCCACGAACTGGTCCTTCGACGCGAAGTCGAAATTCGTGGCCACCCCTCGACGCAACTTGTCCTCATCGCCCACGGGGATCGGGCCGCTCGACGCGCTCCCTCGCGTCTGCAGCCGCTCTGTTCGCGGAGATCGCGACTTCGCGTAGAGCCCTGACGGTAGCCTGCTCCTCCAAGCTAAGCCTGTCGGGAGCAGAGCGGAGCGCCGCTTCGACGTCGTCCTGGCTCTTGACCACGAGTTCTCCGGCCTCGGAGTAGCGTTGCTGCCTCAGGAGGTCCTGGGCAAGGGTCAGGTAGGTACTCCCCCGAAGGCCGTAGACCTGCCAGGAGTCCCGATGGTGAGGGAATCGAGCCAGCGCCTTGTCGGCGATTTCTACCGTAGTCCAGAAGCCTCCGAGACTGCCCTGCCTGTGCGCGGCGCCCATCTCGTCCATCAGCGTCTGGAGCTCGGCGTCCTCGCGAGTCGACGTTTGCGCCGCAGTGCCTGCACCAGGCGAAGGGCGCGCGGCGGTCGGAGTGGCGCGCAGCTCACGGCGAGCCTTCTCGCGCTCGTCGCGGCGCGCCGCCTCCAGTCGCGCTCGCTCCCCGGCGATGACCACCGCTCCAGCCCCGAGTATCGCCACGAACGAGGCCGTCAGACCCGCCGCCACCTTGTTTCGTCGTGCCCAGCGCCACAGACTCTCGACGCGGCCGATCGGTCGCGCGTGGATCGCATCTCCAGCGAGAAATCGATCGAGCTCGTCGGCGAGCGCCGCAGCGCTCGGGTAGCGCCGGTCCTGGTCCTTCTCGAGACACCGGAGGCAGATCGTCTCGAGGGCTGGGGCGACGCGGGGGGTCATGGCCCGCGGCGACAC
>CAZYLP010000288.1:0-9632 GCA_964648345.1 uncultured Planctomycetota bacterium
GTCCCAGAGCGCCTGCGCGCCGAGCGCGCGGGCGACGGCGAACGGTGCGATCCCGAGGCGCGCCGCGGCCTGCTCGATCGAGAGGCGCTCGATCGAGAGGCGGCCGTTCGCGGGCTCGCTCCGCGCGCGCGGCGCGCGCGCGGGCTCGAGCGGGCGAGCCGCATCGAGGAGCGCTCGCGCGCCGGCCGAAGGCAGCACGGAGACGACCGGGGCGAGGCGCGGCGAGCCGGGGAGCTCGAGGCCGGCGCGCGCCTCGTCGAGGGCCAGGGCCCAGAGCTCGACGCGCTCGCGCCGCCGCGGCGGCGGAGCGGGCCCGCGCACGACGAGGAAGCCGCCCGTCGCTGCGGCGCGGACCGTGTCCTCCCGCTCCTCCGCCTGGCGAGCCGCCGCCGCGACCTGCGCCACGACCGCGTGACCGAGGAGCGCGAGCGGCCCGCCGAGCGTGCCGTCGAGGTACTCCTTCGCGGGCACCGGGACGGCGAGGGCGCACGCGTCCGTCGCGAACGCGGCCACGACCGGGACCGCGACCTCGCCGCCCTTGCGCCACGGCTGGAGCGCGGCCGCGACCCGCTCGTGGCCATCGCGGAGGACGCGCTCGATCGCCGCGAGCTCGCGGCCGCCTGCGCGTCCGAGCTTCTCGAGGTCGTGCTCCGCGCGCGTCACGGCGCGCTTCGCGTGGTCGGCCCGCTCGCGGATCTTCTCGAGCTCCTTCTCGAGGGCACGGAGCGCGGCGCGCGCCTCCTCGTGCTCGCGGCGCGCGCGCGCGTGCTCGGCCTCGGCCGCCTTCCGCTCGGAGTCGCCCCTCGCGGCGAGCTCGTCCACCTCGCGCGCGAGACTCGCGTCGAGGAGCGGCGCGGCGCGGGGTCCGACGACGGGCTCGGGCGGCTCCGCCTCCACCGAGGCGGCGACGGGAGGCGGCGCGCGGACGACGGGCTCCGCCGCCCCCGGGTCGTCCTCGAGCTCCTCCTCGTCCTCCGCACCGCTCGTCGATTCCTCGGCGACGGGCTCGTCCGCGTCGTCGAGGCCCGAGCGAGCCTCCACGACGGCCGCGTGGAGGACGGCGTCGTCGGGCCCCGTGAGCGCCGACGCGAGCTGATCGAGCGCGGCCTTCGCGGCCGCGAGGTCGCCCGTGTCCGCGGCGGCGAGGGCGCGCACGAAGACGGCGCGCGGGTCGGGGCCGGCGTCCTTCACGGCGTCGAGCGCCGCGGCCGGGAGCTTCGCGTCGAGGAGCGCGAGCCCCACGCCGACGGCTCCCTCGAGCGTGAAGGGACCCGTGAGCCTCGGCGCGAGCGTCGCGGCCTCCGCGGGGGCACCGTCCACGAGCCACGCGGCGAGCCCGCCCCGGTCGAGCGCGGCGTGCCCGCGCGCGAGGAGGGAGAGCGCGAGGTCGCGCGCCCACGAGGGCGCCGCGCGCGACTGGAGCACGCGCGCGAGGACGGCGAGGTCGAGGTACGGGTCGTCGCGCGGCGCCTTGCGCGGCCGCTCCGCCTGCGCGAGGAGCGCGAGGTGCTCGCGGAACGCCTCCTCGCCGGCGAGCGCGAGCTGCGCCTCGGGGTCGAGCGCGTAGAGCTCCTCGACCCACCGCACGGAGGCGAGCAGCTCGCCGAGCGCCGGCCGCGCCGACTCGGCGCCCTCCTTGTTCTCGCAGCACTTCTTGAACTTCTTGCCCGAGCCGCACGGGCACGGGTCGTTGCGCCCGACCTTCGGCATCGAGCGGCTGATCGCCTCCTCGGACGCGAGCGCCTGGACGCCCGCCGACTGCTTCGCCTGGAGCCGCTCGACGCCCTCGGCGAACGCGCGGCCGCGCGCGCGCGCCCACACGTCGCCGCGCTCGCGGAGCGCGCGGAGCGCCACCGAGCGGCGCGGCTCGACGAGCTTCCCCGAGCGGACCGCGTCCTCGAGGCCGCGCGGCACGCTCGCGTGCGTGGGCCGCGGCGGCTCGCCCTTGAGCGAGTCGTGCAGCGCGAGCGCGGACGCCCCGACGAGGACGCCCGCCTCGTCGCCCTTCTCGCGGAGCCCCGCGACGTGCCGCTCGAGGAGCGCGCGGCCCTCGCTCGCGGCCGCGATGTCGCGCACGAGCTCGCGCCCGAGCCTTCCGCCCGCGGCCTTGAGCCGGAGCGCGAGGGTCGCGAGATCGCTCACGTCTAGCCCCTCGGGAGCATGGCGAGCGGGTTCTCGACCTGGGCCTTCTTGAACGCGCGCGCGACGATCTCGAGCACGGTGTCGTAGGCCTTCGGGTCGATCGCCTTGATCGAGGCGACCGCGTCGTGGAGGATCGTGACCTCCTGACGGCTCGTCTTGCGGATGTTGGCGAGCATCGTCTTGAAGATCTCCGAGTTCGTGATGTCCTCGAGCGTGATCTCGCGCTCCGTGACGCCGGCGTCCCGCGCCTGGAGCTGGCGCATGAGGTTGTCCTTCTGGACGCGGACGGTGTCGTGGTCCTTCTTCACGGACTCGAGGTCCGTCTTGAGCGTCGAGATCCGCCGCGTCGCCTCGCCCTTGATGCGCGAGAGGTCGGTCTCGAGCTTCGTCTTCTCCTCCTGGAGGCGGTCGCGATCGACCACGAGCGAGCGGAACATCTCCTCCGCCTCGGGCGGGAGCTTCATGTCCACGGCGCCCGAGACGGCCTTCTTGATCCGGTCCTTGGTCTGGTCGCGGAACAGCCGCAGCGAGACGACCTCGCCCTCGAGGCGCTCGTTCTCTTCCTGGAGCTTCTTCGTCGTCGCCTTGAGGGCCGCGAGGATCTCGGGGTCGACCTCGTCCTTCGAGTCGTCGAAGTTGACCGGGCCCGAGCTCGCGGCGCCCGGCTCGATCTTCCGGGCCACCTCGGCGAGGGCCGTCGCCTGCCGCTCGAGGTCGGCGAGCATCGCGGAGAACTTCGCGAGCCCGGAGACGACCGCGGGGAGCCCCGCGGCGCCGTCGCTCGCGCCCCCGCTCGCGGGCGCCGCCTCCGCGGGCGGAGCGGCGACCGGCACCGAACCCGAAGGGGTCGGCTTGTAGCTCCCCGAAGGCGGCGGCGGAGGCGGGGGAGGAGGAGGAGGCGGCGGGGGCATCGCCGCCTCGGCGAACGGCTCGACGGCGCTCAGTTCGTCCGAGTCCCCGGGCACGGGGGGAGAATGACTCACTTCGCCAGGAGAAGCAACCCGCTCGTGGGCGAACCGAACACGTCCCGGGCGGCGCGGCCGCCGAAGACGAGGACGCGCGTCGCGCCGACCGTCGCCACGCCGTGCTCGAAGCGGCCCGCGCCCACGTTGAACGCGGGCTCGGCGGTCTGACCGTCGGCCGCGATGAGCTGCGCGGAGGGGAGCGCGGCGCCGGTCGCGGGGTCGAAGCCGCCGACGACGAGGACTCGCCCGTCGTCGAGGACGGCGACCTCGGGGTTCGACCTCGGGCGGCCGAGGTTGGCTCCGGTGACGAGCTTCCCGACCGACGGATCGCGCGCGTCGAGGACGATCTCCTCGACCACGGAGCCGGGGCCGATGACGAGCGCCCCGCCCGACAGCGAGGGTGCGAGGCGGTGTCCGGTGCGCGCCGCGGGCGTCGCGCTCTCCTCGAAGCGCACGGTCGTCCAGCGCTCCACGCTCGGCTCGAAGACTTCCGCCGCGCCGACCGGACCGATCCGCGACTCGACGGTCACGGCCTCGGGGTCCGCTCCCTGACCGCCGAACACGAGCACACGGTCGTCGCCGTGCTTGACCGCCTGGTGGCCGAAGCGCGCGACGCTCGGCTGCGAGGCCGTCTCGACGGGCTGCCCCGCCGCCACGCGGCCGTCGCGGGTCTCGAGGCGATAGACGAGCGAAGACGCCGAGGGGACCGCATCGCGCCCGACGCGCGGCACGCAGCCGCCGACGATGAGGACGCCCTTCGCGACGAGCATCGCCTGGTGGTTCGAGCGCGCCTCGCGGAGCGGCGTGAGGCGCCGCGTCTTCGACGCCGAAGGAGTCGCGAGGTCTACGGTCACGAGCTCCACGGAGGCGAGCTGGGTGCGGTCGTCGTAGCCGCCCGTCACGAGGACCTCGGCCGTGCCCGCCGCCGTCGTCGCGAGGAGCGTGGCCTGGTGGTCGTAGCGGGCCTCCGCGAGGGAGCCGACCGTCGTGAAGGCGCTCGTGAGCGGGTCGAAGTAGAGGACCTGGCCGGTCGCCCCCTTCGCCGTGAGGCCGCCCGTCACGAGCGCGGCGCCGTTCGGGAGCGCGGTCACGCGGGCGCGCGAGCGCGGTCCGCCGTCGGGGTCGCCGAGCGTGACGAAGCTCGCCGCGGGCGTTGGCTGGCTCGCGCGCGCGAGCTGGAGGTTCGCAGACGATGACGGGGCGCCGCTCGAGCCGGGGGCGCAGCCCACGACGAGCGCGACGGCGAGGAGACTCGCGAGGCGCAACCGCCCCGAGGTCGCCAACAGGATCCCCCTCCCGCGATGCGGGAGCGGCAGGATGAACGATCCTTCCGAGAATCGCCAGGGGGTCACCGGAGCTCCGGGGGTCGGGGCATGGCAACTGGCATTCCGCGACGAAGAACCTAGAGCCGTTCCGCTCAACCCGTTACGGCGTCGGCCTCGACGCTGCGCGTCACCTCCTTCGTCCCGCGTCGATCCGTCACCGTCGTTGCCGGATGGACTCCGTTCCGTCTCAGGTTCGACCTTCCGCGGACGACGCGGTGGCACCCAGGACCGACGCCCCACGGCGTTAACTCGTTGATGTTAGGTGCCTTCCGCATCACCGCACCCGCAGGCATTCCCCGTGCACTAGGTCGGGCAGTATCAAGGGAAGGGCTAAGGGTCATGGTCTCGAGTCTCGCCCGCACGATGGGCACCATCGTCGCGCTCGTCGCGCTCGCCGCGGTAGCCACCGCCGGCGACCCTGCCGACTCGATTCGACCTGGTAACCCCGTGATCCTTTTCCCGGGGAACGGCAGCATGGTGGTGGCTGAACGCCCCGTCGAGGTCACCTGGGAGATGCCCGGCATCTTCGCTCTCCCCGCCGGCTACGAGGTCGAGATCAAGAAGGCCGCGGGCGACACGTGGGTCCGCCGCGCCGGCGGCCGCACGTCGGGCCGCGCTCAGGGGACCGTCGGGATCCGCCTCGAGCCCGGCACCTACCTCGTCTACTTGACCGCCGTGAACCCCGCCGGCACCGCCCAGGCGGCGCCTCACATCTTCAGGGTCCTCACGCAGGCGCAGTACGACGCCGCGATCTCGCAGGTGACGACGCGCTCGGAGACCAACCCCGACGGCACACCGAAGGCGCCCGGCACGACGGGCGGCGGCGTGGTCGGGGGCGGCGGCCGTCGCGGTGGGGGTCTCAAGGGCGCGCTCGGCGGCGTCGTCAAAGACGGCCCCGCGACCGCGAAGCAACCGAACAACGGCGGCGACGCCGCCGCCCCGAAGAGCGACCCCGCGGGCTCGTCCGCGTCCGCCTCGAAGTCCGAGAAGCCCGCCGCCCCGAAGAACGACAAGCCCGAGACCGCGGCCGCTCCGAAGCCGGAGCCCAAGCCCTCGGCGCCCGACCCCGAGGTCGAGGACGTGGGCTCGGCGGCCGGCGGCCACGAGGGCACGGTCAAGCCCACCGGAGCCGGCGCCGGCGTCGCGCCCGCGCCCGCTCCCGTCGAGGCCGACCCCGAGGAGCACCGGAGCATCCGCGGCCGCCTCGTCGTCCTCACGAAGGGCGAGAAGCTCGACTTCGCGAAGACGATCGCGCGCGTGGACGCCGCGGTGGACCGCCTCAAGGCCGAGGACGCTCGCGCCGAAGCCGGCGAGGAGGAGTCGACGCACGAGCGCGTCGGCGGCGACCTCGAGGTCTGGGTCGTCGAGATCCCGAAGGCGCCCAAGAAGAAGGGCGCCGCGATGCAGCCCCTCCGCCGCTACCGGGTGACGTTCGAGGACCCGACCGAGCTCTCGCGTCTCCGCGACAAGCTCGGTCACAAGATCGCGATCGAGGGCTCCTTCAAGTACTCCGCGACGCCGCCGGCCACGGGCGAGGCGGGCGACCTCTCGCTCGCGAAGATCGTCTTCATGGCTCCCGCCCGGTAGCTACTTCTTCTTCTCCGCCTCCAGGACGGACACGTAGCGGTACCACACCTCGAGCGTGAGGACGTTGATCGCGGTCCCGTACACGCGGCCGCCGGCGTAGGCCCAGCGATCGACGAGGTCGGTGTCCCACGAGCCGTCCTTGCAGCCGTCCTTCTTGACGCGCTGGTTGTTCGCGAGCGCGTCCGTGACGGGCTTGTTCCACTTCTTCCAGCTCGCCCCGTTGGCGCCGTCGTACTGGAAGAGAGCGAGCGTCCCGTAATACCAGTAGTAGTAGTCGACGGTCGGCTTGTCGGCCTTCGGATCCCACTTCGGGAGATCGCCGGCGAGGATCGTGGCCGCCTTCGCCATGTTGGCGTCGCCCTTCTTCTTGTCGATGAAGATGCGCGCGAGGAGGCCGACCGCGCTCATGGTCGGGTGATGCGCCCAGTTCTCGTTCTTCCCGGGCACGAAGATCTCGCCCGACCCGAGGCGGTCGTAACCGACCTGACCGTTCGAGTCCGTCACGCGGTTGATCCAGGCCTTCGCGCCCTCGAGGGACGACGCCGCGACCTCGAGACCCGAGATCTGCGCGCTCTTGAGGGCCTTCACGCACCAGCCCGTGACGGACGTGTCGTTGTTGCCGCACTTGGGCGTGTAGCGCCAGCCGAGCCCGTAGTTCTGCGCGACGTGGATGAAGTTGATCGCCTTCTGCGCCGGCGCCTTGTAGGCCGCGGCGTTCGTGATCCCGTACGCCTCGGAGAGGGCCATGGCGGCGATCGCGTGGTTGTACATGAGCTCGCCGACCTGGGGACCGATCCGCCCGTCGTCGTCCTGCTGGTCGATGAGGTACTTGAGGCCCTTCTTCACGACCTCGCCGAACTTGATCGTCGCGCCGGTCACCGGGTCCACGTAGCTCGCGCGGTTCATGGGCGTGTAGCCCGCGCCGAGGAACGCGAGGAGCGAGAGCCCCGTGAGCCCGACGTTGAAGTCGCTCAGGCCCTTCCCGTCGCACGTGCAGTCCTTGCCCTTCCTGTAGGCCGTCGCGTCCCAGTGACCGTCCTCGGACTGGTGCCGCGCGAGCCATCTGAGGCCGGCCTCGACGTTCGCCTCCGTCGCGATCTTCGGGCCCTTCGCGGCCCCCGCCTTGTCGCCGCCGCCGACGCCCAGGTCCGCGGGCTTCGCCGCGCCGTCGCCGAACTTCGTCTTCCTGGCCGCGGCCTCGTAGTCGGCGACGAGCGCCTTGAGCTTCTCGGTGTCGATCGTGCCGTCGGCCTTCTTGAGGCGAGCGAGCGGGTTCGGGATCCCGGGCGCGACCTCCTTCTCCATGGAGCCGTTCGTGAGCGCGAGGTGGAGCCCGACGAGCTCCGCGGGCACGAGCGCCGTGCCGTCCGCGTCGCACTTGTCGCCCTTCGCGGCCTTGCAGCACTTCGGGCACGCGCGGCCCGACGCCTCGTCCTCCGCGACCGCGGCTGCACCGAGCACGACGACGACCGCGACGACACCGACCGGTAGAGCTCGACGAAGTCCCATGGTCCCCGATCCCCTCTCAGCCCTTGACGGCTCCGAGCTTGATCCCCTCTATGAAGTACCTCTGACCGAGGAGGAACACCACCAGCATCGGCAAGAGCGCCGTCGCGCTCGCGGCCATGAGGTAGTTCCACCGCGCCGCGTGCTGCCCCTGGAAGCTCTGGAGGAGGAGCGGCAGCGTCTTGATCTCGTCCGAGTTCGTGACGATGAGCGGCCAGAGGAAGTCGCCCCAGGCCCACATGAACGTGAAGATCGCGAGCGTCGCGAGGGCCGGCTTCGAGAGCGGCAGGACGACGTGGCGGAGCACTCCGAGCGAGCCGCAGCCGTCGATCGTCGCCGCCTCCTCGAGCTCCTTCGGGATCCCGAGGAAGAACTGCCGGAGCATGAAGGTGCCGTACGCCGAGAAGCAGCGCGGGGCAATGAGCGCGAAGTAGCTGTCGATCCCGATCAGGCTCCCGCCGAACACGAGCTCGCCGTCCCGGAAGTAGGTGCCGGTCCCGAGGAACCGGTCGAGGACGAGCGGCAGGTTCTTGAGGAGCGTGAAGGTCGGGATCATCGTCACCGCGCCCGGGATCATCATCGTGGCGAGGTACGCGAAGAAGAGGACGTCGCGCCCCGGAAACTTGAGCCGCGCGAAGGCGTAGGCGGCGAGCGCGCTCGTCACGACCTGCCCGAACGTCACGAGCCCCGCGACGATGAGCGTGTTCAGGTACGCGCGCCAGAAGCTCACGAACGGATACGCGCGCCACGCGTCCGGGTAGTTCTCGAAGCGCGGAGCGATGTGAGAGACCGTCCGGATGTCCGCCACGTCGGCGACCCGCGAGCCGCGCTCGTCCACGACCTTCACGCGGTTCGGATGCGCGGGCGAGCCGAGCGGGCGCACGCGGACGGTCTTCCCGTCGAGCGTCGCCTCGTACACGGTCTCGCGCGGGATGATCTCCGGGGGCTGCTTGAAGACGACGCCCTCGGGCTTGAGTGAAGTCGAGAGCATCCACACGAACGGGACGAGCGTCGTGAGCCCCACGAACGAGAGGACCGCGTAGGTCGCGAGCTGGCCCTGGAAGGACGGCCGCCTCAAGACCGCACCGCCCGTGCGCCGCCGCGCGAGCCGAAGTAGTTGACGAGCGTCACGGCGAAGACGATCGCGAACAGGTAGAGCGAGATCGCGGCCGCGTAGCCGAGCTTCCCCTCGAGGACGTACATGTTCTTGTAGATCTCGTAGAGGATCGTCGTCGTCGCGCCCTCGGGTCCGCCGCCCGTCATGATGTAGACCTGGTCGAAGATCTGGAAACCGCCGATCAGGTTCGTCGTGAGGATGAAGAACGTCGTCGGCCGGAGCTCGGGCCAGGTCACGTGCCAGAACGTGCTCCACCCGTCGGCGCCGTCGATCTCGGCCGCCTCGTAGAGCGTCGGGTCGATCCCCTGGAGGCCCGCGAGGTAGAGCACCATGTTCGTGCCGCCCATCGCGGTCCAGACGGACATGATGATGAGGGCCGGCTTCGCGAGCTCGCGCGTCCCGAGCCAGTCGGTCCGGTGCGAGAGCGCCGGGTAACGGAAGAGGCCGCCCAGGAAGTCCAGCACGGGCCCGACGGCCGCGTTCAGGAGCCCGAAGTCCGCGTTGAAGATCCAGCGCCAGACGAGGAAGAGCGCGATCCCCGACGCGATCGACGGCAAGAAGAGGAGCGTCCTGTAGACGACGCGTCCCCGGATCTTCCGGTTGAGAAGGAGCGCGAGGCCGAGCGACCCCGCCATGCCGAGCGGGACGGCGAGGAGGAGGACGAGGGTGTTCCAGCTCGCGCGGAGGAGGTCGCCGCCCTTCTGGGCCGCGTCGCCGAACGCTCCGAAGAAGCCCACCGCGATCGCGAGGCCGAGGAAGACGAGGAGCACGGCCGACGCGGCGCGCTCGTACGTGCCGGCGTCTTCTCGCAGCCGCTTCCGCGCCCAGTAGACGCCGCCGAAGATCATGCTCGCGACGACGAGGGTCGCGAGCTGGACCTTGTCGATCGGGGCGCCGGGCCTGAGGTCGCGGGCGAGCTGCTCGAAGTTCTCGAGGCCGCACCGCTGGGCCTCGATCTCGAGGCCCTTCGCGCCGAGCCGCGTCGTGAAG
>CAZYLP010000289.1:0-7762 GCA_964648345.1 uncultured Planctomycetota bacterium
CGCCGCGCGTGAAGGCGAGCGGGATCTCTGCGGCCACGTTCTTCTCGCGCTCGAGGACCCACTGGAAGTCGGCCTCGGTGAGGACGAGCTGATCGCCGACGCGCCCGAGGCGATCGCCCGCCTGGAGGCCGGCCTTCGCGGCCGCGGAGCCGGTCGTGACGGCCGCGACGCGCGCGGCATCGAGCGGGTCGAGCGCGAGCCCGACCTGCTCGGGGCGCGGCCAGAGCCACTGGTCGTCCGTCTTCCAGCGGCCCTGCTCCTGCGCCGTGGTCCGCTCCGCGTCGGGGACGAAGTGGCAGTGGAAGCAATCGACCTTCTTCTTCGCGAGCTTCCGCGCCATGGTCGGGATCGTCTCGATGGTCTTCTTCTTCGCGGGGAAGACGAGCGGCTTCTCCTTCGCGCGATACACCTCGTGCTCGGCGAGCGAGCCTTCGAGCACGCGGACGAGCGCCTCGATCGAGAGCCGCGAGGAGGAGTCCTTCTCGTCGCGCCCGCCGTAGCGGTGGTAGACGGTCCCGTCCGCGTTCATGACGAGGGCCGCGAAGGTGAGGTCGTAGTCGAACTTGAAGACGTCGAGGTCCACGCCCGCCATGTTCGTCACGCGGACGCAGACGTAGCGCTTCGCGACGGCGCTCAGCTCACGTGGAGGACGGACAACCTGCCCGTCGAAGGACTTGCAGTCCCTTCACGTCTCTCAACGGAAGACGAGGAAGAGCGGCTTCCCCTCCGCGCGCGCCGAGCGGCGAGCGGCGTCGAGGTCGGTCACCCAGGCGATCTCCTCGTCCTGCGCGCGCGAGGGCGCGACGAGGACGAGCGCCGCCACGGCGACGAGCGCGTTCAGCTTCCGCATGGGTCAATCCCCTTCGGGGTCGTAGAGGTCGGTCGGGAAGGGAGGATGCCGCTCGGGCGGCTCGCGCGTGACCGCGAGCTTCGCCGCGCCCGCGCCCGCAGCATCGAGCTGCGCGAGGAGCGCGGGCAGGCCGTGCGCCACGCGGTGGAAGACGAGCCTGCCGAGGCCGACGCGCTTCCCCTGGACCTGGACGCGGCCCGTGGCGCCGAAGCCGCGCTCGTCGGCCGTCGGCTCGACGGTCGCGACGGCGCCCGGCGCTCGCGCGGCGACGACCTCGATCGCGAGCGACCCGAGCCGCTCCGCGAGGCGGCGGCGCGTGAGCGGGTCGAGGTTGAAGCCGCCGGGGCCGGCGTGGGCCTTCCGCATCTCCTCGACGACCACGGAGTCCGCGTCGGGCCGCTTCGCGGCCGTCTCGAGGGCCTTGAGCGCGAACTCGCGCCGCACCTCCTCGACGGCGCGGGTCATCTCCGTCGGGTCGTGCATGTTCCAGCGCACGCGGTCGCTGATCGCGTCGTAGAGCTTCCGATCGGTGAGCGAGCGCTTCACGGCCCGGTCGATGGCGAGGTAGGTCGCGCGCGCCCTGTCCTCATCCGCGGAGACGCGCCGAGGGTGCCAGGGCGGCCGGAGGAAGAACGCCCCCGGAGCGCGGAGGTAGTGGTCGAGCGTCCGCGCGAGCGCGGCGGCCTTCGCCTCGTCGGGCATCTCGCACGTGAGGTCGAGGACCGGCGAGGCGCCGCCCGAAGGGTCGCCCTCGACGAGGACGCGCGCGCCCGCGGCCTCGAGGAACGCGGCGAGCGGGTTCGGACGCAGGCTCGCGAAGTCGCCCTTCAAGCCAGGGACGGCGAGGAAGCGACCGACCCGGAGGACCGCGCCGCGAACGTCGGCGCTGGCGCCGGGCCAGCCGACGCCGACGTCGGCGCGCACGCCACGCTTCGCGAAGGCCGCGGCCTCGGGCGGCGTGAGGGGCGCCGGACTCTTCGCGTCGCGGAGGCGCGCGCGCGCCTCCTCGCTCGAGGTGTCCTCGTAGTGCTTCGCCGCGGCCGCGAGGAGCTCCTCGACCTCGGTCGCGACGCGCGCGGAGACGGCCTCGTCCGAGAGCTCGGCGATCACGGTCACCTGGAACCAGCTCCCCGGAGCGTGGCTCGTGACGGCGGCGACGACCCCGCGGAGATCGATCGGCACCGAGGGCGCGGCGCCCGTCGCGAAGAAGCGCTCGACGGGCACGACGACGGCCGGCGTGTCGGGCTCGGTGCCCGGAGTGGGCGGCCGCGCGTGCCGCGGCGTCTTGCAGACCGCGACGATGGCGAGGAGCGCCGGCAGAGCCGAGAGCTGCGCGACCTTGACCGATGCCCGCCCCGACATGTGGCACCCAGTCTAGCGCGATGGCGGTTCGCGGGAGAGAATCCGCGCGTGGGTCTCGACAAGCGCGACTACATGCACGAGCCGAAGGAGCCCGGCCTCAAGGGCTGGTGGGCCGTCATGTCGGTCAGCTCGAAGATCATCGTCCTCAACATCGTCGTCTTCGTGCTCTGGGCGTTCGCGCCGCCCGCGATCATGCGCGACCACTTCCTGGTCAGCTGGAGCAACGTCTTCGAGCACGGCCGTGTCTGGACCTTGATCACGGCGGCGTTCTCTCACCAGGGCCTGTGGCACCTCCTCTGGAACATGATCTACCTCCACTGGTTCGGGATCGAGCTCGAGCAGATCTACGGCCGGCGGAACTTCCTCGTCCTCTACGTCCACGCGGCCATCGTCTCGTCGCTCGCGCACGTCGCGTGGTCCCACGGCTGGGCGTTCGACGTCCCCGCGCTCGGCGCCTCGGGCGCCGTCATGGGCGTCGTGATCGTCACGGCGATCTTCTACCCTCACCGCACGATCTCGATCTGGTTCGTCCCGATCCCGCTCTGGCTCCTCGCGGGGTTCAAGCTCCTCGGCGACCTCACCGGCATGGCGAACCCCATGTCGGGGGTCGGCCACGCGGCTCACCTGGGCGGCGCGCTCGCGGGCGCGTTCTTCTGGTGGTTCGACCTCCGCCTCTTCGCGTCGCCCGGTCAGCTCGAGTCCGAGCTCTCGCTGCCCTCGCCGCGCTCGCTCCTCGCGCCGATCGGGAAGATCTTCTCGCGCGGCGAGACGATCCCGATCGAGCGCGCCTTCGACGCCGAGGGGGCGCGCGTGGACGACATCCTCCGCAAGATCACGCGCTCGGGCATGGCGAGCCTGACGGAGGAAGAGCTCGCCTTCCTCAAGGCCGCGAGCGACAAGCGGAAGTAGCTCAGAGCCGCTCCTCGAGCACCTTCGCGAAGCGCGCCGCCGAGCCCGGAGCGAGGGGCAAGAAGAGCTCGGGCTCGATGAGCTCGAGCTCCATGACGACGGGCACGCCCTCGTGCTCGACGAGGTCCACGCGCGCGTAAGCAGTCCGCCCCGGCGCCGCGGCGAGAGCGTCGCTCGCGACGGCGAGCTCGCGGCGCGAGGGCTCGTACGGCGCGGCGACGCCTCCGTGGTCGTGCTGCACGCGGTAGTCGCCGGCTCTCGGCCGCTTGATGACGGCGTGCGAGAAGACGCCGCCGAAGAAGATGAGCGACGACTCGCCGCGCGTCGCGATGCTCGGGACGAACGGCTGGAGGAGAGCATCCCCCGCGCGGAGGAGCTCGGAGAGCTGCTTCACGACCGACGGATCGTCGCGCCGCCCGCGCGCGGCGCCGCTCGCGTTGGCTCCGACGGCGGGCTTCACGACGACCGTGTCTCCGAGCTTCTCGTGCGCGGAGAGGTCCGCGGCGCTCCCGCGCCGGAGCAGGACCGTCGGCACGATCGGGACGTCGCGCTCGTCGAGGTCGAGGAGGTAGCTCTTCCGCGCGCTCCACTCGACGACCGGGAGCGGGTTCACGAGCCGCGTCGCGCGCGCGACCGAGCCGGCCCACGCCAGGAACTCCTCCACGCGGCGGTGGTAGTCCCAGGTGCTCCGCAGCACGACGAGCGACGCGCTCGCCCAGTCGTACGGCTCACTCCACGAACGGATCGCGGAGGACACTCCTCGCTCCTCGAGCGCGGAGACGAGGAGATGACTCTCGGGGTCGGGGAAGGCGAGGTTGCTCGCCGTCACGAAGACGACCCGGGGAGCGCTCAGCCGCGGACCTTCCCGTGAGGCGTCCCCTCGACGTAGCCCGCGAGGGTCTGCACGCCGACGACGGACATCTCGTGGAGCGCGGAGAGCGTCCCCGCGCCGACGTAGGTGCACGCGCTCTGAACGCCCGTGATGATCTCGACGAGGATCCCGCCCACGCTCTCGCGGCCCTCGGCGAGGTAGATCCGCGAGGTCGAGATCCCCTCCTGGAAGAACGCGCGCTTGGCGCGCTCGAAGCTGTCGAGCTCGGCCGTGCGGTCCTCGACGGCGCGGGCGCTCGCCATGCCGAAGTTGACCTTGTAGAGGCGGCCTTCCTTGTCCTCCTTGATGTCGCCCGGGCTCTCGTAGGTCCCGGCGAGCATGGTGCCGATCATGACGCGCGAGGCGCCGGCCGCGAGGTAGAGAGCCACGTCGCGCGGGTGCTTCACGCCGCCATCGGCCCAGACGTGCTTTCCGAGGCGGCGCGCCTCGCGCGCGCACTCGAGGACGGACGTGAAGGTGGGGCGCCCGACCGCCGTCTGCATGCGCGTCGTGCACATGGCACCGGGGCCGATGTTGACCTTCACGACGTCGGCCCCCGCCTCGATGAGCGCGCGCGTCCCCTCGGCCGTGCAGACGTTGCCAGCGATGAGCGGCACGCGCCCCTTCACGACCTTCTTCACGGCCGCGAGCGCCTCGAGCATGCGCCGCTGCCAGCCGTGCGCCGTGTCGAGGACGAGCACGTCGATCCCGTGCTCGATGAGAGCCTGCGCGCGGGACTCGGCGTCGCTTGAGATCCCGATCGCCGCCGCGACGAGGAGCCGCCCCTTCGCGTCGAGCGAGGGCTTCATGGTCTCGAGCCGCACGCAGTCGTCGCGCGTGAGGACGCCGAGGACGCGCCTCTCCTTGTCCACGACGGGCGCCGCGGAGACGCGGTTCTGCTCGAGGACGTGGAAGGCGTCGCGGTTCGACTGCTCGGGCGAGATCGTCACGAGCGTGCGCGAGACGAGGCGCGCGGCCGGCGTGTACTGGTCGCGGTCGCGGAGGTCGGCCTGCGCGATGACGCCGATGAGGCGGTCGTCCGCGCCGGTCACGGCGACGAGGTCGTGGGAGCGCTTGCGGATGATCCCCTGCACGTCGCGGAGGGTCTCGTACGGCGAGACGACGAGCGCCGTGTCCCAGCGCGGGTGCGCGGCCTTGATGTGCTTCACGATCCGGCCGACGGTCCCGAGGTCCATGTCCTGCGGGAGCACGCCGAGTCCGCCGCAGCGAGCCATGGTCTCGCCCATGCGCTTGCCGGTCACGGCGTTCATGTTCGCGGAGACGACCGGGTGCGACCCGCCCACGAAGTCCACGGGCGTGAGGTCCACCTGGCCGCGCGAGGTGCCGTCGAAGTAACGCGGGACGATGAACACGTCCTCGAGGCTCAGCTCGAGGTTCTCGTCGCGCTCGGGGTGGAGGAACTTCACGCGCGCTTCCACCAGAGCGTCTCGGGGTTCCCGAGCTTCTTCGCCTGCGCGAGGATCTCCTCGACGCGCTCCTTGGCGAGAGGCTTGAACGCGCGCGCCGCGCCGACGGCGACCTTCACCTCGTCCACGCTCCGCATGCCGATGATCGCGGTCGAGACGGGGAGGTTCCACGAGTACTGGAAGAGCGGCTCGAGCGGCATCTTCCCGACGGCGTGCCCCCCCGAGAGGACCTTCATGGCGATCACGGCGGCGCCCTTCTCGTTCGCCTTCTTCATGACGTCCTCGAAGGAGCGGAGGTGGTGGTCGGGCGCGCCGAGCGGGATCAGGACCGTGTCGAACGGGTAGCGGTCGAGGGCCTTCATGAGGGCCTCGGGGTGCGTGTGGCCGGTGATCCCGAGCCACTTCACGTCGCCCGCTTCCTTGGCGGCGAGGGCTGCCTCGAAGGAGCCGTTCTTCCCCATGACGACGTCGAGCGTCTTCACGTCGTTGACGGCGTGGAGCTGGAGGAGGTCCGGCTTGAGCTTGAGGCAGCGGAGGCTCTCCGCGATCTCCTTCTCCGCCTGGCCGCGCCGGCGCTGGAGCGTCTTCGTCGTCAGGAAGAAGCTCTCGCGGTCGAGCTTGGGGAGCACCTTCCCGAGCCACTTCTCGCTCGTGTGCGAGCCGTAGGTGCTCGCCGTGTCGAAGTAGTTGACGCCCGCCTGGAGGACGGCCTCGATCGTCTCGATCGCCTGCTTCTCGCCGACCTCGGAGATCGGGTAGCCGCCGAAGCCCAGGATCGTGGGCTTGAAGCCGGTCTTCCCGAGCTCGCGCTTCGCGATCGCCTGGCCTTCGGGCGCGGTGACGGACCCGACCGGCGCGGCGCCGTCGCCGGCGCCCGGCTTCTTCTCGTCGCCGTCCTGACCGGTCGCCTCGAGCCCGACGGCGCCGAGCGCGCCGGCACCGATCACGCCCTTCATGAAGTCGCGGCGGTTCATGCGTCCTCCAGCTCAGTACAGCTTCGCACCCGGAGGCCTTATCGCCAACGCCTTCGCGATCTTCAGCGGGATCGTGGTGTTCTCGTAGGTGCCTGCGAAGGCCTCCGCGCCGGGGCCCGCGGCGTAGAGCGGGACCATGGCCCCGTCGTGGCCCTTCGTGATGAGCTGCGCTTCCTGGTCGTCCACCTCGAAGAAGTGGACGCCGAGCCGGCGCGAGAGCGCGTGCCCGAGAGCGACGACCTTCGCGGGCGGACGCTGCGGACGCCTCACGGAGGCGACCTCGGCCGCGTCGAGCTCGAAGCCCGAGGCCTTCTTCACGGCCCGGACGAGCTCCTGGTCGTCCTCCTTCGCGCGCGGGTCGGCGTGGATCGTCTCGACCGAGGTCCTGACGGCGAGGAGCCGATCGAGGTCGATCCGCTCCGAGATCCCGAGGCTCCCCGTCGCGTGGTCGCCGGTCACGAGGACGAGGAGCTCGCCCTTCTCCGCGAGCGCGAGCGCCGAGGCGACCGCGTCCACGAAGGCGAGCTGCTCGTGCGCGACCTGCGGCGCGTCGTGGTGGTGACCCGCGTGGTCGATCCGCCCGCCCTCGACCATGAGGAAGAAGCGCTTCTGCCGCGCGGAGAGGACCGTGATCGCCTTCTCCGTCATCTCGCGCAGCGAGGGCTGCGCCGCGTGATCGCGCTCCGTCTCGTAGCTCATGTCGTCCTGGGCGAGGAGGCCCGCGATCTTGGGCCCGACCGCGGCGAGGAGCGCGGAGCGGTCCGTGACGACGTCGTAGCCACGGGCGCGGAGGAGCCCGCGCCGGGAGCCGTCGAAGTACTTGCCGCCGCCGCCGAGGAAGACCTCCGGCGCCGAGCCCGCGCAGAGCTGGCGCGCGATCTCGTCCTCCTCGCTCCGGTCGGCGGCGTGTGCCGAGAAAGATGCGGGCGTGGAGTCGGTGAGGCGCGCGGTCGTGACGATGCCCGTCGCGAGCCCCGCGGCCCGGGCCGACTGGATCAGGGAGGAGACGGGCCGCCCCTCCGGGTCCACGCCGATCGTGCGGTTCTTCGCCTTCGTCGCGCACGCGAGCGCCGTCGCGGCCGCGGAGGACTCCGTGACGCAGTTGTCGGACGCGCTCGTCCCGACGAGGGCGAGCGTCTTCATGCGGTCGAGGGCGTAGGGCCTCTTGAGCCGCTCCGCGCAGAGGCGTCCGAGCGTGATCTGGGACGCTCCCATGCCGTCGCCTATGAAGAGGACGACGCTCGGTTCGGAGGCGGGGGTGGCCCCCCCCGGCCCCCCCCCGGAACGGGGGGGGGGAGGGGGGGGGCCCCCCCAAACCCACCCCCAGGCCGCCAAAACCCGCGGATGTCCCCGGGGCCGTCAACCAGCC
>CAZYLP010000289.1:7772-9622 GCA_964648345.1 uncultured Planctomycetota bacterium
CCCATACCGAGCACGATGGCCGCAATCGCCGAGAAGATCTCTCGCCGCATCTCACCCACCCTCGCCCAGAGTAGCGCCCGAGCGGAGCGCGAGCCCGACGCCCGACATGACGAGGCCCCACGCGACCGCGAAGACGTAGATCGACGGCCCCGGAGCCACCGCCATGACGAGCGCCGTGACCGCGAAGACGACAGCGGGCACGAAGACCCAGGGCCGCGTCTGGAAGGCCATGGTCGCGAAGCCGACGCCGATCAGGAGCGCGGAGTAGCACGAGTCCGCGAGCGGCGTCCGGCCGCGGAGGTGGTTGAGCGCGCCGACGAGGAGGCACCCGAGCGCGACCGCGGCCCACGAGCCGAGGACGCGGCCCGAGACGAGCGAGTTCGGGAGCCTCTTGCCGCGGAGGAGGACGAGGCCGAGCCCGCCGATCACGAGGATCACGACGAGCCACGAGATCGAGATGACCGCGATCCCGTGCATGGACGTGTCCCCGGCGACCGCGCTCGCGGAGGCGACGCCGGCGCCGCAGCCCGTGACGCCGCCCGCGATGAAGATCGTCCCGAGCGGACGCGCGACCGCGCTCCAGTCGTGGCGCCTGGCGGCCTCCCGGAGGCGCTCGACCTCGCGCGCGCGCTCGTCGAGCGTCCGCGCGAGCGCGTCCACCTTCGCGCGGGCGCCTCCCGCGTCACCCGGCCTCCCCGCATCCAGGTCGGGGAGGAGCCGGCGCGCGAGCGCGAGGTCCTCGGTCACGAGCGCGATGTCGAGGCGCGCGGCGCTCGCCTCCGCGGCCATCGCGCGCACGTGCTTCGCCTCGGGCCAGATCTCGAGGGCGTGCGCGAAGGCGAAGCGCGCCTCCGCGTGGAGGCGGTCCACCTCCTCGAGCGCGCGCTCGCGCTCCGGTCCCGGGGCCGGCAACGGCGCGGCGCGGAGGCGGTCGACGAGCGCGCACGCCTTGGTGCAGAGCTCGTGGGCTTGCCGGTGGACGAGCCAGCCGCGGAGGTCGGCTTGCAGCGCGGCGACGGACGCGTGCCGCGCGGCGGGGTCGCGCGCGAGCGCCTTCCGGCAGATCCCCTGGAGCTCGTCGGGGACCGTCTTCTCGAAGACGGGCGGCACGCTCTTCATGGCGGCCATGAGCGTCGCTACGAGCGAGCTCCCCGAGTGCGGCGCCTTCCCCGTCAAGATCTCGTGGAGGATCGCGCCGAGGAGGTAGACGTCGGTCGCGGGTCCGATCGCGGAGCCCACGCCCTCCGCGAGCTCGGGCGCCATGTAGGCAGGCGTGCCCGCGGGCCCGTCGGTCGTCGAGCGGTGCGGGACGGCGTCTCCGGGCGCGCGCTCGTCGGCGAACGAGACCGCGATCCCCCAGTCCATGACGAGGACCTCGCCGAACTCCCCGATCATGATGTTCTCGGGCTTCAAGTCGCGGTGGACGATCCCCTTGCTGTGCGCGAAGGAGACCGCGTTCGCGACCGAGATGAGGATCTCGATGTGGCGCTCGCGGTCGAACGTCGCCGCACGCGCGCGCTCCGCGTCGCTCCTGGAGTGGAGGAGCTGTTGCCACGACACCCCGCCCACGAGCTTCATGGCGAGGAAGACGTCGCCGCCCGAGAGCTGCCCGAGCTCGTGGACGGGCACGATGTTCGGGTGGTCGAGCGCGCCCGTGACGAGCGCCTCGCCGAGGAAGCGGCGCCGGGCGTCCTCGGCCGCGGGCCCCGAGTGCGGCTTCTTGAGCGCGACCTCGCGCCTCAGCGCGACCTGCCGCGCCCTGAAAACGACGCCCATCCCTCCGCGCCCGAGCTCCGAGAGGACCTCGTAATCTGGAGCCCCTCCCCGGCCCTCTCCCTCCCCCACGAAGT
>CAZYLP010000290.1:0-9612 GCA_964648345.1 uncultured Planctomycetota bacterium
GAGGTCTTCGACTTCGCGGCGGGCTTCCCGCCGGCCGCGGCCGGGGGCGCGCTCGCCGCGACGGCGGCGCCCTCGGCGCTCGCGCGGCGCTCGGCGAGCGAGCGCTCGAGGACGGCCATGAGGTCGGTCACCTTCGTCGCGGCGGGCGCCTCGCCGGCGACCGCGGGCGCGTGGCCGGCGACCTTCTCGCGGATGATCTCGGCGAGCTTCTCGCGGTAGTCGTCCTTGTACTTCTCGATCGCGAAGGCGCTCGTCATGTCCTCGATGAGCTTCAAGGCGAGCTCGAGCTCGCGCTCGCGCGCCTCCTCCGCCGGCGGGAGCTTGAGCTCCTTCATGTCGCGCACCTCGTCCGCGAAGCGCATGAACTCGAGGACGATCCCGTCGCCGTCGGGCTTGACGCAGGCGAGGTGCTGGCGCGAGCGGATGACGAGCTTCGCGATCCCGACCTTCTCCGCCTTGCGGAGCGCCTCGCGGAGGAGGGCGTAGGGCTTCTCCCCGCCCTTCTGCGGCTCCAGATATCCGGGCCGCTCGAAGTACTTGGGGTCGATCTCCACCGACTTCACGAAGTCCTGGATGTCGATCGTCGAGCTGCCCGTCACGTCGGCCTTCTCGAAGTCCTCCTCGGTCATCTCGACGTAGCTGCCGTCCGGCTGCTCGAGGCCCTTCACGATGTCGCCCCAGGCGACCTCCTCGTTGCAGGACTCGCACGTGCGCTTGTAGCGGATCCGGCCCTTGTCCTTCGAGTGGAGGAGGTTGAACTTCGCCTCCTCGTGGCCCTCGATCGCGGAGTAGAGCTGCACCGGGATCGTGACGAGCCCGAACGACATGAAGCCCTTCCACATCGGTCGCACGGTGGGCCGCTCCCTCTGCCGGAGATAGGCCTTCGAGCGTACGCCCCCCCATGCGGATCGTCAACGCGCAGCGCCGGTGCACCCCATGGCCGGACAGCCCTCGTGATCCTGCCAGCAGCTCGAGTGCACGGCGGCCGCACACTTGTCGCATTGGACGAGCAGGTCGCCCTGGACGAGGTCGGCGTGGCAAAAACCACAGCGGACGACCGAGTCCTTCTCGACGGGCCGGATCCGCGCCGCCTCGACGGCCCGGATGGCGCGGGTCGCGAGGTCGATCGCCTTCTCGAGGCAGCCCTCGCGCGCCTCGAGGACGACGGCGAGCCGCCCCGAGCCCGACTCGAGCGTGGCCTCGGGGTGGGCCTGGAAGAGCTCGGTCACGACGGCGCCGAGGCCCGCCTTCACGGCCGCGCGCGCGCGGACGGGCTCCGTCGTCTCGAGGAGCACGAGCTCGTCGAGCGCGCGATCCTGGGTCGGGACGAGCCGCGCCGAGTTGAGCGCGGCCCAGAGGGCGCGCCAGAACGTCTGGCGCGTGAGCTTCATGGCCGGCGCGTCGGCGAGCGCGGCGCCGAGCTCGAGCCTGAGGAGCGCGAGCGCGTCGCCGTCCGTCCCCTCGACGAGGCGGAGCTTGAGGATCGGCCGCGGCGAGCCCGGCTCGCGCGCGGGCTCGAGCGGCTTCTCGAGCTTGTCGTCGAAGCCGTGGCCGCGGGCGGCGGCCTCGAGGGTGGTCTTCAAGCGGGTCAGGGGGCGGGTCACGCCCCCTCCACACCGGCCCCCGAAGTGATCGGCGGAGTCGCGGTCGGCGACTTACTTGGGCATCGAATCGACGTGGCGCTTCCAGGCGTCCACGGTGGCCGCGACGCTCGCTCCCGTCAGCGCGTTGAGGGTCGCGAACGAGGCCTTCTTGTCGTCCTCGGACCAGGACTTGTCGGAGACGAGCCGTTCGACGAGGTCTCGCGCCGCCTGGGGCTTCGCCTCGGGAGCGGAGAGCTTGCCGATGGCCTTGATCGTGTCGGCCCTGACCTCGGGCTTGTCGCCGTCGAGCACGTGGAACAGGAAGCTCCGCATCTTGTCGGTGCCGATCGCTCCCGCGGCCTGAACCAGGCTCGCGTGGCACTTCCGTGCCTCGTCGTTGGTCGTGGACTCCGACAGCGCGAGCCTGAGCGTGCCCTCGACCGCATCGAGGAGCTGCTCCACGGACCGCGGGCCCTTCGAGAGAGCGACGAGCTCGAGCGCGTGACGCAGCCGATAGAGCGCCGGACCGGTCCGAGCGCGCGGGTCGATCTTCGCGACGAGCGGAGCGAGGACCGCGTCCACGTCCGTCTCGCGGGCGAGGATCTCCTTCGCGATCTTTGCGAGGTCGGCTGCGGCCGCGACCTCGGGGTCCGCCGAGAGGATGAAGTCGTAGAGCCTGGGGAGCGAGCGCCTCGTCCCGAGCTTCGAGAGCGCGGACGAGATCGCATCCGGCCCCGTCCCGATGGAGAGGAGGCTCTCCACCTTCGAAGCGAGCGCGGCCTCGAGCACACCCTTCTCGTCGTCCTTGAGCTCCTCGATGGCCTTGAGGACGAGCACGGGCCGGCCGCTGTCCGTGTCCCAGGCCGCGACGGCTCGAGCCACGACCGGCCGCGCGGCCGCCGCGCTCTTGATGACGAGCTCGTAGGCCAGGGTCTCCTCGGCGGTCGCCGCCGTGACGCCGAAGAACTTGGCGATGAGGCCGACGAGGTCGTCGATCGGGACCGACTTCAAGAGCTCCGCGACGCGGCGCTCCCGGACCTTCTCGCGGTCACCCTCGTGGGCGTTCGAGATCGCCTTGTTGGCGTCCGCGAGAGTGACCCGAGCCTTCTCGATCGCGGCGGGGTTCGAGACCGGAGCTCCCTTGGGAGCGGCTTTGGCGGGCTTGACGGGCGGGGGCGTGTCGGGGCGATCGGGCTTCGTCGGCGGCGGCCGCGTCGTGTCGTCTTTCGCGGGTGGCGGCGCGTCGGGGTCGAGGAACTGCTTCCCCGGCTTCGCCACGGGGGCGACGTTCTCGACCTGCGACTTCGAGATCGTCGTCTTCCCGTGGGCGGTCGAGACGACGTACGCGTCCGGCTTCTCCTCGACGAGCTCGCCCACGATCTTTCGACCGTTCTTGAGCTTGAAGACGAGCTGCTCCTCGGCCCGTGCCGAGGAGCAGAGAACCACTGCCAGGATCGCCGTGACGAGAAGCGAGGTCGGTCGGGTCATGTCCCCTCAGCGGATTGATGTTCAGCGGATGATGTAGGAGGCGATCTTGTACTTGCTCGACAGGTTCTGGAGCGCCTCGGCGATCGCGGCGCTGTTGTACTTGATGTAGTCGCTGTTGTTGCCCGACTTGTGGGCGTAGTGGAGACCTGTCGAGACGCTGCCGGCCTGTCCGACGTTGAGCCGTCCCCGTTGAATCACGATGATGGCGCCCTGGACGCCCGAGGTCCCGTTCTTGTCGTAGAGGTACGAGGAATCGGGCAAGGTCACGTTGTCCTCGAGGTCGATGACGACCAAGCCCCTGACCCAGTTGGAGTTGCCGTTGATGCGAAAGGGCGATCCGTTCGGGGGACCCGCGATCGTCGTGCCCGCGGGGACGTTGATGTAGACGAGCTGGGCGGAGGAGCCCCCATTGCCTCCAAGGAACGCGGAGCCCGAGTACGTCAGGGAGTCGGTGTTGTTGGTCTTGGCCGCGTTCGCGACAGCGACGAGCGAGGCCCACGTCGCCGCGGACGGACCCGCATTCCCCGACGTACCGCCGACGATCGGGGGGCTCCCCGCGACGGTCGTGCTGCCGGCCCCGTAACCGACGCCCGTGTTCTGGATCGCGACGCCGGCGATGTCTCCCCCGCCGGACGTGTCGGCGCCGTTCGACGAAGTCGGCGTGCCACCGGTCCAGGTGTTGTAGATACTGGTGCTCGTGCCGCCCGTTTTCACATCGGTGAACCCCGCACCCGTCGGATCGACGAAGCTCGAGGCGCCCGGGACCGCCGCCGTGTACTGGTCCTTCCGGACGACGGCCTCGACGATCGCGTAGGTGGACGCGTTGCCGCCGCCGCCGTCCGCGAGACCGAGCGACGTGATCTGGAGGTAGCTGCTGTCCCGCCGGAGCACGCGCCACGCGAAGCGGCCCTTGCCGCCGCCGAAGTTCTTCTGGATGTAGGGATACGCCGTCGTTCCGCCCGGGTCCGTGTCGTGGTAGCTGTTGCCGTCCCAGTACTTGATCACCGCGCCCGTCGTGTTCGATTGCGGGTAGAACGAGTTCGCCGCAAAGCTCGAGGTCCCGCTCGCGGGGGTCATGCTCTCGTTGGGGCTCGTGTAACCCGTGCTGTTCGCGATCTCGGCGAGGCTCGTGTTCTGCCCCAGGAACTGGAGGCAGTCACGCAGGCCGGCGTCGGCCGTCGCGACCGCGCGCTCGCGCGCCGTCGCGCTGCCCACCTTGGTGAGGTGCGCCGTCGGCGCACCGACGAGCACGCTCGTGAAGGCGATCATGAGCAGGAGCATGACGACCGTGATGACGAGAGCGCTGCCCCGCTCCCCACCGAATCGCACTTGGCGCATGACGAACTCCTTCCGGTCCAGACCGGTCGAGTGTTGTTCGGATGAGTCCTAGTACTGCCCGCTCGCCTTGAGCTGGAGCTCCGTCTGGAGCACCGCGAAGGCGTTCCAGTCTCCCGCCGTCCCGAGCTCGTTCGAGAACCGCTTTCCGAGCCTCCGCTTGAGGATGAGCTCGATCCTGAGGGTCACGGGCACGTCCGTGAAGACGTTCGTGGCTGCCGCGGAGAGGAGGCCCGGGAAGGCGGTCGCGACGCCCTGCCGAAGAGGGGTGATGTTGAAGCCTCCGGTCAGGGCCGTCGCGTCGCTCGGGTGGATCCTGTCGCCGCTCACCGCGAGCTCGCGGCAGATCTGCCGCGCGTTCGTCCCCGCCGTGATGTTCCCAGCGCTCGACCGCGCCGCGAAGTTGAGTGTCAGGATCGGGGAGCTCGTGTCGAGCTGCCCGAACTCGTAGATCACAGGGTCGTTTCCACCCTCGGCCAGCGGGTAACCGGTCGTGAGGTCGAACTTGGGCTCGGCCTTGGTCACCCGGTAGAACTGGATCTTGTTCGCGTTACCACCGGCCCAGCGCGCCTGCGTGGACCGCAGGTCCCGCGTGATCTGTTCCATGACGTTGTCGCCGATGCGGCGGAGATCCGCCTGCGCGATCGAGAGGCGGGTGGCCTCGGTGCTCTCGCTGATGCTCTGGAGAGCGATCAGGAGGACGACCGAGAAGAGCGTCGCCGCGATGACGACCTCGAGCATCGTGAAGCCTGCCCGGCGGCGGCTGTTAGTGCTGGTTGCCAATGACCGCATACACCGTCATCCTCTGCCGCTGCGTCAGGCTGTTCTGGCTGTCGTTGACTCCGGACGCCCAGGTCAACTCGATCTTCACGGGGATGTAGCAGATGTCGTCGTGGGCAACGGGGTCCGAGTTGCCCGCGGTGGTGTCGAGTTGGCGGGGCAGTCCGAGCTTCGCCTGGTCCTCCGCCGTCATGGTGCTCGTGACAGGAGCCAGCGTCGCGTTGGACGTGTTCGAGGGGCCCCAGACCATCGTGCTCTCGTAGTTCGCCCTCTGGACCGTCGCCGCGGGGTTGCGCAGGATCCCCGTCTCGTAGCGCGAAGTGGTGTTGATGAAGTTCAAGGGGGTCGTCGTGTCGATCATGAACCCCGTCATGTCCGCCGAGCTCGAGGTCGTCGGGTACTTCTCGCGCATCCGCTCGAGGTAGGCGCGGATCGCATTGCTCGCCGTCTCGCGCTCCCGCGCGAGCGCTTGCATGCGCTGCGACGAGGCGAGCGACGCGGAGAGCATGAGCGCTCCGATGGCCAGGAGCGCCACGGTGAAGACGACCTCGAGAAGCGTGAAGCCCGCTCGTCTCCCGTTCAAACGCACGCCAATTTCTCCCACCTGTCCGGACGAAACGTCTCGTTCCGCAAGACAAACATAACAAAGCGGGGCCCGATCCCGCGCGCAACCCAAATCCTTGCGGGCAAAGAACCACACGAGCGGGGCTTGGGCCATCGAGCCAGGCCATTGAGCCTGAAGTGGCGCAACTTGGGCCACGAGTGGCCCACTGGACGCTCACATCGCGTCGGGGTCGTCCGACGGCTGCTCGTCCTCGATCACGAGCATGCCTTGCTCGTCCTTGTATTTCCCCATGTGGATCGCGCAGCCCTGACCCGGCGCGGTCTCGAACTGCAGGCGGTCCACGCAGTCGAGGATCATCCGGAGACCGATCCCCGGCCCGAACTGCTCGCGGTTCTGGACCGCGGCGATGGCGTCGATCTCCTCCGCGGCTCCGAGGACCTTCTCGGCGTCGAAGCCGGGGCCGAGGTCGCGGACGGAGATCCGGAACTCCTCGTCGTTCTCCTCGAAGATCACCTGCACGGGCTTGTTCGGGTCGCCGCCGGAGCCGTGCGTGACGGCGTTCTCGACGGCCTCGGCGAGCGCGATCTGGAGCTTGAGCTTCGTCTCGTCGGGGAGCGCGAGCCGCTCGATGCGCGAGCGGGCGATCGTCGCCTGGTAGTTCGAGAGGAAGGCCGGGTCGTTCGGCAGCGTGAAGGCGGCCTTCGGCCGGTCGAGGTGCGCGAGCATCTCCTCCGACGCCGCGCCGTTCCTCACGTCGAGCGAGTCGCCGACGGCGAGCGCGCGCGACTTCGCGCGGAAGACCATGGGCACGTCGCCCACGATCACGCGGTCGCCCTCGTTGAGCTGCTGCGGCGCGCGGATCCGCGCGCCGTTCACCTTCACGCCGTTCGGCGCGCCGAGGTCCTGGAGGGTGGCGACTCCGTCGTTCACGTCGATCACCGCGTGGCGCCGCGAGACGGCCCGCGAGAGGAGCTGGACCTTGCACTCGGGCGCACGCCCGAGGAGCGTGCTGCTGGAGAGGTCGTAGACGCGCTCGAGCTTCTTCGTGAGCTGGACCTCGAGGTAGGGCACGCCCGCAGTCTGCAACGTCCCCGGCGCGCTCGCAACGTGTCCCACCGGTATAGAATGCGCCGCTCATGGCCTTGCCCTTCGACGTTCGCTTCGAGCGCAGAGAGATCGCGGACGGCGTGTCGCTCCACGTCCGGCGCGACACCAAGTTCAAGACGGCGATCGTGAAGATCTTCCTCCGCGCCGACCTCGACGCCACGCGCGCGACCGAGCTCGCGCTCCTGCCCTCCGTGCTGCGTCGAGGGACCCGCGAGCACCCCTCGCAGCGAGCGCTCACGCGGCACCTCGAGGCGCTCTACGGGACGCAGCTCGGCGGCGACATCCTGAAGATCGGCGAGCAGCAGGTGATCTCCTTCAAGCTCGAAGTGGCGGGCGACTCCTTCCTGCCCGAGGGCCAGCCGGCGTTCGCGCCCGCGCTCGAGACCCTTCGCGCGCTGATCCTCGACGCCGCGCTCGACGCGCAGGGGCACTTCCAGGGGCCCGCGGTCGCGCAGGAGAAGGAGAAGCAGAAGCAGTTCATCGACTCTCTCCTCAACGACAAGGCGAGCTACGCCGCCGAGCGATGCGGCCGCGAGATGTGCAAGGGCGAGCCCTTCGAGGTCTACGAGTACGGGGACAACGCGGCCCTCGCGGGCGTGACCCCCGCGAGCCTGACCGCTCGCTGGCGCGAGCTCTGCGCGAACGCGCCGATCGACGTCTTCGTGCTCGGCTCGTTCGACGAGGCCGCCGCGAAGGAGGCCGTCACGCGCGCCTTCGGACAGCGGAAGGGCGCGCGCGCGCCACTCCGCGGGACGACGAGGAACCCGCCGCGCCGGCCGAGCCGCGAGATCCGCGAGGCCATGCCCGTGAAGCAGGGGAAGCTCTGCATGGGCCTCCGCTCCGAGGTCAGGATCGAGGACCCGGGCTACTTCGCGCTCATCGCCATGAACGGCGTCCTCGGCGCGTTCGCTCACTCGAAGCTCTTCAGGAACGTCCGCGAGAAGGCGGGCCTCTGCTACTACGCCTCCTCCTCGATCGAACGCACGAAGGGCCTCGTCTTCATCCAGAGCGGCATCGAGAAGGAGAACTTCGAGAAGGCCCGCGACCTGATCCTCATGCAGCTCGACTTCATCCGCCGGGGCGAGATCACCGAGGAGGAGATCGAGAGCACGCGCCGCGCGATGCGGCTCAATTACCGCTCGCTCCTCGACAAGCCGGCGCAGCTCGCGAACAGCTTCTACATCCTCCAGCTCGCGGGGCGCGACGTGCCGCTCCAGGAGGTCGCCGCGCGCGTCGAGGGCATCACGAAGGACGAGATGGTCGAGGCGGCGAGCAAGCTCTGGCTCGACACGGTCTACTTCCTCGAGCCGGACGGCACGGTCGTCGAGGACGAGGAGGAGGTCGCCTCTCATGACGCTGACTGAGCTCAGGAACGCCCGCATGGGCGAGAGCATCCACTCGGCGAAGCTCGAGGACGGGCTCCCGGTCTTCATCTCCTCGCGGCCCGGTTTCTTGAAGGGCTTCGCGATCATCGCGACGAACTACGGCTCGCTCGACAACGAGTTCGTCCCCGTGGGCTCGGACAAGATGACGCGCTACCCCGAGGGGATCGCGCACTTCCTCGAGCACAAGCTCTTCGAGGACCAGGCGGGCGACATCTTCGACCAGTTCGCTCGCCTCGGCGCCTCCGCGAACGCCTTCACGTCGCACGCGGTCACGGCGTACCACTACTCGGCGGCCGAGACGTTCTACGAGTGCCTCGACCTCCTCCTCGACTTCGTCGCCGATCCTTACTTCACGGAGGAGTCGATCGAGAAGGAGCGCAAGGTCATCGCGCAGGAGATCCGGATGTACGACGATCTCCCCGACCAGCGCGGGCACCTGAACCTCTTGAAGTCGCTCTACCACAAGCACCCGATCCGCGAGGACATCCCGGGCACGGTCGCGTCGATCAAGGAGATCACGAAGGCCCAGCTCGAGAGCTGCTACCACACGTTCTACCGGCCCGAGAACATGGTCCTCTGCGTCGCGGCCGACGTGGACCCGCAGGAGTGCCTCGGGCGGATCTCCGCGAACGCGGCGCGCCGCCTCGCGAAGTACGGCCGCCCGAAGACGGGACCGATCGCGCGCGCTCCGATCGTCGAGCCCCCGGGCGTCCTCCGCGCGGCCTTCGAGGAGAAGCTCTCCGTCTCGCGGCCGCACGTCTGGATCGGCTGGAAGGGGACGCCCGAGAAGAAGGGCGAGAAGTTCATCCGCCGCGAGTTCGAGGTCGCGTTCCTCCTCGACCTCCTGTTCGGCCGCTCGACCGAGTTCTACGAGAAGCACTACGAGTCGGGCCTCGTGGACGGCACGTTCGGCGCGAGCTACGTGACCGAGCGCGACGACCACGCCTACCTCGTCGTCGAGGGCGAGACCGACGACCCGGACGGGCTCGTCCGCGCGGTCGACGAGCGCCTCGCCGAGGCGCGCGCGCGCGGCCTCGACCCCGAGGACTTCGCGCGGATCCGGAGCAAGGCCTTCGGGCGCTTCCTCCGCAGCTTCAACTCGCTCGAGTACATCGGCACCGGCTACGCGGAGGCTTACTTCCAGGGCTGGGACTTCCTCCGCTACCTCGACATCCTCGAGCCCGTCGCCATGAAGGACCTCATGGCGCGGCTCGGCGACGTGTTCCCGGACGCGGGGAAGTCGATCTCGATCGTGCGCCCGTCGTAGAGGCGCGTTAGGCTTTGGTTCGTGGTCCGGCGTGACGAGAAACACCCCTACACGTACGAGGATCTCCTCCAGTTCCCGGAGGGAGACGGGAACCGCTACGAG
>CAZYLP010000291.1:0-9590 GCA_964648345.1 uncultured Planctomycetota bacterium
CGACGGCACCGAGGAGGAGGGCGCGGTCGTCCGCCTGTTCAAGAGATGGCTGGGCGACAACCCGGCGTCCTTCGTCGTGCTGATCATCATCATCGAGCTGTCGGACATCATCTTCGCGCTCGACTCGATCCCGGCCGTGCTCGCGATCTCGAACGACCAGTTCATCGCCCTCACGTCGAACATCTTCGCGATCCTCGGGCTCCGGAGCCTCTACTTCCTGATCGCGGGCGCGCTCGAGCAGATCCACTACTTGAAGCACGGGCTCGCGATCGTGCTCATCTTCGTCGGCGTGAAGATGATCGCGGCCAAGTGGTTCGAGGTCCCGATCCTCGTGTCGCTCGGGATCATCGTGCTCATCCTCGGCGGCGCGATCGTCGCGTCCCAGTTCCGCAAGAAGAGGATGGACGACGAGGCGAAGCCGCCCGAGGTCAGCGCCAGCTCGCCAGCAGCGCCTCCTCCCCCCGCGCAGCCCTGAAGTAGGCGCGCCCGCCGTCCTCGAAGACCCACTGGTCCCACGAGACGCCCTCGGCGTCCGTGATGCGCTCGACCTGCCGCGGGAAGCCCTTCGCGACCGCGACCTCCTGCTTGAACATGCCCGTCGCGAGCCGCTTCTCGTTCGCGGCCTTCTCGTAGGCCGGGGGCAGGAGATCGCGGAGGCTGAACGTGCGCGCCTTCGCGACCGCGCGCTGCTTCACGACCTCGGCCTCGAGCTCGGCGTGGAGCGCCGTGACCCAGCGTCCGCTCAGCTTCACGTAGCCGAGGCGCGCGCGGAGCTCGTCGCGCGAGATCCACCGGTCGCGATGCTGGACCGCGTCGAGCTCGACGAGCGCGGCGCGGACCTTCGCGTCCTGCGCGTGCTCGGAGAGGACGGCGATCGCCTTGGAGGTGACCTGGGCGAGGTCGCGATAGTCGCGGGCGAGGGCGAGCGCGGCCCGAGGCTCCGCGACCGCGGAGCGCGTTGCGTCGAGCGCCGCCTCGAACGCCGCGCGCGACCACTCCGCGACGTCGGGCTCGCTCCACTCGGCGGCGACGGCCTTCGCCACCTTCGCGAGAGCGAGGAGGTCCGCGCCCTTCTCCTTCGCGCGCTCCTCGAAGCGAGCGCGGTCGTCGAGCACCTTCACGACGCTCGTGACGCGAAGAGCGCGGCCGGCTTCCTTGGAGTCGAAGGCCGTTCCGGTGATTCGCACGTTCGAGCGGCCCTTCCGGTCGAGGAGCACGCCGCCGAGGCGGAAGCCCGCGAGCTCCTGCGCGAGCTCGTCGAGCTCGGGCGAGGAGGAGGCGTCGAGGAGGAGCTTCCCCGGGGCCACCTTCGCGACGCGGAGGTCGTCGCCGAAGAGGCCGGTGAGCTTGGCGTCGAGCGAGAGAGTCTTGCCCCGCCGCTCGGCCCAGGAGGAGCCGTCGAGGTCGCGAGCGGTGACGGCGTCCTGAGCGTGGACGCGAGGAACGAGAACGAGAACGAGAACGAGAACGAGAGCGAGCTTCGGAGACATGACGCCTCCTAGGGGTGGTCGAAGAACCGGAGTCGAGCGGAGTCGTCCGCGAGCACGAGACGTTCCGGCGACACGGAGAGCTTCCCCGGAGCGAGGGTGAGGTCGTACCTCTCGAAGGGGCCGGACAGGTGGCAATGGACGACGCGGCCGCGGCCGTTGGGCCAGACGAAGAGCACGCGGTCGATCCCCGGCCCGCCGGAGTTGAGGACGGCCACCTGCGGCCTGCCCCCCTCGGCGCCGCCCGTGGGGAGGAGCTCCCAGATCTGCCGGAGCGTCTCCCCCTCGAGGCAGCGGATCGAGCCCGCGTCGTTGGCGACCAGGACGAGCCCGCTCGTCCCGACGGTGAACGCCCCCTGCCGCCCGTCGGGGTCGCGCCAGCGGTGGCGGGACCAGACGGTGCCGTCCCCCTTCGGGAAGTGGAGCGACACGATCTCACCCGCCTTCGTCGCGAGGTAGATCCGGTCGCGCACCCGGACGGGCGACGCCGCCAGCTGACCCACCTCGATCGGCTGGTAGGGGGACGCCCCCGTCTCGGACTCCAGCACGCGGAGGAGGCCGTCCGCGCCGCCGAACGCGACGTAGCGCCCCGTGTCGTCGATGGTCACGCCCGGCTGCCGGAGCGGGCCCTCGATCACGTGACGCCACGCCGGCTGTGTGCGCGGAGGCGCGAAGCCGACGATCTCGCCCGACGTGGTGCCGCACACGATGCGGCCGCTCGACGGGAGGACGAGCGGCCTCGCGACGACGGCGCCCTGGTCGATCGAGTAGCCGGCCTCGACGCGGCGCGAGGCGAGGTCGAGCACGATGACCCCGCCGGTCGTTCCGATGTACGCGTGGTCCCCGACGATCTCGGGCTCCGAGAAGACGTCGCCGAACTCGCCCACCGCTCCCTCGATCGAGGCGCGCTCGCGGAAGAGCGTGAAGACCTTCCGCGCCGCGGACCACGGCGTCCGCTTCCCGTGCGCGTCGAGGTCGTAGATCACTCCGTCGCGGCCGACGCCGAGGAAAGCGAGCCGGCGCGAGTCCCACGCGAAGCCCGAGTCGATCGGCGCGTCGGCCTGGAAGGTCGGCGGCCCCGAGCGAGGAGACGGCTCGCCCGGAGGTGGCCCGGGGGTCGGAGGCGGCGCGGGAGGCGCGAGCGGCTTCGGCGGCCGGGGCGGCGCGGAGAAGTCCTCGGGGCCGTTCGACCAGCGGATGACGACCGTCAGCGCTGCCGTGGAGATGGCCACGAAGAGCACGGCCGCGAGGGGAGCGAGCTCGCGCCAGACGCCGCGCGAAGCGGGCTGGGCCGGCATCGCCGGCATCGTCCGGGGCGTCACGGTCTGCGTCTCGCCGCAGCCCGGCGCCGAGCACTTCCCGTGCTCCGCGAAGCAGTCCGAGTGGTGAGGCGCGAGGCAGCTCGCGCAGTAGACGGCCTCGCGCTTGACGAGGCTCGCGTGGCAGTAGGAGCAGGAGAGGACGACCTTCACGTCGTCCGCCTTCTCGGGCGTCGCCTGGTCCCGCTCGATGCGCGCGTGGAGCTTCTCCCACGCGGCCTCGGGGGCCTTCCGGGGCGCGGGCACCGCGGCCGCGAGCGCGGACTCGAAGCTCTTCGCGACCTCCGGGCACTCCTTGCAGAGAGCGAGGTGCTCGGCGACGCGGGCCTCCTCCTCGGGCTCGAGGACGCCGAGGGGACGCGCCACGAGGAGCGGGGCGATCTCCGCGCAGATCGAGAGGTCGTCGCTCACGTCTGTCCTCCCGGCAGCGGCCTGCCCAGCGACTTCGCGAGGAGCGCGGACGCGGCGACGAGCCGGGTCCGGATCGTGCGTTCGTTGCACGCGAACGAGTCGGCGAGCGCCTCGAGCTTCATGCCGAGCCCGTGACGCTGGATGAGGAGCGCGCGCGTCTCCTCGGGGAGCGCGGCGAGCGCGGCCCCGGCGCGCGCGAGCTCGTCCTCGCGCTCCGCGTCGGCGGCGGCGTCGGGGGCGGCGACTCCCGTGGCCTGCGCCTTCGCCTCGGCGAGGCGCTCCTCCTTCTTGCGAGCACGGACGGCATCGAGCGCGGCGTTCCGCGCGATCTGGTAGAGCCACGGGCGGAACGCGCGCTTCTCGTCGAAGCGGTCGAGCGACTTGTAGAGGCGGAAGAACGCCTCCTGGAGGACGTCCTCGGCGAGCGCGTCGTCGCGGAGGAGCCGCGCGAGGAACGCGAAGACCTCGTCCTTGTAGCGGTCGTAGAGGGCGCGGAACGCGTTCTCGGCCGCTTCCTTGTGCGTCCTCGCCAGCGCCACCAGCTCGGCGTCGGTGCTCACGGACCCTGACCAATCCCCACGGTCTGGTTACGGAGCACGGCTCCGGAACCGGATGGAGATTACGAAATCGCCGGGGACCGCTCAGCGGATCTGCTGCGTGACCTCGCGGTCGATGAGCCGGAAGCCGCTCTTCTGCGAGGGTTCGGCGGGCGGCGCGGTGTCGAACGTCTGCTGCTCGGGTGGAGCCTGGACGAGAGGCGCGTCGTCCACGAAGCGCTCGCCGACCTGGGGAGTCGTGCCCTGGCGCTCGATCGGGCGCGCCGGGACGACGACCTGGCTCTCGCCCGCGAGCGACCCCTGATCGGAGCCCGGCTTCGCGTCTGTCGGGGGAGCCTTCATGGCGAGCACGATCACGCCGGGGATGAGACCGGCCGCGACCCACTTCGCGATGTTCAAGAGCCCTTGCGGGACGGCAGACAAGTAGCGCCACTGGTCCTCGAACATCTGCCCCAAGACCGTCTCAGCCATCGTACTCCCTTTGCCCTGCGGGCTCGGAGGGAGCATGGTCCGTGCCTCGTCCTAGACCCTTGTGAGAGCGAGACGGCCCCTGGACACGAAGTGGCCGCTCAGTGCCAGCCGCTGCACTCCCCCGCCTCGCCCTGGAGGGGGAGCTCGTCGTGGGCGGCGGCCCCCCCCCAATCCCCCCCCCGCTCCGCGGGGGGGGGTTGGGGGCACGCGGCAGGGACCGCGAGCGTGACGGCAGCGAGGACGACGAACTCGCGACGCGTGAGGTCCATCGCTCCTCCTAGAACTTCGTCTTCGACGAGAAGTGGAAGTCCGCGACCTTCATGGCGGGGACCATGTAGGAGGAGTCCACGGGGCTGAGCGCCTCGACCTTCGTGAGCATCTCGATGACGCCCTGGTTGAAGCGCATGTGCTTGAGGCCCTTCGTGATCTTCCCGTCCTCGATGAGGAAGAAGGCGTCGCGGGTCATGCCCGTCACGATGACCTTCTTCATGTCCACGAGGCGGATGTACCAGAGGTGCGGGACGAGGATCCCGCGCTTCGTCGCCTTGACCATGGCGTCGACCGAGGTCGTGCCGCCCTCCATGATCACGTGGCCGGGGCCGCCGCCGCCGAGGCTGGGCTGCCGGCCGCCGTGGCCCGTCGTCTCCTTCTTGAACTTCACGGCCGAGCGGCGATCCCAGGCGAGGTCCTTCAGCACGCCCTTCTCGACGAGCGTGAGCTTCTTCCGCGGCACGCCCTCCTCGTCCCACGGAGCGCCCGGGTTCCGCGGGTCGGAGTGGTCGTCCCGGATCGTGATCTTCTCGTCGAAGATCTTCTTCCCGAGGAGGCCGGCCGACCACGTGTCGCCCTCCTCGTAGTTGCGGCCCGTGAAGCCGCCCCAGAAGAGGAACTCGACGAGGTCCTTCGCGGCGGCGGGCTCGAGGATCACGTCGTAGGCGCCCGGCTCGACGTCCACCGGGTTCGCGGACGCCTGGCAGCGCTCGATCGCCGTCCTCGCGAGGAAGTCCACGTCGATCGCGCCGATCCCGGGGCTCGAGGCCTCGCACCAGCCGGACGTGTCCTTGCCCTCGACGGTCATCGAGAAGGACGCCTGCGACCGCGCGAAGCTGCGGAGGAGCCCGGTCGAGTTGCCGTAGATCCACGTCCCGACGCCGCCCCAGTCGCCGGAGCTCCCCGCGTTCGCGGAGAGGTAGCCGGCCGCCGTGAAGCCCGCCTTCTCGACGGCGTCGAGGGCCTTCTTCACGGATGCGGCGCGCTCCTCGGGCGTCGAGGCCGCGGTCTTCTCGTCCACGTGGTTCGAGGCGAGCTCCTTCTCCTTGCTCTCGAAGAGCGGGAGGAGGTCCTTGTCCTCGGGCGCGAGCTTCGCGACCTCGAGCGTCCGCGCGACGAGCTGCGCGACGCCCGCGGCGTCGAGCTTCGTCGTGCTCGTGCGCGCGGTGCGCTTGCCGACCGAGACGCGGAGCGCGACCTCGACGACCTCGGACGCGACGTTCTGGTGGATCTCGTTGTTCGCGAAGCGCGTGAGCGCCGAGCGCCCGCCGCCGAGGTGCACCTCCGCCTCGTCGGCGCCGGCCTTCTTCGCGCTCTCGAGCACCTGCGCGACGAGCGCGCGTGCCGACTTCTCATCGAGCATAGCCGACCCCCACCTTCACCTTGCGGAAGCGCGACATGGCCGCGCCGTGCCCCGTCGTCATGCTCTGCCCGGGCTGACCCTTCCCGCAGTTCGGCGTCCCCCAGAGCGTCCAGTGCCTCGGGCCGCACGTCGCGTCCATCGCGTTCCAGAACTCGGGCGTGATGCCCTGGTAGGTCGGGTTCTTGAGCAGCTTCGTCTTCTTGCCCTTCTCGATGAGCCAGCCGAGCTCGGTGCCGAACTGGAAGTTGTAGCGGAGCTGGTCGATCGACCAGCTCCGGTTCGTCTCCATGTAGATGCCGCTCTCGGTGTCGGCGATGAGAGCGTCCGGCTCCCACTCGCCCGGCTGGAGGGAGACGTTGACCATGCGGATGAGCGGGATGTTCCGCCACCCGTCCGCGCGCATGCAGCCCTGCGAGCGCTCGAGGCCGACCTTGCCCGCGGTCTCGCGCGAGGTGAGGTAGCCCGTGAACAGGCCCTCCTTCACGAGGTCCCAGCGCTGGGCGGGCACGCCCTCGTCGTCGTAGCCGAACGTGCCGAGCCCGAAGGGCGCCGTCGCGTCGGCGGTCAGGTGCACGTGCCTGGAGCCGTACTGGAGCTTCCCGAGCTTGTCCGTGGTGAGGAACGAGCGGCCGGCGAAGTTCGCCTCGGTGCCGAGCACGCGGTCGAGCTCCGTCGGGTGCCCGCAGCTCTCGTGGATCTGGAGACCGACCTGCGAGCCGTCGAGGACGATGTCGAAGACGCCCGACGGGCAACGCTCCGCGGTGAGGAGCGCGGCCGCCTCCGCGGCGACGCGCGGCGCGTTCTTGACGAGGTCCACCTCGTGGACGAGCTCGTAGCCGCGCGTCTGGTGCTGGCCGCCGAAGCTGTTCGGATAGCTGCGGACCTGGAGGTCCTCGTCCGAGATCGCCTTCGCGGAGCAGCCGACCCCCGACATGAGGATCTCCTGCTCGATGAAGCTCCCCTCCGTGGAGGCGAACAGCTTCTTCTGCTTCTTGAAGTGCAGGGAGGCGTGCGCGACCTTCACGGCCTTCTCCTTGCGGAGCTCCTTGTCGGTCGCGAGGAGGAGGTCGACCTTCTTCGAGAGCGGCACCGCGAAAGGGTCGAGGAGGTAAGGCGTCGCCCACTTCGCGACGTAGGCCTCCTCGGGCGCGAGCGCGACGGCCACCTTGTGCACGGAGCCGCTCGCCTTCGCGATCGCGACCGCCTGCGCCGCGGTCGCGGCGACGGACTCCTTCGTGAGCTCGGAGGAGGCGGCGAACCCCCACGCGCCGTTCGCGATCGCGCGGACCCCGAAGCCCAGGTCCTCCGAGCGATCGACCGAGTCGAGCTCACCGTTCTTCGTCGCGACGCCCTCGGCGAGCGTGTGGACGAAGCGCACGTCCGCGTAGGACGCGCCCTTCTGCTTCGCCACGTCGAGCGCGTGGCGGGCGAGGTCTTTCAAGTCTTCCGCTCCTGCGGGCGACAGGCTACAAAATGGCCCGGGGTGGAAGCGCATGGATGAGGCGCTCGGTCGCTGCCCGTACTGCCACGAGGACGTGAAGGAGAAGTTCGCCTTCGTGAGCTGCCGCGCGTGCCTCGCGCGTCACCACGGCTCGTGCTGGCTCGAGCACGGAGGGTGCTCCTCGTGCGGCGAGGAGCGCTGCCTCGCGGAGGCGCGGCCCCGCGCGTTCGAGAACATGGGATGGCTCACTCCGGCCGAGATCATCGCCGGGAAGACGCCACGCGATCGGGCGCGGACCGCGCGGGCTCTCCGGATCACGGCCTGGGGCTCCTGGTTCGTCGCGGCCGTGCTCCTCGCGATGATGTTCGCGTTGGCGGTCGCGGGAGAGGGCGCCGAGACCGTCTGGTTCTCGTTCGTCGCGCTCTTCATGGCGCTCTTCATGGTCGCGGGCGGCGTGTGGATCGAGAAGGACCGGAAGCGCTGGCTGGGAGCCGTCGCGCCGCGGCGGCTCGACGTCGCCGAGGGGAGAGACCGCACCCGTCCACCCGAGAAGGAGAGGATCTCGTGAGCCGGTGCCCCTGCTGCCACGAAGACCTCGGCGAGCTCTTCGTCGCCTGCCGCCAGTGCCTGGCGAAGCACCACGGCGGCTGCTGGCTCGAGCACGGGGCCTGCGCGAGCTGCGGCGAGGAGCGCTTCCTCGGCGACCCTTCGCGGGGCAACAACGCGACGCCGACGTCGCTCTCGGATGCGATCAAGCGTCTCCGCGAGGGCCCGACGGACGAGCAGCTCGCCGCCATGACGCCGCGTGGCCGTCGCATGATCGCCGGGCTCCACCTCGTGTTCGCGCTGCTGCCTCTCCTCGCGCTGCTCAACCTCTTCGATTCGTCGCTCTCGAAGAGCTCGGCGTTCCTCGTCCTCGTCGCTTCGCTCGTGTCGCCGCCGATCATCCTCGCGCTCGTGTGGCGCGACATGAAGCGCTGGTACGCGGCGAGCCGTCACGGCCAAGGAGCGCCGCGCACTCGAACGGTTCCTCTCGAGGTCGCGGAGAAGGTCGATCCGAGAAGGAACGTGGCGGAGCAGAACCAACGTCTGTGAACGCCGAGGCGCAGAGGCGCGGAGACGCGGAGAGGTCTCGGCCACTCCTCTGCGTCTCTGCGTCTCTGCGCCTCAGCGGTTCACGACGTCGGTAACGCCCCTCCACGATCGTTTTCGAGGAGAGCTCCGCGTCCTCCCGACTACCAGTCGTGACGGACCGGCTCCCTGCCTCCCGGCGGGACGTAGAGCGTCTGGCCCGGGAAGATCAGGTTCGGGTTGAACTTGTTGTTCGCGCCCGTCATGGGCGACGAGGCCGCGAGGCGCTCCTGGTTCGTCTTGCCGTCCGGGCCCTTGAGAGCGAGGAGCTCGGGCCACGTCATGTTGTTCGCGGCCGCGATGTCCGAGAGGGTGTCACCCCACTCGATCGTGTACTTGGTGTCGGCCTTGGAGCCGGAAGGAGCGCTCGAGCCGGAGCCGGAGCCGCTGCCGGAACCGGAGCCGCTGCCGGAACCGGAGCCGCTCCCGGAACCGATGCCGTCGAGGGCGCCCGTCATGCCGCCCGAAGGGTTGCCGCCGGAGCCGGAGCCGGAACCGCTCCCGGAGCCGGAACCGGAACCGGAACCGGAGCCGGAACCGGAACCGGAACCGGAGCCGGAACCGGAGCCGGAGCCGGAACCGGAACCGGAGCCGGGCATCTCGGTGGTGCCGCCGCTGCCGGAGCCGGGCATCTCGGTCGAGCCACTGCCGGAGCCGGAGCCACTGCCGCTGCCGGAGCCAGTGCCGGGCTCGGTGCCCGTGCCGCTGCCAGAACCGGAGCCGCTGCCCGAGCCCATTCCGGTCGGGTCCGTCTCCTGAGGATCGCCGACGGTCGAGCTCGAGCCCGATCCGTTCGTCGAGCCCGTCACGGAGGGGTCGTTCGAGCCGGTCGTCGTGGTGTCGCCGCTCACGCCGGTGCCGGGACCCGCGAGGCCGGAGCCCGAGCCGCTGCCGCCGGTCCCGGTGCCGGCCGTGCCGCCGGTGCCGTTCGAGCCGTTGGCGCCGTTGGCGCCGTTCGAGCCGTTGCCGCCGGTCGAGCCGCCGCGGCCCGAGGAGCCGACGCCGGCGCCGGCGACGCCGGTGCCCTCCTCGCGGACGTACTTCATGAACTTCGGCCAGTCGAAGTGGATCCCCGGGTCCTTCTCGTGCGTCGAGCCGCCGAAGGCCCCCTTGACCATGGGGTCGGGGACCTCGTGGTGG
>CAZYLP010000292.1:0-9547 GCA_964648345.1 uncultured Planctomycetota bacterium
TTCGCCGAGGCCCTGACGCCGGGCGAGCTCTAGGTGAAGGTCAAGCTCGTGGGCGGCATCTCCATGCCCTACTCGCTCTCGTTCCGCTACTTCTCGACCGTCCCGGCGAGCTCGCCCGCGTGCAAGGTCGCTCTCTCGACCAAGCTCGTGAAGGACTCGATCAACGAGGGCGAGACGGTGGATCTCCGCGTCGAGCTCTCGAACACGACCAAGGAGGGGCTGCCCATGACGGTCGCGATCGTCGGCCTCCCGGGCGGTCTCGAGTCGCGCGCCGATCAGCTGAAGGAGCTCGTGAAGCAGGGCAAGATCGACTTCTTCGAGACGCGCGGCCGCGAGGTCGTCCTCTACCGCCGCTGCATGGCGCCCGAGGAGAAGAGCTCGTTCGTCCTCTCGCTCGTCGCGGCGATCCCCGGGACCTACACGGGCCCCGCCTCGCGCGCCTACCTCTACTACACGGACGAGGACAAGGCGTGGATCGAGCCGCTCAAGGCGAAGGTCGTCGCCGGGCGGTGAGTTAAACTCGCGCCTCGGAGGAGGACGACTTCGAGTGAGGAAGCTCGCGCGGCTCCTCGTCGCTCTCGTCCTCCTCCCCGTCCTCCCGGTCCTCTGGATCGCGCAGCTCGTCGCCTTCGCGCCCCTCCTCGTCCTCGCGCGGCTCGTCCGCGGACCGCGGCGGATCCCCGCGGACCCGCCGGCCCCGGCGCTCGCGGGCGCGCGGCCCGAGAGCATGTTCGACCGCACCGCGGACGTCTCGAAGCTCCACGGCTGCAACACGCGGGGCGTCCGCTGGCGCTGGAAGATCTTCGAGGAGGCTCTCCCGCCGCCGCCGGGCCCGGCGCTCGACCTCGGCGCCGGTTCGCTCCGCGACTCGTGGGAGCTCGCCCGGCTCGGCTTCGAGGTGGACGCCGTGGACCGCTCGGACCTCGAGGGCTTCGCCCGCGTCTACGAGTGGCCGTCGCGGCGGCCCGCGCTCTTCAGGGGAGGGCTCGAGACCCTGCCTCCCGGAAAGCGCTACGCGCTCGTCACCGCATTCGACGTCCTCGAGCACCTCCCCGACCTCGAGGAGCAGATCGCGCGCCTCCGCGAGCGCCTCGCTCCCGGGGGACTCGTCTTCGTCTCCGTCCCGAACCGTCTCTCCCTCTGGGAGCGCGTCTTCCGCCGCGACCACGCGCGGCGCCGCGAGCCCGACCCGACCGGGGCGGCCCACGTCCAGTTCCGCACGCCCGGCGAGTGGGAGCGGTTCTTCTCCGAGCGCGGCTTCGCGGTCCGCGCCCGCGCCATGGCCATCGGCGCGCTCGTCAACGACGCGTGGTGCGGCCTCTACGGGATCCCGATCCGCCGGGGCGTGGAGCCGCTCCTCGCGCGTCTCCCCGGCCACGTCCCCCTCGCCTTCGAGCGCCGCTTCCAGCCGCCCTGGCTCATGGAGCGCGTCGCCGCGCTCGACGAGCTCCTCGAGCCGCTCCTCCGCGGCCGGTGGGGCTGGTGCCTCTTCGTCCTCGCCGCGCAGGAGAGTGCTTGAGCCATGGCGGAGGTCCCCGCGTCGCTCCCGCTGCCGCCGTTCCTCCGCGAGCCCGTCCGGGAAACGAGTGGCGTGGCCTGCCAGATCAACTTCGCGAAGCGCGAGATCACCTTCAAGATCGTCCTCGTCGGCCCCGGCGACACGAAGCACTGCTCGAAGGGCCGCGCGCTCGAGCTCCTGCATGCGGAGCTCCCCGCCGCGGACAAGGGCGAGCTCACGTCGAACGCCGTCGAGGGCGACCGCACGCTCTTCTTCGAGACGCGCTGGCCGGCCAAGGTGGGCCTGTTCTCGGTGAAGATCGTGCCCTACACGGTCCCCGGGGCGTGCTACTACTCGGCGACCCGCAAGCTCGTGAGCACGGGCGCCAGCGGGTTCGTCTTCGTGCCCTCGACGTCGCTGTTCTGGCTCGACGACGGCGTCTTCCGGCTCGCGGAGGTCGAGGAGCACCTGCGCGACCTGGGGAGTGACGTGGCGACCGTGCCGTCCGTGTTCCTCTGGATGCGCGGGAGCATGGCTCACGACAACGTCGAGCCGGAGCAGCTCGCGCCGCTCTTCAACCCGAGGCGGGTACGGCCCGAGTTCTTCGCCGACTACGTGAAGGGTGGCGAAGGGATCAGGAAAGCGTTCGAAGCGGTCATCGCCCAGCTCGTCGAGCGCGCGGCGAAGCAGTACGGTCCGCCGGGCCAGAGAGCTTGAGAGCGGGCAGTCACCCGTGAACCCGATGAGCCCACCACTCCTTCAACGACCGCGCCGTGGCCGCGGCCCGGAGGAGTGACTCGAGCCGCCACGGATCGTCGAGTTCATCGAGCGCCCTCCGTCTGGCCTCTCCGAGCTTCAGTCCGCGCTCCGCGAGCACGATCGCGATCGACCGGACCACTTCGCGGCGTCGTCCATGGTCCTCGCCTCGCGCCCATGCCTGCCAGAGGTCGAGCCCCGGAATCACCGGTGTCTCGACGATCCACCCATCTTCCGAGGCGACATCTTCGAAGGCGCCGATCCTGCAGGCTAGCCCCTCCGGCTCTCCGACGTCCCACCCGGCGAAGCGGTTCTTCCAGTGTTCTTCGGAGCGAACCAGCGGCCAACCCGCGAGCGCGAGGCTCATGGCGAACGTGCCCACCGCAAGGCGACGGACTCCGGCCGTCGTACGAGCGCGCAGCCAAGACGCCTCGAGAATGTCGAGCCGATCCCCGTCTCGATGTGCCGTCAGAGCTCGAGAGAGCGCGCGTCCACGCGAGATGTCGAGGGTCGCCGTGTCTCCGACAATCGCGAATCGGCGCTCCGGGAGCTCCGGCTGCAGGACGAGCTGCACGTCGTGCTTCCAGCTCCAGACCCAGAAGCCGCGCGAGAGATAGAACTGCAGGCTTCGCTGCCAGGTCCAGTGCGTGCCGAGCCGAATCCCGCCGAGCCCGTGCCGGACGCATGAGTCGGCGAGGAAACAGAGCACGCGCGTCGCAACGCCCCGGGCACGCTCTGGCCGCTCGACGTAGAGCGAGTAGATGGGAAGACACGACGGACCACCGATCGCGCGACCGAGCTTGATCGTGCCGACGCGTCGCCCGTCGTGGAGGAGCCAGTACGGACGCGCGAACCAGAGGTCGTCCTCGTCGAACGGCGGGCTCGCGTACGAGCCGCGGAGGCGCGTGAGCCACGCACGCGACTTGCGCAAGCCGAGGGAACGCGGGTCTAGCTCGACGTGCAGGGCGCCCTCGACCATGCTGGCGAGGTCGTACCCGCGCCAGAGACGCTTTGCGGCTCGTCCGTCGCCGAGGGGCACGATGAGCCCGGCTGCCACGGCCTCCGCCTGGATGGTCTCGACTTCGTCCATGGTCACTTGCTCGCCTTGTCGGGGCCTTGCTCGTGGAGATCGGCGACCACCTCGTTCATCGAACGTCGCCACGACGCGTCCTCGGTTGCCTTGTGAAGTCGGCGACAGAGGGGGAGATCCCAGAGAAGGGCCCGGCACGCCGTCGCGTTCGGCTCACGACCGGCGAGTGAAAGGAGCCCCAAGATGAAGCTGAGGAAGTCGACGTCGCGCTCCGCGTCCAGCGCCGCCCACGTGTCCTCGAAGAGAGCTCTCCCCTCCGCCATGGCTACTACCACCCGCCACGCCGTCCCCGGCCCCTCGCGGAGCGCGAGACCGATCTGCGGATGGTCGAGAATCGCGTTCCCGGCTTGGGAAGCGGCCAGGGCAGCGTTTCGGAGGAGCAGCCCGGTTGCTGTGAGTGGCGCGCCGTCACCCTCGAACGCGGCCGGGACCGAGGTCAGCAGGTCCTTGAGCTTGGTGCTTGGTTTCAGCTCTCTCTCTCGCGCGGCTGGGCGTTCCGTGGCCGGAACCTCCGCCCATGCCCGTTCGATCGCGGCCGCGATCGCCGTGCGCTCGTCCGGGTAGAGCCGACCAAGACGGGCGATGAGACCCCTCTTGGTCGGCCACGCCACCCGCTCCGGTCGCTTCTCGGGCTCAAGCACGGGGAGTCCCATGCTCGAGAGCCACGCATGAAGCCGCGCCTCCAGCCCACCCTTCAGCTCGGCTCGTCGCGCGATGACCGCTGCATGTGCCAACTCCGCCGGCGCAAACCGAGGCCCCTCGCGACGAGTGCAGGCGATCGCCGCGAGGACCTCGAACTCGAGCCCCGCGTCCAGCCATGCCGTCAGGAGCTGGAGCACTCCGATCGTCGCGGGGCTACCACTGCCCGCCAACTTGCGGAGGCGCGTGCCAAACCAACGCTCGAGTGCCGGCCGATCGGTGCGCATCCCGAGGATGGTGAGCATGCGGTGGCCTGACCCGACGTGGAGGTCGAAACACGCGTCGAGCAGCGTGTCTCCCTCCAGCTTCTTCGCGAGCCTTTCGTGCAGGGCGCTTGGCCGGACACACACCGGAGGGTCCAGGCGGCGACCAAGAACGCGGCTGGCCCACGCGCAGGCTCGCGCAGCTCTCTTGGGGGAGATGTCGCCGTGCGCGTAGGCGGCCGCTCCGAGGCGCTCCTCGACGAGCGCAAGGACGGCGACGAGTGGATCGTGATAGGGGCAGCCCTGCGTCTTCTCGGAGAACACAGATGTCGAACGCGACCGCTCGCGCCGCGCGTCGGGGGCGCGAGAGAACTCGACCGCCGCGTCGCGCGCGCTCTCGGACGTGGGCCGACGACGGGCGCCGCGATAGTGCCCGAGATCACGGTACAGCTCGAACGACTCCCCGAGCTGGCCACTGCGATGATCGCCGACGACATGCCACCGGTGACCTGGTCCTCCGACGTCTCGCTCGAGGGCTCGCGTATAAACGAGCCGTCTCAGACCGCGGACCTGTTCTTCGTCCAGGGCTACTAGCCGCGCGGGATGTGCGCGCAGGAGCCGCAGAGACTCGTCGTAGACGGTCTCCCACGTGCGCGCGTCGATCGACATCGCGACGATGTCGAGTCCGAGGCTGATCCCCATGAGGTCCTCCACAGGCATCTTCGGCCCTGGCTCACCAATTCAAACAAAACCCTAACACATGGGCCCGACATCCACGGCGCAGGTTAGGGATATTGTCGGTGGCACAAGTTAGAGTTCGCGCTCGAGCCGGAACGCCTCGTCGGAGGGTAGGGATGGTGAGACGTCGATCGAACGCGGACCTCGGGATTCCGCCCGGGTTCCACGAGCGCCTGATCGTGGGCTACCACGGCTGCGAGCGGGCCACGGCGCGGCGCGTCCTCCTCGGAGAAGAGGAGCTGACGCCCAGCACCAATGATTACGACTGGCTCGGCCATGGGATCTACTTTTGGGAACACGGCTTCGCTCGCGCGAGTCAGTTCGCCGAGGAGAAGCGAGAGCGCGGCGAGCTCGACGACCCTGTCGTGATCGGAGCGTACCTACGCCTCGGCGTCTGCCTCGACCTCACCGACACATGGGCCACTCGTCTGCTGGCCCGCTACTTCGATGAGTTGCGGCTCGCGGTTGCCAAGGCGCGAAAGCCTCTCCCGGTGAATGCCGGCCCCGGTAGTCACGCGGGCGATCGCCTCCTCCGTAGGCTCGACTGCGCCGTACTCAACTGGTGCCTGACAAGCACCGATGCCGAGCACCGGGCGCTTGCTCGGAGACACCGCTTCGACACCGTTCGCGGGGCCTTCGAGGAGGGACCGCCAGCCTTCCCCGGCGCCGCGATTCGCCAGAAGTCACACGTGCAGATCGCGGTGAGGAACCCCGGCTGCATTCTTGGGCTCTTTCGGCCCGCCGGCTACACTCTCTGAATCGAGGCATTCCGTGCGGATCATCGACCCCTATCGCCGAGACAACGAGCGCGGTCTTCGCTGGCTTCGGTCCTTGTCGCAGGCCGAAAAAGTCGAGCTCTTGAAGGAGGCGGGGATCCTCGACAGGCGCGGGAACCTCGCACCCAGGTACCGGGCACCGAAAGCGCCCAAAGCGGCGAAGCCGAAGTCGACGAAGGCCGTCAGCCGAAGGCGAGCCGCCTCGTAGCGCTCGTTCGCCAGTCCTCTACTCGGGCAAGACTCCCTTGCTGTTGTCGAAGGCGCACGACCCGCCGTTCCAGCGCGTCTCGAACCGCTCGAGCTCCCGCGCGGAGGTCGGGGACGAACCTGAAGCCGAATCGGGCTTCGGTGGCCGCGATCTCGGAGTCGGTGAGGCCGTCGTCGAAGGCGATGCCCCTCGCCTTCATCTGCTCGACGGTCTCGGACCAGTCGTGGGTCACGACGTCAGCTTCGCTTCTTGCGAGGCTTCGCGGCCACGTTCGGCCGCGAGGGATCGGCGAGGAGCGTCACGTCGGCCTTAGCGAGCCTCTCGATGAGCGCCTCGGCGCCCTCGTCGAGCTTGAGCTGCATCTCCTCCGCGTAGAGCGGGAACACCTGATAGAAGTGCACCTTCTTGTGTCCGAGGTCCGCGACCGCGAACTCCTCGGAGACGAGCATGGGCTGGATGAGCATGACGCCGCAGAGCCGGGTGTTCTTCGCGAACGGCTCGGGCGGATCGCCGTTCGGGATCGTGTGCCCGTCCGCGAGCCACGTGTCGTACTCGTGCGGCAGCCGCGCGAGGAGCTTGAGCCAACGGATCGGCCAGTAGTTCGCCTCGTCGGCGAAGTCCTTCTGCTCGAGTCTCCAGTCCGCCGGGAGGTGGATCAGGAGCTCGGCGAACCGGTACTCCTCCGCGCCCTCGGGGGTCTTCATGGGACGGTCGCTCATGCCGGTCGTCACGAGCGTGTGGTGATCGCGGTCCTCGTTGGCCTCGAAGACGTGGATGTCCACGTGGACGAGGTCGGAGAGGATCTCGTGGAAGACCCCCTTGGCCTCTCCGAGGTGCTCGGTGAGGTGGGCCTCGAGCTTCTTCATGGATTTCTCGTCGCCGATCGCGAGCTCGAACGGCTTCGTCCGCTCCGCGTGGCGCCAGATCGGCGCGCCCGACCTCGAGGTCTCCTCGGTCTTCTTCGGCTTCGGCTTCTTCCTGGCCATGGACCCTTCAGCTCCTCGCGGCTCGCTTCTCGATCCAGCTCTTCGCCCAGTCTCGCTGGACGGCACGAACCGGCCCCTCTCCGTGCGGCGAGTCTACAATCCCGGCGATGAAGATCGGCCCCTACGAGGTGCTGAGCGAGCTCGGCCGCGGCGGGATGGGCGTCGTCTTCAAGGGTCGCTCCGCGGCCGGTGCCCTCGTCGCGATCAAGGTGCTGCGCCGGCTCGACGGGGGCGAGGTCGCGCGCTTCGAGCGGGAGCGGCGGCTCCACGATCTGCTGGGCGAGACGGAGGGCTTCGTGCCCCTCCTCGACCTGGGAGATGCCGAGCTCGGACCGTACCTCGTCATGCCCTACGTGTCGGGCGGGACTCTCCGCGGGAGGCTCGCTCGCGGTCCGCTCGGCGTCGAGGAGTCGATCGCCCTCGCGAGATCCATCGCGAGCGCCCTCGGGCGCGCGCACGCGCTCGGAGTCGTCCACCGGGACCTCAAGCCCGAGAACGTCCTCTTCACGGAGGACGGGCGGCCGCTCGTCGCGGATCTCGGCCTCGCGAAGCACTTCGCTCGCGGCGCGCCCGGCGCCAGCGAGAGCGTCTCGATCTCCGTGTCGGGCACGCTCCGCGGGACGTTCGGCTACATGCCTCCCGAACAGATGCGCGACGCGAAGGGCGTCGGCGCCGAGGCCGACGTCTTCGCGCTCGGCGCCGTCCTCTACGAGTGTCTCGCCGGAGTCCCGCCGTTCGCGGGCGCGACCCTGATCGCGGTCCTCTCGCTCGTCGAGGAGGGCAAGCTCGCGACCCTCCGCGCGCTGAGGCCCGAGGCGCCGTCCTGGCTCGAGGCGGTCGTCGCCCGTGCGCTCTCTCGCCGTCCGGAAGACCGCTTCCGCGATGGAGCGGAGCTCGAGCGCGCGCTCGCGGCAGGAAGCCGCCGCGGCGCGGGAAGGGCCGCGTCCGTCGCCGCGGCTCTCGCCGGCGCCGCGGTTCTCGCCGGCGCCGCGGCTCTCGCCTCCGGGGCGCTCCCCCCTCGCGGCGCCCATCCTCCGGAGCCACGGAGCCCGATCACCTCGAGCAGCGTCGCGAACGCGAAGACGGCGACCGCCGCGCGCTCGCCGGCCGAGCTCGCACAGGAGTGGCTCGTCCGCGCGGAGGCGCACGAGGCGGCAGGAGAGCACGAGCCGGCGCTCGCCGAGCTCGAGCGCGCCCTCGCGCTCGATCCGGGCAACGCGCGCGCCCTCGCGTGCCGTGGCCAGATCCGCTCGGAGGAAGACGACCTCGCGGGGGCCGACGCCGACTGCAAGGAGGCGTTGCGGCACGACCCCGGACTCGCGCGCGCGTGGACGTTCCTCGGGGTCGGGACGTTCCTGCGGCACGACTACTCGAGCGCGCTCTCGCTGTTCGACCGCGCCCTCGCGATCGATCCCTGGTGCATCCGCGCGCTCGACCTCCGCGGCTGGTCGAAGGTCCTCCTGGGCGACAGCAAGTCGGGGTTCGCGGACCTCGCGGAGGCGACGCGAGTCGTGCCGAGCGTGCCCAAGGACTGGTACTACCGCGGCCGCGTCAGGGCTAACCGTCCGGTCGAGCAGGCGATCGCGGACCTCACGAACGCGGTCTCGCTCATGCCGCGCTTCATCCCGGCTCAGCTCCAGCTGGCCGATGCCCGCGCCGACCACGGCGATCTCGATGTCGCCGTCGAGTTGATCTCACGGGCCATCGACGCGAACCCGCGACGAGCCTCGAGCTGGTTCCTCCGTGGCAAGACGCGGACGAAGGCGAAGGCTCTCGACGAAGCGATCGCCGACCTCACACGCGCCATCGAGATCGATCCGGGGTACGGCAACGCCTTCGCGCGGCGGGGTCTCGCGAAGGGAGAGAAGGGCGACGTCGCAGGGGCGATCGCGGACCTCGAGCAGTCCACGACGCTCGACCCCGACGACCCCGACCCTGCTGCGATCCGCGCCGAGATCCGGAGGCTCGAGGGGCCGCGACCGCCGCCACCACGCCCTCGCTGAGCTACTTCACGCGGCCGAGCGCCCCCGCGAGGCCGGGCGTCTTCGACGGCGGCTTCGCCGGCGGCGTCGATGGCGGAGTGCCGGCCGGCCGGTCCCTCGGCGCGATGAGCGCGGCGCGCACCGAAGCGAGGACCCCGTTGGCCTTGGCCACGATCTCCTCGAGGAAGCTGCGCCGAGGCGGCTCGATCCGGTGGTGTCGCGCGGTGTGCTCCTGGACGACGGCGCCGCCCACCTGGATGTCCACGGCGCGCTCCGAGGGGAGCCAGTGCGCATCCGCGTTCGTGACGCCGTCCGCCGCGGAGGAGTAGCTGGTGCTCGTGCCGGTCGCCGAGACGTGTCCGTCCGCGGTGGGCGCTCCGAGCGAGACGTGCCAGCGCGGGACGTCCGCGGGCGTCTCCGCGTCCTTGTAGACCTCGACGAACCCTCCCTGGAAGTTGCCGGGACCGGTGTCGATCGTGGCGGTGCCGTTCTCGTCGCGCGGGAAGCGAAGCTGGCCGACGGAGACGCGCTCTCCGTCGGGCACGCGGCGGACGGTGCTGCTGCTCTACCGCGTGCCGTTCGACACGCCGCGAAGCTGGCGGCGCGAACGC
>CAZYLP010000293.1:0-9541 GCA_964648345.1 uncultured Planctomycetota bacterium
TGGCGGGACGCTCTTCCTCGACGAGATCGGCGAGATGGAGCTCTCGACGCAGGCCAAGCTCCTCCGCGTCCTCGAGCGGAACGAGTTCCGGCGCGTCGGCGGCGCGGGGAAGATCCGCGTGGACGTGAACGTCATCGCGGCGTCGAACCGGGACCTCGAGAAGGCGATCGCGGACGGGCGCTTCCGCCCCGACCTCTACTACCGGCTCCGCGTCGTCACGCTCGCGATCCCGCCCCTCCGCGAGAGGCGCGACGACATCCCGGACCTCGTCGCCCACTTCGTGGCCGACTTCAACCGCCGGCACCGGACCCGCCTCGACGGCTTCTCCCCGCGCGCGCTCAAGCGGCTCGTCGAGCACGGCTGGCCCGGCAACGTCCGCGAGCTCAAGAACGTGGTCGAGAGCGCCTGCATCTTCGCGCCCGGCGACACGGTCGAGCTCGCGGTCGTCGAGGAGAGCCTCGAGCCCGGGGCCCCGGCGGTGCCCGGTACCCGGACCGGGACGGCGGGCGTCCGCGGGACGCTCGCGGAGCTGGAGCGCGACGCGATCGTCGCCGCCGTCCGCGCGAGCGCGACCAAGGCGGAGGCGGCGCGGTCGCTCGGGATCGGCCTGAGGACGCTCTACACCAAGCTGAACGGCTACGGCCTCTCCCGGCGTTGAGCCGGCGGTGCCGGATCGGCACGTCGCATGCCGGGACGGCGTGCCCGCGCCGGCGTCCGTTCGCAGCCGCGAGAAGGCCCGTCGGCCTCCGGCCCGGGCGCTTTGCAGCGACGCCAAGGGCCGCGGCACGGCGAGTGCACTCCGGTCGTCCATGAAGGCGACCCCTTGACCCTCGTCCTCGCCGCCGCGGCGATCCTCCTCGTCGGCGCCGCGCTGGCCTGCGTCGTCCCCGGCAACGCGCGCCGCGCGTGGACGAGCATCGCGTCCCAGCTCCTCGCGACCGCCCTCGTCGAGCGAGCCGTGGTCCCCGTCCTGTTCGGAGGACCCGCCCTCCGGGCGAGCCTCGTGCGGCCGGTGCCCGTGGGCGAGGTCGTCTTCCGCATCGATGCGCTGGGAGCGTTCTTCCTCGCGTTCTCGCTGCCGATGACGCTCCTCGGCTCGATCTACGCGGTCGGCTACCTCGAGCCGTACTTCAAGAAGGCGCGCCACGCGGGCTTCCACTTCGCGCTCCTGAACCTCACGTCGCTCGCCTTCTTGCTCATCTACTCGCTCTGGAACGGGCTCGTCTTCTTCTTCGGCTGGGAGCTCGCCGCGCTCTCGGCGTGGCTCCTCGTCATCTGGGACTACTCGAACCAGCGGATCCGCTTCGCGGGCTTCAACTACCTCGTCTCGACGCACCTGAGCTTCCTGTTCCTGCTCGCCGGGTTCATGATCGTCCACGCGCGCGTCCACTCGTGGGACTTCGACGTCTTCGCGACGTTCCTCTCGCGGCCGGGTCTCGCGCGCGACGTGACCTTCGCCCTGCTCCTCACGTCCTTCGGGCTCAAGTCGGCCTTCTTCACCTTCCACACGTGGCTCCCGCGGGCGCACTCGGCGGCGCCGGCGCACGTCTCCGCGCTCATGTCCGGCGTGATCCACAAGGCGGGGCTCTACGGGATGGTCCGCCTCGTCTTCCTCGTCCAGGACCCGCCCGAGTGGATGGGCTGGTACGTGATCGCCGTCTCGGTCGTCTCCGCCGTGGGCGGCGTGCTCTACACGGCGGCGCAGCGCGACCTGAAGCGCCTCCTCGGCTACTCCTCGACCGAGAACGTCGGGATCGCCGGGATCGGGATCGGCGCCGGCTGCCTCGGGCTCGCGTGGCACGACTCGACGCTCGCGGTGCTCGGGTTCGCGGGCGGGATCCTCCACGTCCTCAACCACGCGGTCTTCAAGTGCCTCCTCTTCTACTCCGCCGGAGCGATCTACCGGGTGACCCACACCGTGGACCTCGAGCGGCTCGGCGGTCTCATGAAGCGGATGCCGCTCACGGGCGCGCTGTTCCTGATCGGCGGGGTCGCGATCTCGGCGCTGCCGCCGCTCAACGGCTTCGTGAGCGAGCTCTGCATCTACGCGGGCCTCCTCGGCGGGAGCGCGACGGGCCTCCCGCGAGGTCTCCTCGTCGCGACCGCGGCCGCGCTCGCGTTCGTGGGCGCCGTCTCGGCGCTCTCGATGACGCGGGCCTTCGGGCTCGCGTTCCTGGGCGTCCGGCGCGACGCGTCGGTGGAGGCGCACGGCGAGGCGCCCCGCTCGATGCTGGCGACGATGCTGCTCCACGCCGCGGGCGCCGTGCTCCTCGGCGTGGCCCCGACCGCGGGGCTCGCGCTCGTCGCGGAGCCGGTCCGTCTCGTCGTGTCGCGCGCCGGCGGGTCCGGCGCCGTGGCCGAGGCGCTCGCGCGCCCGGCCGCGCTCGTCGCGCCGATCGCCACGACCGGCGCGCTCCTCCTCGGAGTCCTCGGCGCCCTCGGGCTCGGCCGCTTCCTCCTCGCCCGCGGGAGGCGGGCCCACGTGACGTGGGCGTGCGGCTACACGCAGGTCTCGCCGCGGATGCAGTACACGGGCTCGTCCTTCTCGGCCCAGTTCCGCGCGTTCTTCGGCCACCTCCTCCCGCTCGTCACGCGCGAGAAGCTCCCCGCGGGGCCTTTCCCCGGGCCGGGCGAGCTCAAGACCCACTGCGTGGACGCGATCGAGCGGCGGATGTTCAAGGTCCTCGGCGCCGGCGACGCGACCATCAAGGGCGTCATGGCCCGGCTGAGCGAGGACTCGCGCGTCTCGTTCGCGGTCGGGCTCGTCGTCGTCGTCGCGGTCGTCGGCGCGATCGCCGCCGGTGCGAAGCCATGAACGGACACGTCCTCTCCGCTCTCCACGTGCTCCTGCTCCTCGTGGGCTCCGTCTTCCTCGTCGGGGTCATCAACCGCACGAAGTCGATCTGGGGCGGTCGCCGCGGGCCCGGCCTCCTCCAGGCGTTCTTCGACCTCCGGCGGCTCCTCCGGAAGCAGCCGGTCTACAGCGAGACGGCCTCGTTCCTCGTGCGCCTCGGGCCGCTCGTGGCCCTCGCGACGGCCGTCGTCGCGGGGCTCATCGCGCCGGTCGTGTCGGGGCACTCGGTGCTCGCCTTCGAGTACGACTTCGTCGCCTTCGCGTACCTCGTGGGGCTCGGCCGCATGTTCCTCATGCTCGCGGCGCTCGACACCGGGAGCGCGTTCGAGGGCATGGGCGCGAGCCGCGAGGCGACCTACGCGACGTTCGTCGAGCCCGCCTTCTTCCTGACGCTCGGCGCGCTCGGCGTCATCTCGGGGGAGACGTCCTTCGCCCGGATCCTCGCCCCGGCCGGCCACCATCCGGGCCTCCCGGTGCTGTTCGCGGGGTTCGTCGCGCTGTTCATCGTCCTCCAGGTCGAGGCGGCGCGCATCCCGGTGGACGATCCGAACACGCACCTCGAGCTCACGATGATCCACGAGGTCATGATCCTCGACCACGGGGGGCCGGACCTCGCCGCGCTCCAGTACGCGGCGGCCCTCAAGCTGTTCACGTGCTCGAGCATCCTCGCGTGTCTCGTCAACCCGTTCTCCGTCGCGACGAGCCCGGTCGCGGCGATCGCCGTGTCCGTCGGGGCGACCGTCGCGGTCGGCGTCCTCGTCGGGCTCGTCGAGTCCCTCGTCGCGCGGCTGAGGATGAGCGCGCTCCCGCGCTACGCGCTCGTCGCGGTCCTCGCGAGCGCGCTGTCGCTCGCGGCCGTCGTCCTGACGCAGAGGGGACCGTCGTGACCCTGCTCGCGCTCGTCTACTTCCTGGTCTTCGCGCTCCCGCTGCTCTTCGGGTCCTGGCGCGCCACGGTCGTGAGCCTCGGCGTCCAGGCGATCGTGCTCGCGATCGTCACGGCGCGCGAGGCGCACTCCCCCGAGCACGCCTTCGAGGTGTTCGCGCTCGGAGCCCTCCGCGGCGTGCTCGTCCCGGCGTTCCTCCTGCGCGCCGTCGCCCGGTCGCGCGCCGACACCGGCTTCGAGGTCGTCCGCGGGGACGCGCTCCACTGGACGCTCGTCCTGGCGCTCGTCGTCGCGAGCGCCACGTTCGCGGGCGAGGTCTCGTCCCGGGATGTCCCGAGAGCCTTCGGCATCGCGACCGCGGGCGCCGAGGTCCTGGTCGGTCTCCTCATCCTCGCGACGCAGACGCGCCCGCTCGGTCAGATCCTCGGCGCGCTGAGCATCGAGAACGGGATCCTCTTCGCCGACGTCCGCGCCTCGCACCACTTCGAGCTGCCGGTGCAGCTCGGGATCACGGCGGTGTTCGTCCTCCTCGTGCTCCAGCTCTCGTGGTTCCTCGGACAGCTCGGAGAGCCGCCCACCGGGGCGGGGAGCGACCAGGTCCTGTGATCCCCCTCGTCCTGGCCGTGGTCGTCGTCCCCCTCCTCGGGAGCGCGCTCACGCTCACGCGCCCGGGGGCCACCCACGCGCTCGCGATCCTCCTCGGGGCCGCGGTGGTGTCGGCCGTGGCCGCGCTCGCCGCGCTGTTCGGCGCACCGGGCGCGACCCCGGTCGAGTTCGGGAGCCGCTACTTCCTCGCCGACGATGCCTCGAGGCTCTTCCTGGTCACGATCACGTTCGTCTACCTCGCGGTCGCGCTCTACGCGCGGCACCGCGTCCTCGCCGCGCCCGAGCTGCGCGAGCATCTCCCGGCCTTCACGCGGCTCTCGCTCGCGTTCCTCTCGATGTCGGCGCTCGCCGTCCTGTGCGAGCACCTCGTCCTCACGTGGGTCTTCATCGAGGCGACGACGCTCACCGCGGCGCCGCTCATCTGTCACCGCCGGGACCGCGGAGCGCTCGTCGCGGCGTGGCGCTACCTCGTCTTCTCGACCGTCGGTCTCGCGCTCACGCTCCTCGGCTTCGTGTGCCTCGAGATGGCGATGGACTCGCACGGGGCCGTCAACTTCATCGTGCCCGACCTGGACGCCGCGGACCTCGGAGAGCCGGTCTGGCGCCGCGTGGGGCTCGCGTTCGTGATCCTGGGCTACGGCACCAAGCTCGGGCTGGCGCCGATGTACGCGTGGCTCCCCGAGGCGTACGACGCCGCGCCGCCTTCCGTCACGGCGCTCCTCTCCGCGATCCAGACGAGCGTCGTCTTCCTCGCTCTCATGCGCATCCTCCCCGTGTTCCGGCCGGCCGAGCCCGAGCTCGCGAAGAACCTGCTCATCGGTGTCGGGATCGTCTCCATGATCCTCAGCACCCTCAACATCGTCGCGGCGACGAACTACAAGCGCCTCCTCGCGTACGCCGCCATGAACCACAACGCGGTCGTGGCCGTGGGCCTCGGCGTGGGGCGTGCCGCGGCGTTCGGGGTCGTCCTCTACCTCACGACGAACGCTCTCGTGAAGGCGATCCTCTTCCTCGCGTGCGGCAACATCAAGGCGCGCTACCGGACGAAGGAGATCGCCGAGCTCCGCGCCCTCGTGGACCGCATGCCCTACAGCGGCGCTCTCTTCATGCTCGGGACGTTCGCGCTCCTCGGCTTCGCGCCGTTCGGGAGCTTCCTCGGCGAGGTCATGGTCATGGGCGGCCTCATCGAGGCGGACCACCCGGTCATGTTCATCCTGTTCGGCGTCCTCTTCACGGTCGTGCTCGTGGCGACCGGGCGCTCGCTCTTCCCGATGATCTGGGGCGAGTCGAAGCAGCAGGTCGACTGGCGCGGCGAGCCGGTGGGGTCGCTCGTGCCGGCGCTCGTGCTCCTCGGCTGCCTCGTCCTGTCCGGGCTCTCGTTGCCCTCCTCGCTCGACACGATCATCGAGCAGGTCGCGACGACCATGTCGAGGGACGCGAAGTGAGCGCGCCGCCGCCGGTCGTCCGCGTGTCGCTGAGGGACGTCCCCGCCCTCCCCGTCGCGGCCTTCCTCGACGGCGTGCGCGGCCTCATCGCGGCGGGCGCGCGTCCGGTCGCGCTCCACGGGCGGAGGAGCGGCGGCGACGTCGTCCTCACGGGCGTCCTCGCCGACGCCTCGGGCCCGAGGATCCTCCGCGGGAGCATCGCCGCGGGCGGCGCCTACCCGTCGCTCTCGAAGGACCTCCCCGCCTTCCACATCTTCGAGCGCGAGCTCCACGAGCAGTGCGGCGTCACGCCGCGCGACCACCCCTGGCTCAAGCCGGTGCGGCTGAACATGGACGCGTATCCGTTCTACAAGCTCGAGGGGAAGGAGGTGCACGAGGTCGGCGTCGGGCCCGTGCACGCGGGCGTGATCGAGCCGGGGCACTTCCGCTTCATGTGCTACGGGGAGACGGTCCACCACCTCGAGGTCCAGCTCGGCTACCAGCACCGGGGCGTCGAGGAGCTGCTCCTCCGGCGGAGGCCTGCGCTCCTCGGGCCTCTCGTCGAGAGCATCGCGGGCGACTCGAGCGTCGCCTACGGGCTCGCGTACTCGCGGGCGATCGAGGCGCTCGCGAGGACGGAGGTCGAGCCCGCCGCCGAGACCGTGCGCGGAGTGGCCCTCGAGCTCGAGCGGATCGCGATGCACCTCGTCGGGCTCGCGGGGCTCGCGACGGACATAGGCTTCCTCCCCGGCTCGACGACTTACGGGCGCCTGCGCACCGCGATCATCAACGCGTCCATGCGGATCTGCGGGAGCCGCTTCGGGCGGAGCTGGGTCCGACCGGGCGGCGTCCGCTTCGCGCTGACGGGGGCGCTCGTCGAGAGCACGCGGAAGACCCTCGCCGACTTCGAGCGCGACCTCGACCTCGTGAACGACCTCACCTTCTCGGCGCGCTCCGTGCAGCACCGGCTGAAGGGCACGGGCGTCGTCACGCCGGCGCAGGCCCTCGAGGTCGGCCTCGTCGGCATGGCCGCGCGCGCGTCCGGCGTGGGCATCGACACGAGGGTGCAGCTCGCGGGCGGCCTCCACGAGAGGCTCCCGATCGCCATGCACGTCGAGCCCTCGGGCGACTGCTGGGCGCGGGCCAGGATCCGCGCCCGCGAGATCGACGAGTCGCTCGCGTGGATCGAGAAGGCTCTCGGCGGCGGCGAGCTCGTCCCCGCGGAGCGCTCCGTGACCGCGCTCGAGCCGGACGCGCTCGCCGTCTCGGTCGTCGAGGGCTGGCGGGGCGAGGTCGTCCACTCTCTCGAGACGGACTCGAGCGGCGCGCTCGTCCACTACAAGGTGCAGGACCCTTCGCTCCGCAACTGGTTCGGGCTCGCGCTCGCCGTGAGGAACAACGGGGTCTCGGACTTCCCGATCTGCAACAAGAGCTTCGACCTGTCCTACTGCGGACAGGACCTCTAGGAGGTCGCGCGGTGTTCAAGGCGTGGAAGGTGAGGGTCGCGCAGGGGCAGCAGTTCGTGCCCGACGTGCGGGGCGTCTCGCTGCCCCTCTTCCGCGGGCTCCCGCGGATCGACGAGAAGCCCTGCGAGACCGGGTGCCGCGCGTGCCTCGATGTCTGCCCGTCGAACGCGATCGCGCTCGACCCCGTGAGGATCGACCTCGGCCGTTGCACGTTCTGCGACGAGTGCCCGCGCGTCTGCCCCGCGGGGAAGATCGCCTTCACGAACGACTACAGGATCGCGACGAGCGAGCGCGACGGCCTCGTCGTCGGCGCGAAGAAGCCGCTCCACGCGGTCGAGGTCGCGGCCGACCTGAAGAAGATCTTCGGGCGCTCGCTGCGGCTCCGCTCGGTGTCGGCCGGCGGCTGCAACGGCTGCGAGCTCGAGATCAACGCGCTCTCGAACGTGAACTTCGACTTGCAGCGCTTCGGGATCGAGCTCGTCGCCTCGCCGCGGCACGCGGACGGGCTCGTCCTCAGCGGCCCGATCACGCGCCACATGGCTCGCGCGCTCGAGCTCTCCTACGAGGGCATGCCGGACCCGAAGTTCGTCATCGCGGTCGGCGCGTGCGCGATCTCGGGCGGGGTCTTCGAGCCGTCCCCCGCCCTCGATCGGTCGTTCCTCGGCCGCTTCGAGCCGCGCCTCTACGTGCCGGGCTGCCCGCCGCACCCGCTCACGTTCGCGTGCGGGATCCTCGATCTTCTCGGGCGGAGATAGCGCGGCGCCAGACGTCGGCGTCCAGGTCCTCGGCGAGGAGCCGCGCCCCCGTCGCCACGGAGAACGAAATCGACACCGCTCGCACGCATCGGACCACTGCAAGCTCCTCCCGGAGCCGCACCTCGGCCCGGCGAGTCGTGCCGTTTCAGCCCGACGGCACGCTGTTTCAGCATCCAGACGGCTGCGGGCGAGGTCACCCCGAGCGGCGACGGGTCCGGAACCGCCGTTGCTCCGGCACGGAGAGGGGGCGGTGAAGAGGCTCGTGACCCACGCTGGCTGGCGGGACATCCCTTCCGGGGAGGAGCTGCGCGACATGCTCGACGACGTGCGCGCGGGCGCGTACGTCGACGACGAGTCGTTCGACAGGATCTACCCGGCCGCGGTCCGGGCGTGCTCGCGGCGTCACTGGACGCCCCTTCGAGCGATCGTCCGGGCGCTCGAGATGGTCGGTGCCGACGAGGAGACTCGCGTCGTCGACGTCGGTTCCGGCGCCGGGAAGTTCTGCCTCGTCGGAGCGCTCGTCTCCAAGGCCACGTTCGTCGGGCTCGAGCAGAGGGAGGGGCTCGTCGACGTGGCGCAGGCCGTCGCCCGGGAGTACGGCGTCGAGCGCGCGACTTACGTCCATGCCGAGGCCGAGAAGGTGGACTGGAGCGGCTTCGACGCCTGCTACTTCTACAATCCGTTCGGCGAGTTCGACCTGGCTCTCGAGGAACGGATCGCGCTCGACGCCCGCTTCACCCCCGAACGGCACAGGCACCTCCTGAGGGCGGTCCGTGCCCGGCTCTACCTCGCACCGGCCGGGACGCGCGTCGTGACCTACCACGGTCTCGGGACGCGCATGCCTCCCGGATACCGCTGCATCGAGGTCGACGAGCATCGCGGCGGAGCTCTCGAGTGCTGGGTCCGAGGCGATCCCTGCAGGGCCGAGACGCCGCCGTGGGCCGACTCGAGCGACTGCGACGACCTCCTGTTCGGAGACGACCTCGACGAGCCCGGCTCTCGATGAGCGGCGGGCTCGCCCCGGTCACCACTCGAGGAGGACCGTCTCGGCGCAGAACCCGGGCCCCATGGAGAGCATGAGCCCGCGGTCGCCCGCCTTCGCGTCCCCCGAGTCGAGGAGGTCCTCGAGCACGAGCAGCACCGACGCCGACGAGAGGTTCCCGCACTCCCGGAGCGAGCGCCACGAGCGCTCGAGCTGCGCGCGCGTGATCCCGAGCGACTCCTCGAAGGCCTCGAGGACGCGCGGGCCGCCCGTGTGGCAGACCCAGTGGGTCACGTCCTTCCGCTCGAGCTCGAGCGAGCCGAGGAACGCGTCCACGTCGCGGCCCGTGTTCTCGCGAGCGTGGTCGGGGACCCGGCCCGAGAGGATGATCCTGAAGCCGCCGTCCACGACGTCCCAGCCCATCACGTCCTCGGTGCCGGGGTAGAAGACCGAGCGGTTCGCGACGACCGCGGGCCCGCTCGCCTTCCGGTTCGCGCCGGCGAGGACGACGGCCGCGCCGCCGTCGCCGAACAGGGCGCTCGCGATGAGGTTCGCGACCGAGCGGTCG
>CAZYLP010000294.1:0-9513 GCA_964648345.1 uncultured Planctomycetota bacterium
CTCCTCCGCGGCATCGAGGCCGAGCTGCCGCGCGCGAGCGGCCCGCTCGCCGAGGCGTCGGCCGCGCTCCACGCGCGCGACGCGCGGCGCGCCCTCGGCTTCGCGCGCGAGGCTCTCGACAAGGGTGGCGAGCTCGAGCTTGCCGTCGGCCTCGCCGCCGGAGCCGCTCTCGGAGAGGAGCTGGCGCCCCTCGACCAGCTCTCGCGCCTCGTGGACCGCCGCGCGAAGAGCGAGCGCACGCCGCTCCTCCTCGGTGTCTACGCGCACGCGACCGCATCGATCGGCTCGCATCCGGACAAGGCTCACCTCGAGGCCGCGCGGAGCGCGTACCTCCTCCACCTGAGCTACTCGCTCAAGGACGAGCTCGACGGGCGGATCGCCGCGCTCCACGCGCTCGCGTCGCTCGACCTCGGCGACCAGGACGGAGCCGCGGCGAAGCTCCGGCAGTACCGCCGCCAGGCCGACGCGACCGTGGCCGCGCGCGACCCGCGGATCCCGCTCCTCCAGGCGCGCGTCTTCCTCGCGGAGGGGAACTTCGCGGCCGTGGACGGCGCGCTCGAGACGGCGATCGCATGGAGCAAGGCGGGCGGAGCCAGGGCGACCGGTGGGAGCGCCGCGGTGCCCATCTGGGCGGACGTCGAGGCGCTCGCCTGGTTCTGCGTGAACGTGCGCGCGATCGACGCCGAGCGCTGGGACGCCGCGCGCGACGCGCTCAAGGCGTACTGCAAGCTCCGGCCCGACGACCGCCGCGCCCTCCACGACCTCGGCCACGCCTTCATGAAGTGCGCGGCCGACCCCATCGCGCGCGAGGTCCTCGCGAGCTACCACGCGCACGACCCCAAGGACAAGGAGGGGAGCCTCCTCTACGCGACGTGCCTCGCCCGCCTCGGCGACGCGCGCGCCGCGTGGGCGCTCCTCCGCGACGAGCTCGACGCCGAGAGCGACGACGACCTCGAGACCGTCGAGGAGAAGCGGCTCGGCTCCGAGCGCCGCCACCTCGCCGGCCTCGTCGCCTCGACGGAGGGCCACACCGACCGCGCGCTCGCGCTCCTCGAGTCGGCGTGGCGCCTCGCGCCCGACGACGACGACGCGCGCGGGAACCTCGTCACGCTCCTCCTCGGCGAGATCGGCCGGCGGATCGACGAGATGACCCCCGAGACCTTCCCCGAGCTCATGAGCTGGATCGGCGCGCACCGCCCCGCGCTCGAGGCCGAGTACGGCGCGGTCGGTCTCGCGATCCTGAACGGCTTCATCGCGCGCGAGCTCCGCGACGACTTCAAGACGGCGCCGAGCTTCGGGATCGACCTCTTCGGCAAGCTCCGCTTCGGCGACGCGGACCTGACCTCGCTCCAGGCCTACGAGCTCCTCGCGCAGCGGAAGCTGGGCGACGCGGTCAGGAAGGACCGCCAGGCCCAGCTCGGCGGCGGACGGCCGATCCCGATGGACGTGCTGTTCCGGTTCCTCGCGAAGATCAAGAGCTGGCCCGAGGAAGTGCGGCGGTCCTTCTCGGGTTGACGGCGCGCGGGTCGGCTCTCAGCGGTACGCATCCGCCTGCAGCTTGAACAGGGACGCGTAGCGCCCGTCCTTCGCGACCAGCTCCTCGTGAGAGCCGTCCTCGATGATCTGTCCCTTCTCGAGCACGACGATCCGGTCGGCCATCCTCACGGTCGAGAAGCGGTGCGAGATGAGGAAGCTCGTCCGCCCCTTCGTGAGCGCCTTGAAGCGCTGGAACACCTCGTGCTCGGCGCGCGCGTCGAGCGATGCCGTCGGCTCGTCGAGGACGAGGATGTCCGCCTCCTCGCGCATGAAGGCGCGGGCGAGGGCGATCTTCTGCCACTGCCCGCCCGAGAGCTCGACGCCGTCGTGCGCCCACTTTCCGAGGCGCGTCGCGAGCCCCTCGTCGAGCGTCGCGATCACCGCGTCGGCGCCGCCCGACACCGTGGCCCGCTCGATGCGCGGCTCGTCCTCGAGGTGAGCGAGGCTGCCGACGCCGACGTTCTCGCGGACGTCGAGCTCGTACTCCGAGAAGTCCTGGAAGATCACCGCGAGCCGCGCGAGGAGCGCTCGACGATCCCACCGGCGCAGGTCCTTCCCGTCGAGGAGGACTCTCCCCTCGGTCGGCTCGTAAAGCCGGGTCAGGAGCTTCACGATCGTCCTCTTCCCCGCTCCGTTCTCCCCGACGAGTGCGACGGACTGCCCCTGGGGCACGAAGAAGCTCACGTGTCTCACGGCCCACTTCTCGTCTTGGGGCCCACTCCCGTCACCGTTCTCGCTCGCGACCACGGGGTACCTGAACCCCACATCCACGAACCGTATCCCGCGCTCGTTCTCGTTCTCGTTCTCGTTCTCGTTCTCGGTCCTCGCCTTCACGGGCCGGAACGCCAGGAACTCGAACAGGTTCGTCATGTAGAGCACCGACTCGTAGACCGCCGCCACCGACCCCAGGATCGACTGGAACGCCTGCTGCCCCTGCCTGAAGGCGACGAGGTAGAGCGTCATGCTCCCGAGCGTGATCGCCTTCGCCGCCGCCGCGAGCGCGACGGACGCGTAGCACCCGTAGAAGACTCCCGTCGCGAGGAGCGAGAGCACGGTCCCGACGACCGCGCGCTTGACGGCGATCTTCCTGTCCTCCGCGTAGAACTTGTCGAAGAGCCCGGTGTAGCGCCCGAGGAAGAGCGGTCCGAGGTCGAAGAGCTTCACCTCCTTCACGAAGTGGATGTTCGCGAGGACGTACTCGAGGTAGTTGAGCTGCCGCGTCTCGGGCGAGCGCCAGTTGTGGATCCTGAAGACGGCGCGCGTGTAGCGGAGCTCGAAGATCGACGCGGGGAGCGCCGCGACGAGGAGCGCGAGGGCCGCCCAGCCGCTCCAGCTCACGATGAGCGCGAGGTAGCCCGCGAGCGTGAGCAGGTTCTGGAGGATCGTGAAGCCGGTCGTCACGACGCCGAGCGGCCGGTGCGACGCCCCGTGCCGCGCCTTCGTGAGCTTGTCGTAGAAGCGGCCGTCCTCGAAGTGCTCGAGCTCGAGCTCGAGGGCCTTCTCGACGATCCGCACGTTCACGTCGCGCGAGACGCGCTCGCCGACGAGCGTCTGGACGAGGCCGAGTGTCCGCATCACGATCACGTGCGTCGCGATCGCGGCGAGCTCGAGCGTGACCCAGCGGAGCGTCTGCTCGCGCGAGCCGGCGACGACGGCGTCCACGATCTCCTTGCCGGCCCACGCGATCGCGAGCGGGAGCGCGGCGACCGCGACCGTGAGGAAGCCGAGCGCGACCGTGCCCGCGGGCGAGGCACGCGCGACGAGGGCGAGCGTCTGGGTGAGGACGCGCGCTCCCTGGCGGAGGCCGATCTTCGGGTCGTCGCGCTTCGGGGCGCTCATCGCGGCGCTAACTCTCGGTGCGCGCCTTCGATTCCGCAAGCCTGGCCGAGTCCGATGCGGCGAACGGCAGCAGGAGCTGACCGGGCGCGCGCGCGTCGAGCGGCTCCTCCTCCTGCGGCTCGAGGTCGTGGAGGGAGACGCCGAGGAGACGGATCGGCCGCGTCCCCGCCTCGGTGCGGGCGAGGAGGGCGACGGCACGCGCGGCGAGCGCGTCCGCGGAGCGCGTGCCGGGGTCGTGGGTGTCCCGGCGCGTGATCGTCTCGAAGCTCGCGTAGCGCACCTTGAGCGTCACGGTGCGCGCGTCGCGCTCGTGGCGGACGAGCCAGCCCGCGACGTCGCGCGCCATGGCGTCCACCTCGGCCTTGATCCTCTCGAGGTCGAGGAGGTCCTCGGGGAACGTGTTCTCGGAGCCGACCGAGCGGCGCCGCCGCTCGGTGCACACGGGGCGCGGGTCGATCCCGTGCGAGAGCGCGACGAGGGTCTCGGCGTAGGAGCCGACGGCGCTCCTCAACGCACGGAGCGGGGCCGTGCGTACGTCGGTGATCTTCACGACTCCGACCGCGGCGAGCTTCTTCTCGGTGACCGGACCGACGCCCCAGAGAGCGCCCACGGTCAGGCCCTGGAGGAACCGCTCGACCCGCTCGGGCGCGATGACCGTGAGGCCGTCCGGCTTCTTCCATCCGGACGCGATCTTGGCGAGGAACTTGTTGGGCGCGACGCCCGCACTCGCGGTCAGGCGGGTCTCCTCTTTGATGCGCTCCTTGATGCGCCTGGCCACGTTCCGGCCGAGCGGCTCACCCCACGCGTTCTCGGTCACGTCGAGAAACGCCTCGTCGAGCGAGAGGCCCTCGACGAGCGAGGTCGCCTCCCGGAACACCGAGAAGACCTTCTCCGACGCCGCGTGGTACCGCTCGAAGTCGGGCTTGACGACGACGAGCTCGGGGCAGAGCCGGCGCGCCCGCATCATGGGCATCGCGGAGCGGACCCCGAACTTCCTCGCCTCGTAGCTCGCGGCGGCGACGACGCCGCGGCGCTCGCCGCCGACGGCGACCGGGCGCCCGCGGAGCGATGGATCGTCGCGCTGCTCGACCGATGCGTAGAACGCATCCATGTCGACGTGGAGGATCCGGCGCGTCTCCCCTCCCTCGGGCTCCATACGAACGAGAGCCTAACACCGGGGTCCGTCACTCGACGCCTCTCGGGGGCTTCGCCCCGCGCCCCCTTGTTTGCATCTCCTTCGCCGGATTGACAGTCTGCCTCCGTGAGCGCGCCCACCCGGGTGGGGGACTACGAGCTCCACGGCGAGCTCGGCCGCGGCGGGATGGGGATCGTCTACCGCGCCGTGGACCGGCGCCTCGACCGCGAGGTCGCGCTCAAGGTCCTCGCCGAGGGCGGCGGCGGCGACGAGGAGGAGTTCCTCCGCGAGGCGCGCTCGGCCGCGCGGCTCCGTCACCCGGGGATCGTCGTCGTCTACGGCGCCGAGGTGCTCGCCGGACGCCGCGTGCTGACGCTCGAGCTCGTGGACGGCGGCTCGCTCGCGGAGCGGCTCAAGCGCGACGGCCCGCTCCCGCCACGCGAGGCGGCGCGCCTCGTCGCGGACCTCGCGGCCGCGGTCCAGTCCGCGCACGAGCAGGGCGTCATCCACCGCGACCTGAAGCCCGCGAACGTCCTCCTCGAGAAGCGGGACGGGAGGCCGCGCCTCACCGACTTCGGGCTCGCGCGCGACCGTAAACGCATCGGCGGGACCTCCGAGGGAGACGTCCTCGGGACGCCGTCCTACATGTCGCCCGAGCAAGCGCGCGGGCACAACGACCTCGTCGGGCCGTGGACCGATGTCTGGGGCCTCGGGGCGATCCTCTACGAGTGTCTCTCGGGGCAGCCCCCGTACCAGGGGCCGGACGCGATCTCCGTCCTCGCCGCGGTCCGGAACGACCCGGTCCCGTCCGTCGCGGAGATCCGCCGCCGGCGCGGCCTCGAGCCGCTCCCCGCGGTGCTGCTCTTCATCGCCACGAAGGCGCTCGCGAAGGACCAGAACGAACGCTACCGCGCCGCGGTGCTGCTCCAGCAGGACCTCGAGCGGTGGCTCGACGGACGAGCGGTCGGAGTCGAGAAGGGAGGCGACGTCGTCGGGCGCGTGACGAGCGCGCGGCCGGTCATCATCGGCCTCGCCGTCGCCGTGCTCGCGACGACCCTCGCGCTCGGAGTGCAGCAACTCCTCGCGCGCTCGCGGGGCCGCGGCGACGCGGTCCGGCTCCTCGAGCGGGTCGGCGCGGCGACGGACACCGTCGAGCGCGAGCGGGTCGTCTTCGAGCTCACGAAGGACCCGCGCGCGGCGCCGACGGACCTGCTCGTCGAGCGCGTCGAGGCGGCGGCGCGGCTCCTCGGGGCGACCACGCGCGCGCGCCTCCTCGCGGTCGTCGAGCCGCGCACGGAGGCCGAGCGCTCGCGCCAGTCGAAGATCGGCGGGCTCGCCACCGCGCTCGACGCGGCCGAGAAGACGCCGCTCCACGAGCGCGTCCCGCACGAGACCCGGCGCGTGATCGAGGAGGCGCGCCGGCGCCTCGCGGATCGCGGGCCCGCGGGCGATCGGGCGCGGGGCGCGGGCCCGCTCCTCGCCGCCGAGCAGGAGAAGGCGCTCGGCGACGAGCTCGCGCGCGCGCTCGTCGCGGCGGACGCGCTCAGCCGCGTCCCGTGGCCCGCGGCCGGCCCGGCCCTGGGGCGCCTCCTCCGCGCGTGCGAGGACGACGAGGCCTCGCTCCTCGTCGCGGGCGCGCTCGGGCGCCTCCGCGAGCAGCGCGCGTCCCAGGCCGCCCTGAGGAGCACGGAGCGGCCGGCCATGCCGTCCACCCTCCGCCGGCAGGTGCTCAAGGCCCACGTCCGCGAGCTCGGCGGCAAGGCGCCCGCGTTCACCGAGACGACCGCGACGGACTCGACCGACCTCGCGGTGCTCCTCTGGGAGCTGGGCGACCGGAAGGGCGCGCTCGCGAAGGCGGGCCGAGCGATCGAGCTCGGGCCCCGCGAGGCGAACGCGTGGCACACGCGCGCGGTGCTCCACCTCGGGGCCCGCGACATGCGGGCGGCGCTCTCCGACATCGAGCAGGCGCTCGCGATCGACCCCCGTCAACCGGGAGCCCAGGCGGACCTCGCGTACATCCTGGCCGAGCGGCACGAGACCGCGAAGGCCGTCATCGCGTGCGACAAGGCGCTCGAGCTCGACCCGAACCACGCGCGCGTCTGGAACATCCGCGGCGTCGTGCGCCGCCTCACCGACTCGAAGGGCGCGCTCGCCGACTTCGACCGCGCCATCGAGCTCGACCCTACCTACTCGGAGCCCTGGTCGAACCGGGCCTTCGTGAAGGTGAACGTGGGAGAGATCAAGGGCGCCATCGCGGACGCGTCCCGCGCCATCGAGCTCGACGAGACCGCGAGCCACGCCTGGATGACGCGCGGAGTCGCCAAGGCCAGGGCCGGAGATACTGCGGGCGGGCTCGCCGACGTGAGCCGTGGCATCGAGCTGCGCCCGTCCGACCCGACGGGCTACTGCCGGCGGGTGCAGGTCCGCCTGATGATGCGCGACCTCGCGGGCGCCCGCGCCGACGCCAACCGCGCCGTCGAGCTCGCGCCGGAGGGAGACGACGGGCTCGTCATGCGCGCGAACGTCGCGATGGAGTCGAACGAGATCGGGGACGCGCGCGCCGACCTCGAGCGGGCGCTGGCCGCGCGGCCCGAGTCCATCGACGCGCTCCACATGCTCGGGGAGCTCGAGTCGCGCTTCGGGAGCCCTCCGGCCGCGATCAAGGCCTACGACCGGCTCCTCGCGCTCGTGCCCTCGGACATGCTCTCGCTCGCCCATCGCGGCCAGGCGAAGCTCCGGGCGGGCGACCCTCAGGGCGCGATCGCCGACCTCGAGGTGGCGACCAAGACGAGGGTCCCGGCCGAGGTCCACCTGAGCTTCGCGGACGCCCTCCTCGCGACGCGAGCCTTCGACCGCGCACGGGGCGCTCTCCTCCTCGCCTACCAGACGGCCCCGCGCAACCCGGTCGTGCGGCTCAGGCGCGCGTCGTTCTTCATGGGGATGGGCGAGGCGGACGACGCCGCCCAGGAGGCCGAGGCGTGCATCAAGTTCGACCCGCGCGCGTACGAGGCCCGGCTCATCCTCGCCGAGGTGCGGGCCTACCAGGGCGACCGCGCCACCGCGCTCCGCACCCTGAAGGACGCGCTGCCCTTCGCCCCCCACCAGCGGGCCGCGCGCGACCTGCAGGCGAAGATCGCCGACCTCGAGCGCCGCGCCCCTCGCTGAGCCCCCCTCGACTCGTGCCTCGCTCGGGGCGATCGGGGTAGCATGCGGGCGCGTGGAGCCGATCGTCTCCTTCGTGAACGTGACGCGGCGCTACGGCGACAAGGTCGTCCTCGACGGCGTCTCGTTCGCCGTGGCCGCGGGCGAGCGGATCGGCGTCCTCGGCCCGAACGGCGCCGGCAAGACGACTCTCCTCCGCGTCCTCGTCGGCGAGGAGGCGCCCGACGACGGCTCCGTCGCCCGGAAGCGCTCCGCGATCGTGGGCTACGTGCCGCAGACGCCCACCTTCCCGGGGGAGGCCACCGTCCGCGAGACCGTGCGCGGCGGGCAGTCCGCCCTCCGCGCGCTCCTCGCGAAGGCCGAGGAGGCGCGGCACGCCGTCGCGGACGCGAAGGGCGACGAGGCGGCCGCGAAGCGCGCCCGCGAGCTCCAGGCCCTCGAGGAGGAGATCGACCACGCGGGCGGCTGGGACCCCGAGCGCCACGTCGAGCGCTCGATCCACGACCTCGCCCTCGAGGGCCTCGAGGAGAAGCCCCTCGGCGAGCTCTCGGGCGGCGAGCAGCGGCGCGTCGCGCTCGCGCGCGCCCTCGTCTCGGGCGCGGACGTCCTCGTCCTCGACGAGCCGACGAACCACCTCGACATCGAGACGATCGAGCGCCTCGAGGAGCGGCTGCTGGAGGCGAAGACCACGGTCGTCTTCGTGACGCACGACCGCGCGTTCCTCGACAACGTCGCGACGCGCCTCTTCGAGATCGACCGGACCAAGCTCTACGCCTTCGAGGGGACCTACGCCGACTACCTCGAGCGGAAGGCCGAGCGCTTCGAGCGCGAGGCCCGCGAGGAGGCGACGCGGAAGAACGTCCTCCGCCGCGAGGTCGCGTGGCTGAAGCGCGGGACGCGCGCCCAGCGCACGAAGAACAAGGACCACGTCGCGCGCGTCGAGCAGCTCATGGCCGAGCGCCCGAAGGAGGTCGAGCAGGAAGTCGAGATGTCGATCCCGACGGGACCGCGGCTCGGCTCGACGATCCTCGAGCTCAAGCACATCTCGAAGGCGATCGGCGGCCGGACGCTCATCCGCGACCTCTCGCTCCGCATCGAGGCCGGCGACCGGATCGGCGTCGTCGGCCCGAACGGCGCGGGCAAGACGACGCTCGTGAAGATCATGACCGGCGAGGAGAAGCCCGACTCGGGGACGATCATCACGGGCCCCAACACGCGCTTCGTCCACGCGCGCCAGCAGAAGGACGACCTCGACCCCGAGCTCACCGTCCACGAAGCGGTCGCCGGCGACTCGGACTGGGTGACCGTCGGCGAGGAGAAGATCACGATCCGCGCCTACCTCCTCCGCTTCCTGTTCTCGAGCGAATCGCTCAGGACCAAGGTCGGCCGCCTCTCGGGCGGCGAGCGCAGCCGCGTCCAGCTCGCCCGCATGCTCCGCGACGGCGGCAACTTCGTCATCCTCGACGAGCCGACGAACGACCTCGACCTCCCGACGCTCCGCGTCCTCGAGGATGCGCTCGTCGGCTTCCCGGGCTGCGTCCTCGTCGTCTCCCACGACCGCGCGTTCCTCGGCCAGGTCGCGACGAAGATCCTCGGCTTCGAGCCGGGCGGCAAGGTCGAGGTCTCCGACGGCGGCCTCGACCTCTACCTCGAGCGGCGGCGCCGTCGTGAAGCGGAAGCCAAGGAGGCCGCCGCCGCGGCCGAGAAGCGCAAGAAGCAACCGGCCCAGAAGGCCGCGGCCGCGGAGGGCGCGACGAAGCTCACGTGGAAGGAGCTCCGCGAGCTCGAGGAGCTCGAGGTGAAGCTCCCGGCCGCCGAGGGCGAGGTCGCGGCGCTCACCG
>CAZYLP010000295.1:0-1751 GCA_964648345.1 uncultured Planctomycetota bacterium
GCGGTCCCCCCCCCGAAGACGACCGGAAGGAGCACCGCAGTGAATTGCGGGGGAAAGTTTCCCGTCCTCTGGCTCGGACGGCAAGTGGCAAGTGATACCTCTCGCCAATTGAGACTGAGTCTCAGTGGAAGTCCCTGGAGGGGGCCGCAACGACCTGGCCGCCGCCGGAGGCGCACCGGTCTCGGAACAGATGGCTCATGTCCTCGAGCTTGCTCACGAGGACGTGGATCACGTCTCCGTCCCGCTCGACCTTGCCGGCCGCCAGGACGAACTGGGACCCCCGGGCCGTGCGGCGGAACTTCTCGAAGACGTCCGGTTTGACGATGAGGTTCGCGTTCGCCGTCTCGTCCTCGATCGTGAAGAAGACGATCCCGCTCGCGGTCTGGGGCCGCTGGCGGCAGATCACCAGGCCCGCGGTCGTGACCCGCTCTCCGTCCCGCACGCGGAGGAGGTCCACGGCGGGCACGACCCCCAGCGCATCGAGGGCGTCCCGCACGTGCGCCACCGGATGCCGCGCGAGGGTGAGGCCGACCGTGGCGTAGTCCTTGGCCACGCCGCCGAGCTCGCTCAGGGGAGGGAGCGCGACCGGCTCCTCCCCGGCGCTCGCGCGGGCCAGCGCCGCGAAGAGGGGCGGCTCCTCTCCCAGCCGGGCGAGCGCATCGAAGACCGCCTCGCGCCGGCCGAGCCCGAGGGCCGCGAAGGCGTTCGCCTCGGCGAGCTTCTCGAGCGCCTCGCGGCCGAGGCCCGTCCGGCGCGCGAGGTCGTCGAGGGACCGGAACGGGCCCTTCGCGCGCGCCCGCTCGATCGCCCGCGCCGCGCGTTCTCGAAGGCCCTTCACGAGGCGCATGCCGAGGCGCAAAGCGGGGCCCCTCGACTCGCTGCGCTCGCTCGGGGACACGGGTTCCAGGGTCGCGTCCCACGAGCTCGACTGGACGCAGACGGGGCGGACCTCGACTCCGTGGTCGCGCGCGTCGCGGACGATCTGCGCCGGCTGGTAGAAGCCCATGGGCTGGGAGTTGATCAGCCCGGCCGCGAAGGCCGCGGGGTGGTAGAGCTTGAGCCAGGCGGAGGCGTAGACGAGCAGCGAGAAGCTGGCGGCGTGCGACTCTGGAAATCCGTACTCACCGAAGCCGTGGATCCGATCGAACATCTCCGTCGCCGCGGGCTCCGGCACTCCGCGCGCGCGGACGCCGGCGATGAACCGGTCGCGGAACTTTTCGATGGACCCGATCTTCCGCCAAGCGCCCATGGCCTTGCGGAGAGCGTCCGCCTCGTCGGGCGTGAAGCCCGCGACGTCGATCGCGAGGCGCATGGCCTGCTCCTGGAAGATCGGGACGCCGAGCGTCTTGTGGAGCACCTTGTCCGCCTCGGGGCAGATCGGGACGACGCGCTCCTCCCCGCGGCGGCGGCGGAGGTAAGGGTGCACGATCCCGCCCTGGATCGGACCGGGGCGCACGATCGAGACCTCGACGACGAGGTCGTAGAAGCACCGGGGGCGCAGGCGCGGGAGCATGTTCATCTGCGCCCGGCTCTCGACCTGGAAGACGCCGACCGTGTCGGCCTTGCAGAGCATGTCGTAGACGGCCGGGTCCTCGGACGGGATCGTGGCGAGCCCGAGCCGCGGGCCGGCTCCTTCACGGCTCGCGACGAGGTCGAGCGCCTTGCGGATGCACGTGAGCATGCCGAGCGCGAGGCAGTCCACCTTGAGGAGGCCGACCGCATCGAGGTCGTCCTTGTCCCACTCGATGAAC
>CAZYLP010000295.1:1761-9499 GCA_964648345.1 uncultured Planctomycetota bacterium
CCGCGCGAGATGACGAAGCCGCCGACGTGCTGCGAGAGGTGGCGCGGGAAGCCCTGGATCTCGGCGGTCAGCTCGGCGAGGAGGCCGACCGTCGCGTCCTCCGGGTCGAGCCCCGCCTCGCGGAGGCGTTCGGGCTTCGCCAGCTCGGCCGCGTCCCAGTCCACGTTCTTGGCGAGGCGGTCCACCTGGTCGAGCGAGAGGCCGAGCGCCTTCCCCACGTCGCGGATCGCCGAGCGGCCGCGGTAGGTGATGACCTCGGCGGCGATCCCCGCGCGGTCGCGGCCGTACTTGTCGTAGACGTACTGGAGGACCTCCTCCCGCCTCTCGTGCTCGAAGTCGACGTCGATGTCGGGCGGCTCCTTCCGCGCGCGCGACACGAAGCGCTCGAAGAGCACGTCGATCCGCGAGGGGTCCACCGACGTGACGCCGAGGCAGTAGCAGACCGCGGAGTTGGCCGCGCTCCCCCGGCCCTGGCACAGGATCCCCCGGCCCCGCGCGAAGCGGACGATGTCGTGGACCGTCAGGAAGTAGGGCTCGTAGCCCAGCTCCGCCACGAGGGCGAGCTCGTGCTCGATCTGCCGCCGCACGTCGGGCGGGACGCCGCCCGGGAAGCGCTCGCGCGCGCCCGTCTCGGTGAGCGAGCGCAGGTAGGACGTGGGGGTCTCGCCCGGAGGGACGAGCTCTTCCGGGTACTCGTAGCGCAGCTCGTCCAGGCTGAAGGTCGCCATGTCGGCCACCTCGACCGTCCGCGCGACCGCGCCCGGGTAGTCGCGGTAGATCCGCTCGATCTCGTCCCGCGGCCGGAGGTGCCGCTCGCCGTTCGCGAAGAGGAGCCGGCCCGCCTTCGCCAGCGTCGTCGTCTCCCGGATGCACGCGAGCACGGCCGCGAGGCGGCGCCGTTCTGGGACGTGGCAGTGGACGTCGTTCGCCGCGAGGAGCGGCATCCCGAGCCGGCCCGCGAGCCGCGCGACCGCCGCGGCGCGCTCGGGGTCGTCCGGCCCGAGGTGGAGCTCGAGCGCGACCGACGCGAGCGGACCGAAGACCTCGCGCACCCGCGCGGCCATGAGGAGATCGGCCTCCGGCCGGTCGCTCGTCACCAAGGTGGCGAGGAGCCCTTCGGCATGACCGGCGACGTCGTCCAGGGTCACGTCGTAGGCGGAGGCCTTCTCTCCCCCGACGCGGTCCACGCGGCGCCGCGAGAGCGTGATGAGCTTCGACAGCCGCCCGTAGCCTGCGCGGTCGCGGGCGTAGAGGAGGAGGCGCGGGCCCCTCGACTCGGAGAGAACGGAGAATTCGCACCCGACGAGGAGCTTGAGACCGCAAGCCTTGGCGGCGACGTGAGCGCGCACGATCCCGGCGAGCGAGGCCTCGTCGGTGATGGCCAGCGCGTGGTAGCCGAGCTCGCTCGCACGTGCGACGAGCTCCTCCGCGTGCGAGGCCCCGCGCAGGAAGGAGAAGTTCGTCCGCGCGTGGAGCTCGGCGTAAGGCGGCCCCGAGGGCGGGGCAGCAGCCATCGCGGAGGCCATCGGCGCGGGCTTTGTGATGGCGATGGGCTTCTTCTTGGGTTGCGGGTGTTCGGGCATGGTTCGGTCTTTAACTGAATCCTAACGATGGCATCCGACATCTTGGGGGCTTCGCCCCCAAACCCCGAGAGTCCTCGCCGCTTCGCGGCTGCGGCGGGGGCTCCGCCCCCTAACCCCCACGAATTTTCTTGACCCGATGTCGGGAGGCCAGCCGTAATCTCGGACGAATGGAGCCGACCGACTCCGAGCTCGTGGCGCGCTGCCTCGAAGCCAAGGAGGCGTTCGGCGAGCTGTACCGCCGCCACGCGCCGTCCATCTACGCGTTCCTCAAGGCGATGCACCGGGGCGACGAGCACGCCGCGGCCGACTCGCTGCAGGACACGTTCCTGCGGGCGTTCACGGCCATGAAGCGCTTCGACCGGTCCCGGCCGCTCCGCCCGTGGCTCCTCGCGATCGCCGCGAACGCGGCGCGCGATGCGATCGCCCGCACGCGCCGCGTCGAGGTCCGCGAGACGCTCCCCGAGCGCGCGACGACCGAGACGCCCGCGACGACGGTCGCCGCCAGCGAAGCCTGCTGGCGCCTCCTGGACCGGGTCGCGGGGAGGCTGCCCGAGCGCGCGCTCGCGGCGTTCCTCCTCGCGCGGATCCAGGGACTCTCCTACGCCGAGATCGCCACGATCCACGAGTGCTCCCCCGCGACGGTCAAGCGTGACCTCTCGGACGCCCTCGCGGCCTTGAGCGGCGCGGCGACAGAACTGGGACTGGTGTGACCATGAGCTGCCCCGAGATCGAGAAGATCGCGCAGGACGAGGTGGATGAGCCCACCAAGGCCCACCTCGCGGAGTGCGCTCCGTGCCGCGAGCGGCTGGCGAAGCTCGAGAAGCTCCTCGCCTTCCCGGCCATGGCGCCGCCGCCGCCCGACGTGCTCCCCCGCCTCCTCGCCAAGATCGACGAGCAGGTCGCCCGCGAGGTCGCCGCTCGCCCGCGCCGTGTCGGCGGACAGCGGCGATTCGTCGCCGCGGCGGTCATGTTCGCCGTCGTCGGCGCCTCGCTCGTCGTCATGATGGGCGACAGCGGGGAGCGCGCGAAGGAGCGCCGCCTCGAGTCCCTCGTCGTCGAGAGCGAGTGGCGCGGCCTCGGCTACGCGAGCGAGAGCGAGTTCCTCGCCGACGGGGGTGTCAAGTGAAGCGCTTCGCGTATGCCGCGCTCGTCCTCGTCTTCTGCGTCCCGTTCGCTCACGCCGGGATCGTGATCAAGAAGGACGGCAAGGTCTTCCTCGGCCGCATCGAGGCCGATGACGTGAACGACAGGACGCTCGTCCTCCGCGAGCCCCACGCCTTCGGCAAGCCCTCCGTGCCCGGCAGCACGATGACGCTCGACCGCGCCGACCTCCGCTGGTTCGACGCGAAGGCGGACGAGCCGACCGACGCCTACTTCGACGTCTTCGGCGACGCGGCGCTCGACCCGAGCTGGGGCCAGTTCTACTCGAAGTACGTGGAGCGGAAGAACGCGGGGAAGACCCCCTGGACCCCGATCATGCCGCGCCTCGTCGCCCAGCCGCTCACGAAGCTCTTCCGGACCTGCGAGACCTCGATGCGGCGCCCGATCAACTGGACCGTCGTCGAGGCGAACGGGATCGTCCGCTTCGAGTCGCTCGACAAGCGCGCGCGGATCCACTTCTTCGCGAGCGACCTCGCGGGCGATCAGGCTCTCGCCGTGACGCGCGCGGCGCTGAGGAGGATGGGGACGAACTTCGTGGCGGACAAGACGGGCGAGAACGGCGGCGAGTGGATCACGACGCTCGAGCGGAAGGGCCGCACCATGAAGGCGCTCCGCCGCTTCGTGCAGACGGACCGGTCCACGGCCTTCGCGGTCGCCTACGCCGACGAGCGCGACTTCCCGGCGCTCCAGTCGCTCCTCCGCGAGTCGCTCGAGACGCTCAAGGCCCGCGAGGTGCCGGAGCCCGGCTCAGCCCTTTCGGGACCTCGTGGACGGTGTCGTCGTCGCTCCCCACGGGCTCGTCCTGCGACCGGCTCGCGAACCAGTCGTCCACCGTGATGTGGCGCTCCTCCGTGGGCGCGGCCGTCCCCGTGCGGGCGGCCTCGCGGCGGAAGTCGAGGTAGAGGTTCGAGAGGGGGTCGATCCGCGAGTAGCGGCCCTGCATGTGGCGGAGGCCCTTCGCGTGGTCGTAGTGGTACTCGCCGACGATCTTGACGTAGTTGGGCTTCACCTTGAACGTGCTCTTGCACTCGTCGAGGAGCGCGGCCGCGGTCGGCCGCGCGTCGGGGTCGGGGTCGATCCCCAGCTCGAGGATGCGCCTCAGGGTCTTGGCCTCGGCGCCGAGTGCATCGACGAGCCGCTCGTTGTCGAGCGGGTTCACGCGCTTTCGCTTGAGCTCGAAGCACTTGTCGAGGAACGAGCGACCCTTGAAGCGGAGGAGCCCGACGGACCGGTAAGGCCGGTCGCCCGTCAGGTACTCGTAGAAGCTGAGCGTGAGCGCGTACACGTCCGTCTTGGGGCCGTAGACGCCGGCCTCGAACCTCTTCTTGCCATCGAGGACGGGGGTCGACTCGGGCGGGAGGTAGATCGGCGTGCCGAGGAGCTGATCGAGGCAGCCTCCCTTCCGCTGGAGCTCGTTCCGGTCCTGGGCGCAGCCCATGTCCATGAAGACGGGCTCGTACGCGCCCGCGGCTATGCGCCGCACGTACTCCTGCAGCGACGGCGTCCCGCCCTTGTTCGACATCCGGAGCATGATGTTGTCGGGCTTGATGTCGCAGAGGACGACCGGGTTCTCGCGGCGGGTGTGGAGCCCGTTCAGGATGTCGAGGAGGTTGACGAACGTGTCCACCGCGGTCGCGAGGTCGATGCCCTTCCGCCGGGCCTTGTCGTTGAAGAGCTGGAAGGGGTGGAGGTAGAGCCGCTCGAGGACGATGTAGCCGCCCCGCTCGTCGAACTTCCCCGGGTCGAGGAGCTTGACGATGCCCGGGTTCGGCGACGCGTAGACGGCGCGCTCCCGCTCGAGGCCCTCGCGCCGCGTCGAGGTCTTGATGACCGCCTCCTCGACGGGCTCGGCGAACCCGTCGAAGGCGAGCTCCCCCATGACGCGGACGAGCCGGACGATCCCCTGGCCGCCGCGCCCGAGCTCGCGGATGAACTGGTAGCACCGCGTGCCGTCCTCGGAGAGCACGATCCGCCCCGCGGTGCTCTCCTTGTCCCGCTCCTCCGCCGCGTCGAGAGGCTCCTCCTTCGTCGCGGGGCCGCGGACGTCGCCGAGCGTCGTCCGGAAGAAGACGCCGCTGCTCTTGGCGCTCAGATGCTCGCCCGCGGACGGGCGCGGGATCCTGAGGCGCGTCTGCGTGCGGGCCATGGCCGGGGCCTCGGGCTGCTCCGCGGGCTCAGGCGGCGGCGGCGTCGCAGCCCGCGCGGGCTCCTCCGCGGCGGGCTTGCTCGCCGGCGCGGGCGTCGGGCGGGCCGTCCGCGCGCGGATCCACTTGAGGAGCCCGCCGTTCTCGAAGATCTTCGCCGCGCGCACGACGGCGTCGAGCGTGACCGCCGGGAAGCGCCCTCGGGGCCCGAGCGACTGCTCCTCGTTCACGAGACGGACGAGGTCCAGGCCCGCATCGCGGGCGTGTCCGTAGCGGGCATCGCGCTCGGTCGCGGTGAGGCCGACGATGACGCGAGCGAGGCCGGTCGAGACCCTTTGGTTCGCGGCGCGCGGGTCGGGGATCGGGACCACGTCCTTCTTCCCGGCGCGCGGGTTCGTCCCGGTCGCCATCTGGAAGAGGCAGAGGCCGAGCGCATAGAGATCGGCGCGCACGTCGACGTCCGGCCGCCCCGCGATGGACTCCGGGGCGCAGAACTCGAAGGCGCCCGGGATCACGTGGTCGCCGGCGCGCGCCGGGAAGCCCGTGTCGAGGGGGATGACGCCGCCGGATGTCGTGACCGCGATGTTCCGCGGGCGGAGGTCGCCGTAGGAGCCGAGGCGCTCCTCGACGTGCTCGAGGCCGAGGAGCGCGCCGATCGCGATCCGCACGACGAGCGGCTCCTCGAGCACCGCGCCGAGGTTGGCGTTCAGCTCCGGGAGCGGGAGAGCGAGCGGATGCCGGGTGGCCGTCCAGGGTGTCCCCATCACGGGACAGGTCCCGCGGACCTCGGTGAGCGCGATGGCCGGGTGCTCGAGCCGGCCGAGGAACTTCCCGCGCTCGATGAAGAACGCACGGATCGTGGTGTCCTCGGTGTCGAGGACCTTGACCGCGTAGTTCTCCTCGGCGTCGCTTCTCTTCGCCAGGTAGATGCGGCCTACGCCCGGCTTCTCGACGATGAGAGAGCCGATGGCGAAATCGCCGATCCGCGTGGGTGCCTCGCGGGTCACGTCCCCGACCATCCCCGGGCGGGATTTTACCCCTAGGCGATGCGCTTCGCGAGGCGGAGCCACACCTCGACGCCGACCTCGAGGGCGGCCTCGTCGAAGTCGAACCTGGCCGAGTGGTGCGGGTAGACGAGGCCCTTCTTCGCGTTCCGCGAGCCCACCATCATGTAGCAGCCGGGCACCTTCTCGAGGACGTAGCTCATGTCCTCGGCGCCCATCGTGATGTCCTGCTCGACGACCTTGCGCGCGCCGACCGCCTCGGAGGCGGCCTCGCGGGCGACCGCGGTCATCTTCTCGTCGTTCACCGTCGGCGCGTAGCCGGCCGTGATCTCGAGCTCGGCCGTCGCGCCGAAGCTCCTGGCGACCGTCTCGACGATCTTCTTGAGCTCGGCGCGGAGCTGCTTCCTCACGCGGTCCTCGAGCGAGCGGAGCGTCCCCGAGAGCGTGACGGTGTCCGGGATGATGTTGTGGCGCGTGCCGCCGTGGATCTGGCCGAACGTGACGACGGCCGTCTTCGTCGGGTCCACCTTGCGGCTCACGATCGACTGGGCCGCCGTCACGACGTGCGCCGCGACGACGACGGGGTCCACGGTCTGGTGCGGGGCCGCGCCGTGGCCGCCCTTGCCGGTCACCTTGAGCTGGAACTCGTCCTGCGCCGCGAACACGGGACCCGCGCGGCAGCCGACCTGGCCCGTGTCGAGGTCGTTCCAGAGGTGGATCGCGAAGGCCGCATCGACCTTCGGCCCGTCGAGCAGGCCCTCCTCGAGCATCGGGATCGCGCCGCCGGGTCCCTCCTCGGCGGGCTGGAACATGAGCTTGACGTTGCCCGCGAAGTCGCGGCGCCGCGCCTGGAGGAGCTTCGCGGCGACGAGCGCCATGGCGACGTGCCCGTCGTGCCCGCAGGCGTGCATGAAGCCCGGCACCTTCGACTTGTAGGCGACGTCGTTCTCCTCGGTGAGCGGGAGAGCGTCCATGTCCGCGCGGAAGAGATACGTCGGCCCCGGCTTCGCCCCCTTCACGAGCGCGACCTCGCCGGTCCCGCAGAGCGGGTGGTGCTCGATCCCCCACGCGTCGAGCTTCGAGCGGATGAGAGTCGCCGTCCGCTCCTCCTTGAAGCCCGCCTCGGGCCACTCGTGGATCGCGCGGCGCAGCTTGACGAGCTCCTTCGAGCTCGCCTTGACATCGGTCGATATGCGGGGGGTCGAGATGCTCATGGAGCGGATTTTAGTCGAAGGTCCCATGGAGGAACCACCGCCCCGAGTCGAGCTCGCGAAAGATCCAGCTCTCGCGCGCCTCCGCGTCGGCCGCGATCCAGTAGTCGCGGCGTGCCTCCGCGCCGTCCCAGAAGCCGGTCTCGATCCGCTCGGGTCCTTTCATGGAGGTGAAGCGGGCGAGCTGGGTCTCTCCGAGCGGCACCGGGCGGACGAGGAGGCGCGACGGCCGGCGACCCGGAGCCAGCGAGTGCTCGTCGAGCTTCGACGGCTCGGCCGCCGGACGCCGCGCGAAGGCCCGCTCGGGCCGGTGCTCGGCGACGAGCTCGATCCGCTGGACGTCGCGCGCGCCGAAGCGTCCCTCGAGCCGGGCGATCAGGCAGGCCAGGTCTTCTTCGCCGCCGTCCGGCCGCACGGAGAACAGGTCGCCCTGCCGCGCGACGAGGGGCGCCGTCTCGGGTACGCGGAGGTCCACCGCGAGCACCGGCCGTCCCAGGTCCACGCGGTCGAGCCGCTCGCGGAGCACGGAGTAGAGCGCCTTCGGCTGCGAGAGCGGCGCCGCGAGCCGGACCTCGAAGCGGGTCGGCTCGCCCTCCTCGTGTCTGAACGCGAGCTCGACCGTGCGCGCCCCCCGC
>CAZYLP010000296.1:0-9439 GCA_964648345.1 uncultured Planctomycetota bacterium
GCGCGCCGCCGGGTACGGCTTCACCGAGCGCGAGATCCTCGCGCGCCTCCAGGGGACGCCCGGGCTCGGGCGCGAGCTCCGGGCCGACGAGGTCGCGCTCCTCCGGTCGGCGGGGCTGACGGACAAGGTCGCGCAGGCGCTCCGCGGCGAGGTCCGCCTCGACCCCGAGGCGCCGACGGTGATCCAGGCGGGGATCCACGCGGGCTTCTGGCTGCGCGTGCCCTCGTCGTTCCGGTACCAGGACGCGATCCTCCGCGGCTACTCGAGCATCCGCGAGCAGCCGGCGCGCGGTCCGGCCTGGGACGCGAACGGGCGCTTCGTCGTGCGGCGGATCGCGTTCGACGTGACGCTCAAGAGCCACGAGCAAGGGGCCGTCCTCGGCGAGCTCTGCTCGGACTGGGGGGCCGACCGCGCCACGCGGTTCGAGGCGTGGCGAGGGATCGAGCTGAGAGGGTTCCGCGCGAAGGTCCGCACGAAGGACCGCGTCCGCGTCCTCTGGCTGATCGACGGCGCCTCCTGCGGCTCCGAGTGGTGGATCAAGCTCGCCGCGGAGACGGCCCCCGGCCGCGAGGAGCAGGACCTCCCGGGCCTGGAGGCCTCGGTCGCCGCGGCGCGCTCGTCCTACCGGGCCGCCGTCCACGACCTCGTCGCGGCGCACGCCGCGCGCGGCTCGGCCGCCACCCAGCTCGCGGCGGTGGGCCGCGCTCTCCCCAGGCTCCGGCTCGAGGAGGCGGACCACGAGGCGTTCGAGCGGCTCGCTCCCGGCTCCGCGTTCCCCGCGGCGATCCGCCAGGCCCCCGAGACCCCCGAGGCCCCGGACGCGCTCTCGCGCCTCCACGCGCCGCGGGTCGAGGCGCCGTCCGGGCTCTACACGATCGTGCTCCCCGGGAGCTGGACGCTCGATGCGGCCCGGCCCCGGGGCGCGGGAGTGGACGCGATCGACATCCCCGGCGTCTCCTGGCCCACGCTCCGCGCGGTCGTCCACGTGTCGCTCGACCCGAGGGAGGCGAGCCTCGACGAGGCCTGTCGCATGGCACGCAGCCTCGAGCCGAGCGCGAGCCTCGTCGGAGCGCCCGAGGCGCTCGCGGTCTCGCCCGTCCGCGGGACCTCGGGCGCCGTCCGCGCGACGATCCGCTCGAAGCACGGGACGCGCGTCTTCGAGGCCTTCGTCGCGCGCGGCCGCGCCGCGCACGTCCTCTGCGTCTTCGGCGGGACCGAGGAGGGGTTCCGGGCGCTCGCCCCGGCGATGCGCGACGCGATCGCCTCGATCGAGCTCTCCGAGGCCGGGCTCGGACGCGGCGCTCTCGCGCTCCGCGGGACGTGGGTCGAGGCGCCGGGGTCGCCCGGCTGCGCGGTCCTGACCCTTCACGCGAAGGGGACCCTCTCCCGCTCGCTCGTCCCGCCCGTCGAGCCCCCCGCGGCGATCGAGCCTTCGCTCGTCCCCAACGTGCGGCGGGCCGAGGAGGGCGGCGCCGCCCTCGTGCGCGTCCCGTCGGGGTGGAGGCGCCAGACGATCTTCGGACGCACGACCACGAGCTTCAAGCCCGACGCGAAGACGCACCACGCGGGGATCGTGACGACCGAGTGGTACAAGAGCACCTACAGGACGGTGGGCGAGTTCCTCGGCCGCCTGTCGGACACGGGGATCCCGCCGCGCGGCGCGAAGCTCTCCCCCTTCAAGGGGGTCGAGCTCTCGGGCTGGAGCTGGAAGGGCCAGGGCAAGGACGGGGGCCCCGAGTGGGCGTTCGCGATCGAGCTGCGGGACCGCTGGCTCGGCATCGTCGGCTGGACGACGCCCGAGCGCGCGGCGATCGACGGTCCGGCGATCGAGGAGTGCGGGCGCACGGCGCGCACGGACCACCGCGCGGCCGTGCTCGAGCTGCTCGAGGACCTGGGCCGCCGGAGGGTCCCGGTCCCCCTGGCGCTCAACGCGCTCTCGGGGCTCGAGGCGCTGTGGTCCTTCTCCGAGCGCGACCTCGCGCGGCTGATCACTGCCGGCGTCCCGCCGGAGCTCGTCGCGGCGGCGTCGCGGCCGACTCCCCTCGACCCCTCGCAGAGGACGCCGCTCCAGCGCGCCATGACGGGCGCCGGCCGCTGGCGTTGCGGGACGGATGCGCTCTGGATCGCGCTCCCGGACGGGACGGCGCACCACGTGACGGGCGAGGCGCTCCGCGCGGCCCGCGAGCGCGGCGAGCTCGTCGTCGGCTCGAAGAAGTTCAAGCGCCAGGAGGCGAGCTCGGTCTCCGAGCCCTCGGTCCGTCCGCTCTCGGCCGGCGACCTCGAGCGCCTCGCCGCCTACGGGTTCGAGGACCTGGAGGTGCGGCAACGGCTCGCCACGGCCGGGTTCTCGGGCGCGCTCTCGCCGGCCGATGCCGAGCGACTCGGCGCGCTCGGGTACACGCCGGAGACGATCGCGCTCTGCCGCTCTCCGGGCGAGCTCGAGCCTCCTTCGCGCCTCTTCGTGCCCGCGGGCGCTCTCTACCGGATGCGCCTCCCCTGGGCCTACTCGGGCTCTCCCGAGGGAGACCTCGCGGCGGGCGACAGGATCTTCGGTCCCGGCGTCGAGCCGGGCGAGCCCGGCGCGCCCGCGAGGAGCTTCGCGGTCGTGCGAGCCACCCTCGCGTCGCCCAAGGACGCGCCCCTCGGCGAGACGCTCGAGGCCGAGCTGCGGAAGGTCGACAAGGAGGCCGTCCGCGCCGGCGCCCCCGAGGCGATCGCGCGCGTCGGGACCGCCGCCCCCGCGCTCGCCGTCCGGCTGCGCGGGACGCGGGGAGACCTCGTCGCGCTCGGGGTCCGCGAGGGCGGCGTCTCGGTCGTCCTCGTCGTGGCGGGCACGCCCGACGGGGTCGCGCGAGCGCTCGGGCCGCTCCGCGACGCGTTCCTGAAGCTCGCCGTCACCGGTCCCGAGGCGGACCCCGGGTTCGCGAGCGGCCTCGTCGGGACGTGGCACGCGGGCTCGTTCTCCTCGACGGGATCCGGCACGACCAGCATGTCGGTCTCGACCAGCCAGAAGCTCGCCTTCTCGCGGAACGGGACGTACCGTTACTCCTCCACGATCTCGACTCACTTCGAGTCGGCGAACGACCCCGGGAACCCCCTCGCCAAGGACACCGTGGACTACTTCGGCGACGACCCCGACGGGGAGGTGGGGCCCTGGATCGTCCGCGGGCGCGCCGTCCTCCTCCTCGACCGCAAGGGACGCAAGCCCTGGACGATGCGAGTCTCCGCCACGAGCGATCCGGCGAAGGGGTCCATGACGGGCAACGGGACCTACTACCACCGCTGATGCGCGCCGGCGGGCCGGGAGCGACGAGCGTCGGACCCCCACCATCTGCTAGTCTTCCGGTTGGATCCCGGGATGTCCGACCAGACCCAGACCACTCGCGACACGGGCAGCCTCCGCGCCTTCCAGCTGTTCTTCGTGCTCCACTGCGCGGGGCTCCTCGCTCTCCGGCTCTCGTCGGACGGCGAGCACACCCGGTCCATCCTCGACATCCTCGCGGTGCACGCGCGCGGCGGGCCGAGCTCGTGGCTCTCGATCTCGCTCGTGACCCACGTCTTCCTCCACGTCCACCCGCTCGAGTTCGCGACCGCGACCGCGCTCCTCCTGTTCCTCGGGGGCAGCGTCGAGCGCGCCCTCGGCGCGACGCGCTTCACGGTCCTCTACCTCGGCTCGAGCGCTCTCTCCGCGCTCGGCTTCCAGGTCCTGACGAACGTCGCCAACGCGCCGACCGGCATGTATCTCGGCGGTCTCGCGGGCGGCTGCGCGATCCTCACGGCGCACGTGCTCCTCGAGCCGCGGAAGCGCACGCTCGGCATGCTCCCCGCGCCGGGCTTCTTCCTCGCGGGCGCCACGACGATCTTCGCGCTCGGGATCTACCTCGAGCAGGAGCCGGTCCGGTTCCTCGACGAGGCGCTCAAGATCCCGCTCACCGAGACCTTCACCGCCCAGAAGTGGCAGGACCTCGTCTGGGAGGCGTCGCTCCGCGAGACGCTCGCGATCCCGCACGTCCTCGGGTTCGGCGCCGGCGCGGCCGTCTTCGCGACCGACCTCGTCGCGGGTCACGCGATCGCTCGCGTCCGCATGCGCCGCCAGATCCGTCTCCTCGAGGAGGAGCTCGACGCGCGCGAGCGCGTGGACGTGCTCCTCGCGAAGATCTCGCGCGACGGCGTCGGCTCGCTCACCCGCCGCGAGAAGAAGTTCCTCCGCTACGCGAGCGCGCGCTTCTACCTCTCGGATCGCAGCAAGCGCGTCCTCAGCGAATGAGACGAGCAGCAGCGAGGCGCGCTCTCCAGTGAGGACCCTCCTCTTCACAGCCCTTCTCGCGTTCGCCTCGATCGCGCACGCCGAGGACACCCTCGTCTTCCCGGCCGGCTGGAAGGAGCCTTCGGTCGCGGTCTCCCCCACAGGCGGCGTCTTCGTCGTCGCGGCTCAGGACGGCGCGATCTCCGTCGCGGCCGCGTCCTCGGGGAGCAAGTTCGGCGAGCCCGTGAAGGTCGCGAGGGTCGAGAAGCTCATGTGCGGCATGCGCCGCGGCCCGCGGATCGCGGCGGGCCAGAAGTCCGTCGTCGTCACGGCGATCTCCGCCGCGACGGGCGACCTGTCGTCGTGGCGCTCCACGGATCACGGAGCGACGTGGAGCGAGCCCGTCCGAGTGAACGGCGCCGGCAAGAGCGCGCGCGAGGGTCTCGACGGTCTCGCCGCCTCCGCGAAGGACGAGTTCGCCGTCGTGTGGCTCGACGACCGCGCCGGCAAGGGCAAGGAGGTCTGGGTCGCCGTCTCCAAGGATGGCGGAGCGACCTGGAGCGAGAAGCTCGTCTACGCCTCGCCCGACGGCACGGTCTGCGAGTGCTGCCACCCGAGCGCCGCGTTCAACGCGAAGGGCGAGCTCGCCGTCATGTGGCGGAACTGGCTCGGCGGCGAGCGCGACATGTGGATGACGACCTCGAAGGACCTGGGCGGCAAGTGGTCGCAGCCGCAGAAGCTCGGTGAGGGCTCCTGGAAGGTCAAGATGTGCCCCATGGACGGCGGCGCGATCGCGGGCGGCGGCGAGCAGTGGACCGCGATCTTCCGGCGCGAGAGCGACGTGTTCATCGCGAACCCGGGCAAGGTCGAGAAGCGCCTCGCGAGCGGCAAGCAGTGCTGGCTCGCGGCGACGAAGAAGGACCTCCACGCGGTCTGGCTCGACGGGAAGCAGCTCTGCTGGGGGAGCTCGTCGTCGCGCGCCAAGTTCGTGAGCCTCTCCAACGACGCCGTCTCGCCGTGCCTCGCGGGGAGCGTGACGGGCGAGGGCCCGATCGTCGCCGTGTGGCAGACGGGCGCGGGCGTCGCGGTCAAGACTCTCGCCAGCGCGAAGTAGTCCCCGGCCCGGATTGCGCGTCCTCATCTTCGGCCACCGGGCGCGCCGCGGCGGAGTGCCGACGCACCTCGGCCACCTCGCGCGCGCGCTCCCTGGGGCGGGAGTCGAGCCCGTCTTCGCGCTGCCCAGAGGCACGGCTTACTCCGTGCCGGCCGAGGTCGTCTACTTCGAGCAGGAGGGGAAGCGCGACCTCCTCGCCCCGGCGCGGGCCGCGACGCTCATTGCTCGCGTGAAGCCGGACCTCGTCGCGACGCACACTCGCCCAGTCGATCTCTGGGCCGGCCTCGGCGCGAGCCTCGCGCGCGTGCCGGCGTGCGCGACTCTCCACGCGGAGCCGGGGCGTGCGCCCTCGGGCTCGACGCGGACCGGTCCTGCCGCGCGCGCTCACGGGCACGTGCTGCGGACGTTGCACCGGCGCACGATCGTCGTCGCGCGGCCCTTCGTGGAGCTCGCCGTGAAGAGGCTCGGAGTTCTCCGTGATCGAGTGAGCGTCGTGGAGAACGGCGTGGACGTGGACAGTCTCTCTCCGTCGGTGGAGAAGCGGCGTGCGGCTCGGGCTTCGTTGGGCATTGAGCAGAAGGAGATCGCGCTCGGGTGCATCGCCCGCTTCGTGGACGAGGGCTCGGAGGAGAAGGGGCAGCCCGATCTCGTGCGCGCTCTGCGCAAGGCGAAGGGGACGTTCCGGCTCCATTTCATCGGCGAGGGGCCGTCGCTCGAAGCAGTGAGAGCTCTCGCCGCGAAGGAGCCGCGCGTCGTGTTCCACGGGGAGCGGACCGATCCGGTGCACCATGCGTTCGATGCGATCGTCCTCCCTTCGCGGTCGGAGGGGTGTCCGTACGTCGTGCTGGAAGCGCTCGCGGCGGGAGTGCCAGTGCTCGCGACCGCCGTCGGAGGAGTGCCCGACGTGCTCTCCGACGGGGCGGGCCTCCTCGTCCCTCCACGAGACCTCGGGACTCTCGCGGAAGCGGTCGATCAGCTCGCCGCGGATTTCGCGCTTCGCGCAAGGCTCGCGTCTGTCGGCCTCGACCGGGCGAAGGAGCGGTACTCTCTCGACCGCTTCGCGCGCGCCACGGCGGAGGTGTATCGGGCGGCTATGGGCTCCGCTTCGACATGAGCTTGCGTAGTGCCGGAGACGGCTTGGTCGAGGCGAGCGCCCGCGCCAGGGTCTTCAGCGCTCGCGCATCCAGGACGAGCCTGACTCGGTAGGTTGCCCACTCGGACTGCGGCAGGATCGGGTTCACGATGCGCCGAGCTTAGAGCCTCGGCAGCACGAGACGCGGCGACGTTCTTCTTCGTCACGCGACCGTAGCCTCCAGATAGGGCCGCATGACCCGCGCCACTCTGCAGACCTTTGCGGCCTTCGAAATCTCGTCGATCGGGAGTCGCTTGCGTCGGTACTCTCGGAGCGCTTCAATCGCGACGTCGAGACCGATCTTGTTCCGGAACTTGAAGCAGTCGGCGACCGTCTTCGCTGGTGATGTGACGCGGATGATGACGCCCTCGACCCGGGGCTCCTGGACACCAAAGGCGAGCGTGTCTGCGGAGAACCGGACGATGCGAATGGGTGGATGTTCGATGCGCGGCGGGAACGCCTTCGCGTCTATAGCAAGCCAGACTTCGAACGGGTCTTGCGTGCCGAGCTCGTGAAACCGGAGAGCTGACAGAAGGCAGACGACGGCCCGCGGCACGCGTTTGCACACCTCGACCAGTGCGTGATGCTCCGTCGTCTTCGATCCGGGGAGGCGGTAAAGTCCGCGACCGAGGCGTTCGAGAAGGCCGCGCTCGACCAGCCGTGTGAGAGTGACTCGCGGCAGACCTGCGTCTAGATCGCGAGGTCGGAGGACGCCGAGCTTTGCGACCCGTTCCAGAACACGATCCGCGTTCGTCTTCACCGGTCTGGTCCGTTTCCTAGGAAGATAAGTATAACTACCGAGTTATTGGAACGCACCGGTGGAGCAACTGAATCACCTAACAGTCGTTGCGACTGCTGCCGGTCCCTCCGACAGCGGGCCGTCCGGGAGGCGTTCACCCGATCTACTACCGCTGTCCAGGCCCGGCCCATCCGAACGGTTGGGAGTCGAAGATGACGGCGCGGAGCTCAGAGGTCCATGATGCTCGGCATGGCGTCGTCCACGATCTCGCCGACCGTGGCGAGCGACGCGTCGAACGCCTGGCGCGTCGCGAGCTCGTGGCTCAGGAAGAGCGCGGCCGTCAACGCCACCGCCGCGACGAGCACGATGCGTTGCGGGAGCTTGCGGACGATCGAACCCATGTCACGCCTCTCCGAAAAGGACCAGGGCCCCCGTGTAGTTGTGGAGGAGGTTCGTCCCGAGGAACGGGGCGAGCTCGCCGTTGCCGAAGAAGCCCGCGAGCGGGAAGTCGCCGAGCGCGTCCTTGATGATCCCGGCGTCCACACCCTCTTCGTCGTAGAGGCCGGCGCCGCGCCCGAGACAGTCGAAGTAGAGGCCGAACGCGGGCGGCTTCTTCGTGAAGGCGCTCCTGAGCTCGCGCACGCGCGCCGCGAGGTCCTCGCGCGCCGCCTCGGCGTCGCGGACGAGGAACGACATCGTCGAGCCCGGCGGGATCACCTCGGCGATCGCGACGGCGCCCGCCTTCGGCTCGACGCCGAGGATGTTCCGCGCGAGGTAGTCGTCGCTCATGGAGGGCATGCGGAGCGACTCGTAGCCGAGACCGCAGAACAGCGCGCGGCCCTCCGCGGCCTCGATCGCCTCCTTCAAGCGCACGAGGACGGGCTCGCCGTCCACTTCATAGAGGAGATTCTTGTCCGCGCGCGTGACGCGGCCCGAGCGGCCGATCGGACGGCAACCCTGCGCGACCGCGACCGTCGTCTTGAGACCGGGTCCAGAGAGGACGGCTCCGGCGAGCGCGCGCGTCGAGTGCTCCTCGCCCGCGAAGACGGGCATGGAGTCTCCCCGCGCCGCGGAGAGGCCGCCGATCACGGGCAGCTTGGGCTGCTTTTCGCGGAGCCGCGCGAGGAGAGGCTTCGCGTCGAAGCTCATGGGATCCGCGAGGAGGACGAACGCGGCGCGCTCCGCGGAGCCGCGGATCTTGCCGCCGAGCTTCGCGGAGACGGCGTCGCCGTCCCTCGCGCCGTCCCCCGCGAGCTTCGCGAAGACGGGCTCGACCGACACCTGCTCGTCGGTCTCGACGGCGACGAGCGCGATCGCGGCTTCGCCCTCGACCTCCTCGCCGGTGCCGACGACGCCGCCGCCCGTGCAGCCGATCACGGGCGCGCCCTCGAGCGCGTCGCGCGTCGCCTCGACGATCTCCTCGAGATCCTCCGGGTCCTGTCCCGACGCGAAGAGGAACGCGACCGTGGTCTTGCCGAGGTCGCGGGCCACGGCCTTCGCGGCGCCCTCCGCGGTCGAGACGCCTTCGCCCTTCACCAGCGTCGAGCTCGCGCGGATCACCAAGCACCGCGCCTCGCTGCCGCTCGTCTCATCTGCGCCTCCCCTGCTCCCCGAGAGCCCGGAACGTCTCGAGCTCCTCGAGCGGTGCCGCCTCGTCCAGCTCGGGCAGCTTGAGAAAAGATACCGCGTCCGTGCCGCCCTTCGGCACGTCGGCGAGACAGCGGACGCGCGTCGAGCCGATCGTCCCGCTGAACGCGGCGTGACGGTGCCCGCAGAAGGCCCACCGCGGCTGGAGCCGCTCGATGAGGAGCCGCCCGTGCGGGTTCCCGCGCGTGCCGGGCTTGAGCCCTTCGGGCCATTCGTGGAGGAGGAGCACGTCGAGCTTCTCCGCGAGGAGGACGGCCACGTCGTCGCGCGTGCAGTGCTCCGCGCTCGGAGAGGCCGTGGCCGGCCCCTCGGAGAAGCGCGGGTGATACGTCCCGGAGAGCCCGCCGATCCTCACTCCCTGTCTCTCGACCACGCCCGCGCGACCGAGAGGCGTGAAGCCCTCGCGGGCCGCGCCGCCGGTGTCGTGGTTGCCGCCCCCGTCGTGGTTCCCGCCGATGTAGACGACCTCGGCGCCCTTGATCGGGTTGGCATCCGCAGCGAGCTCGAGGTCGTCCTCGTCCTCCAGGTCGGCGACCTCGCCGTCCACGGTCCGCTCGAAGC
>CAZYLP010000297.1:0-9424 GCA_964648345.1 uncultured Planctomycetota bacterium
CGCCTTGCGCGCCGACCGGCAACCCCGGCAGCGCTTCGGCGCCGAGAAGCCCTTCTCGGCAAAGAACTCCTGCTCCTGCGCCGTGAACACGAACGCGTTCCCGCAGTCCGCGCAGGTGATCTCCTGATCCTCGCTCATCGCCATTCCTTTGATCGTTGCGTCGATTCGTTTACGTTGTCGTTGTTGAAGAAGAGTGACCCGCGGGCGCTCGTGAAGCAGCGGTCCGCGGACGCCTCGCCCCCTGGAATCAGGGGCGTGGTGTGAGGTAGCCCGAACGCCGTCGCTGAAGAAACGACATGGCGAGCGCGGGGCTCGTGTGATTGGCGGCGAGCGCGAAGTTCATGATTGCAAGAGGAGAAGCGCGACTCGCCCATTGAGTTTCCGTTCATGCGGACCCCATGCGTTCGGGATCCGTGCAGGGATACCCGGTAACCGTAGCCGACCGCACGTCCGGAACCAAGGGGGAGTTCGAAAAATTCCCCGGTTACGATGCCAGAGTGGCAGTGACCCGGCAGGGCACGACGGGCGCGATCCTGGCGGGAGGGCGGAGCGAACGGCTCGGCGGCCGCTCGAAGGCTCTCCTCCCGATCGGCCGGGGCGGCGCGCCGCTCGTGGTCGCGACGGCCGACGTGCTCCGCGAGATCTGCGACCCCGTCCTCGTGCGCGCGCGCGAGGCCGGCGACTTCGCGTCGCTCGGTCTCTCCTCCGTGCGGCTGGTGCCCGACGCCGTCCGCGGGCGCGGCCCTCTGGCCGGGCTCGCCGCCGTCCTCGAGGCGAGCCCTCACGAGCGGTGCCTCGTCGTCGCGTGCGACATGCCGTCGCTCTCCCGCCCTCTGCTCGAGGCTCTCATCGCTCTCTCCCACGAGCACGCCGGAGCGACCGCGGTGGTTCCGCGGACCGAGCGCGGCCTCCACCCGCTCCACGCGGTCTACCGCCGGACCCTGCTCCCGGAGATCCGCCGCCGGCTCGAGGGGGGCTGGCTCGCGCTCCACGACCTCCTCGCCGCGACCGGGACGCTCGAGGTGGCCGAGGCGGACCTCAGACGGTACGATCCCGGCCTCGTGAGCCTCGAGAACGTGAACACGCCCGAGGACCTCGCCCGCGCCGTGGGAGCGGAGCGGGCGAAGGAGCTCCTCGCGTGAAGGCGCTCGCCGGCATCGTCCAGCTCGTCGGGCTCCTCGTCGCGCCGTCGGGCCTCGTCATCGGCCTCTCGACCGGAAACACCGCGCTCGAGCTCTCGCTCCTCGCCGCGGGGGGGACGATCTTCTGCTTCGGGAAGTACGTCCTCGAGCCGCGCGCGAAGTAGCCCCCGCTCTCAGGCCGCGCGCCGGGCGAGCGCCTCGAGGTCCTCCGTCTTCTCGTCGTCGAGGCCGGCCGCGAGGCGGAGGAGGCATCGCTCGACCTGGAGCTTCTCGCGGAACAGGACCTCCCACTCCTCGTAGGAGACCTGGAGCTTCGCGAGCGCCGCCTCGATGGAGCGGAGCTCGTCCACCGAGCGGCGGTCGAACGTCCCGCGCGCCGCTCTCGTCTTCATGATCCCGAGCCAGATCGCGCGGAGGCGATCCTCGAGCTTGTTCGCCTCCTTGTCCCAGGTGAGGTACGCCTTCGTGAAGGTGAGTCGCTCGGCGAGCGTCGCGTGGAGCCGCGAGGCATCGAGCGGCCGGCCGCGGATGACGAGGTCCGACGGGTGGAGGAGGACCTCGCAGCAGTCGGCGACGAGGACGGTCAGGTTGTCCGCCATGACCTTGTGGAACTCGTCGCCGGCGAAGAGGGTGAGGAGCTTCGTCGGCGCGCGGAGGAGCCACGACGCCTTCTCGCGGCGCGTGCGGATCCCTCCCTGCTCGAGGGCCTCCTGGACGTCCTTCACCACGTCGAGGTAGTCGTCGAGCTCGACGATCATGGGGACGTGCTGCGTCTTCCAGCGCTTGAAGAGCGCGCGCAGGTGCAGGAAGGGCGCGATGAGCAGCATGGAGAGGATCGTGACGGCGAGCCCGAACGTGTAGGGGTAGCCCTTGAGGACGCGGAGCACGCGCCCTTTCATCGTCTTCGGCCGGTCGACGGGGTCGACCATGACCATCGAGAGAGCGCCGACGACCGGAGGGACGCACAGCGCGGCGATCGCCATCGCGAGGCGGAGCCAGTTGTCGTCGAACCACTCGGGCAGACGGATGAACGCGAGCATGAAGGCGGCGAAGCGCGGGGAGACGATGCCGATCGTGACGATGAGCCAGAGCACGGAGCCGAACGTCGTCATCGAGAGGTAGATCCGACGCTTCGCCGGGACCTTGCCGAAGAGGAGCGTCGTCGCCCAGCCGAACGCCGTGTTCACGATCCGGCCGAATGACCGGAAGATGAACGCGAGGAGTGCCTGGAGGAGTGCCATGACCGGAGCCTCGCGAGGCAGCCCGCAACGTCCGCGCCGCGCGCCTCAGCGAAAGAGGTCGAGCTGCGCGCTCGGCGGGCGTCCGCGCGTCTCGCCGGCCGTGTCCTCGTCGTCTTCCCCGTCGTCGTCGTCCCTCCCGGTGCCGAGCCCCACCGCGCGGCGCGCCTCGGCGACGCGCTCGAGGATCGGCGCCGCGAACGCCGGGGAGACGTAGCTCGATCGCTCGTAGAGGCGCCGGTACTTCTCGACGAGGTCCGGCCGGTGCGCGGCGAGCCACTCGAAGAAGGTCGGCCGCGTCGCCTCGGGGAGGAACAGCGCCTGCGCGTACGCGCCGAGCGCTCCGGCCTCCTTCGCCGCGCGGAGGACGGCCTCGATCGACTCGCGCGAGTCGTTGACCCACGGGATGAGAGGGCAGAGGAGGATGCGGACGTCGATGCCGCCCGCGCGGAGCGCCCGGACCGCCTCGATGCGCTTCTGCGGGACGGGCGCGCGCGGCTCGAGCGTGCGCGCGAGAGAGGCATCGAGGGTCGTGATCGTGAAGTTGACCCCGAAGCGGCTCCGCGCGGCGATGGCCTTCATGAGGTCGAGGTCGCGGACCGCGAGGTCGGACTTCGTCGTCACGTGGACGCGGAGGCCTCGATGCCGCGAGAGCTCGTCGAGGATCGAGCGCGTGAGCTCGAGACGGCGCTCGAGCGGCTGGTAGGGGTCGGTCGCCGTGCCGATCGCGATCCCGCCCCGGGTGTCCTGGCGGACGAGCTCGCGCGCGAGCGCGCGCGCGGCCCCGCGCTTGGCGTAGATCTTCCGCTCGAAGTCGCGCGCGGGCGTGAGCTCGAGGTACTCGTGGGTGTAGCGCGCGTAGCAGTACGCACAGGAGAGCTCGCAGCCGCGGTACGGGTTTATGGTCCAATCGAACGGCATGCGCGGGGACGAGCACTTGTTGAGGATCTTCCGGCACGGGAGCTCGAAGCACTCGACGTCGCGGGGCGCGCTCACGAGGTCGCCCTCGGCCGCCATGGCGGCGATCCCTTTCAGGCCCGGGACCTTCTCGGGCTTCGCGAAGAGCTCCATGCCTCACCTGACCCGACCCTAACCTAACAGAACCCTACAGGCAAAGCCGATGCCCGAGCTGCCCGAGGTCGAGCACATCGTTCGTTACCTCACGGAGAGAGTCCGCGGCGCCCGCATCCGGCGCGTCACGCTCCACGACCCGTCCGCCAAGCGGCGGCCGACGATCCGGCCGCTCCACGGCTCGATCCGCGGGCTGCGACGGCGCGGGAAGCTCGTGCTCATCGACCTCGGCGGCGGGAGCACGCTCGTCTTCCACCTGAAGCTCACGGGGAAGCTCTGGGTCGAGCCCTCCTCGAAGCCTCCGACGAAGTGGACGCGCCTCACCGTCCATCTCGGCGCGCTCGACCTCCACTTCGAGGACACGCGCCGTCTCGGCTGGTTCGACGTCGTGGACGATGAGATGCGCGCGGCGTTCGAGGCCGCGATCGGCCCCGAGCCGCTCGAGCCCGGCTTCACGCCCGAGGTCCTCGCGGAGCGGCTCCGCCGCCGGCGCGGGCCGGTCAAACCCGTGCTCCTCGACCCCAAGTTCGTCGCGGGCATCGGCAACATCTACGCGGATGAGATCCTCCACCGGGCGAAGGTCCATCCGCTCGAGCCCGTGCAGGCGCTCGCGCCGGCGACGGTCGGGCGCCTCCACGAGGCGATCGTGTCCGTCCTCGCGAAGGCCGTCCGCGAGCGCGAGGGACGCGCGGTCCCCGGCCAGGGGCGCGTCGGGGGCGGCAGCAAGACGGCATCGCGCACGCTCGCGCTCGAGGTCTTCCAGCGCACGGGCGAGCCGTGCCCGCGATGCCGGACGCCGATCGAGCGGCTCGTCGTCCGGGGTCGCGGGACGCACGTCTGCCCTCGATGCCAGCCGCTCCATCCGGTACCCTCTGGCCGCACGGGAGGAGGGACCAAGTGGGCGAGCCCGCCGTCACCACGACGAAGAGGATCGACTCGGTCATCATCCGGTCGTACCCGAAGGCGATCTTCTTCTACCCGACGTTCCTGACCGCGGTCATCTGCGCGCTCCTCTCGCTCCTCCTCCGCACGCCGGAGGAGCCCTCGCCGAGGCTCCCGGGCGACATCTTCTTCACCGTCTTCGCGATCAACATCCTCATCACGGCCTGGGACTTCTCGAGGACGGGCTTCATCGCCGTGATCCTGCTCGGCGTCATCGTGATCCTGGGGACCGTGCTCATCCAGATCAAGTTCCAGCTCCTCGCCGGCATCGGAGCGCTCCTCGGGAAGCTCCAGCTCCGCTGCCACCCGCACGTCTACTTCATGTTCGCGGCGATCTTCGGGTTCCTCCTCTTCCTCGCGTTCGTGCAGTCGCGCCTCGACTACTGGCGCGTCCACGGCAACGAGCTCGTCCACGTCTCGGGGTTCGTCGGCAACGTCGAGCGCTTCCCGGCGCCGAACCTTCGCTTCCGCAAAGAGTTGCCGGACGTGTTCGAGTACGCGCTCCTCCGCTCGGGGACGCTCGTCCTCGAGCCCGTCCACGGCGAGCGGCACCCTCTCACCGGAGTCATCAACATCAACCGCATCGAGCGCCGGATCGAGGCCATGCTCTCGACGATCGACGTGACCATCGAGCAGCCCGTCCAGCCCCCGCAGACCCCGACAACCTGATTCAAGAGGGGCACTTGCGAGCCACGAACGTTTCGGCTAACTCACCCCCCGGACTGGCGTGAGAACGTTCTCCATAGACGAGCTCAAGCGAGAGGGAGAGAAGGGCGGCCGCGAGGCCTTCCTGGGGCGCCATCCCCACCCGTTCCTCGTCCTCGACACGGTGGGCGCCGGGGACCAGGACGCCGAGGTCTTCGCGACGATGGGCGGCATGAAGAGTCAGCCGCGCGCCGTGATCCGCGATGGCCAGGCTCCGAACCCGCGCGCGCGCGCGGCGGTCGTCGAGAAGCGGAAGGGCGCGAACGCGTTCGACAACATGGTCACGGTCGGGCGCGCGGGGAACAACGACATCGCGCTCGAGGTCTCGAGCGTGTCCAAGTTCCACGCTTACTTCACCAAGGACCCGCAGGACGGGCAGTGGTGGCTGCACGACGCGGGCTCCTCGAACGGCACCTGGATCGACGGCGAGCGCCTGGCGGCGAGCCACGGGAGGGCCAAGCTCCGTGACGGAGCGGCCGTCCAGCTCGGGCCCGACACGCGCGCGCGCTTCTTCCTGCCGCAGGCGCTCTTCGAGCTCCTGGTGCCGCCGAAGAACTGAGATGAGATGCACCGTCGTCCCGCGAGGCGACGGGGGAGAGGGGAGTCCAAAATGTCCGAGAACCGGCCGGGCTTGGGTCTGCGGGTCTGGACCCGCACGACCTTGCTCGCACGCCTCACGATCGCCGGGCTCGCGGCGGCGCTGGGCCTCTCGATGCTGTTCGGCTACGTCGTGGCCAACCACGAGGAGCGCGTCGCCGTCGACAAGGAGAAGACGCGCGCCGAGAAGTCGGCGCGCGAGGCGCTCCTCGCGATCGACCGCGATCCGATCTTCGCCCCCGTCTCTTCCGCGACCGTCGTGCAGAGGCGCGACGAGCTGACCTCGCAGGACAAGGCCTTCCTCGCCGCGAAGCTCCAGTCGGTCGCGGACCTCCTCTCGATCGACCGGATCGCGCTCCTCCGCGACGATGGCTCGGTCCTCGTCGCCAACGAGACCGCGAAGGACTGGGACCCGCAGCGGGACTCCCAGGTCTTCAAGGAGATCTTCAAGGAAGGCGCGACCGTCGCGAACGGGAAGCACAGCGTCCGCGTCGGCGCGGACACGATCGAGGCGTTCCATCGCAACGAGGAGAAGGAGCTCATCGAGGGCGGCGCGAGCCCGAACCGTCAGGCCGATGTCCGCGCGATCATGAACGCGCGCGCCGCCAAGGTCGCGAGCATCGTCCTCGTACGGAAGCTCGCGGACCTCGGCGCCGAGGTGGGCGCGCTCCGCAACAAGACGCTCCTCGAGGCGTTCGGCGCCTCCGTCGCGCTCCTCGTGATCATCCTCGTCATCGTCCGCCGCGAGGTGGCGGGCCAGGTCGTCCTCCTCTCCCAGATCGTCGCCCACCTCGCCCGCACCGGAGAGCTCGCCCAGGCGCGCACCGGGCTCGCCGGCTTCGGCGTGAACGGCGACCACGACCCGCAGGACCGGAACGAGCTCCGCGCCCTCGTCGGGGGCTTCGACGCGCTCCTCGCGAGCCACGAGCGGCTCGCGACCCAGGCGAACGCGATCGCCCGCGACGACCTCTGGAACGAGTGCTTCGACAAAGAGGCCGAGACGCGCGGCGACCTCGCGATCTCGTTCCGCAAGATGGTGAGCATGCTCCGCGACCTCTCGATCCGCGTCGGACGGATCGCGCGCGGCGACCTCACCGTGCCGGCGAGCGCTCCGGGTCAGAAGGAGGGCTCGCTCGGCTCGGCGTTCCGCGAGATGACCGAGAAGCTGAAGCTGCTCCTCGACGAGCTCGCGGGCGCCGGCGCGAAGATCGACAAGGCCGCGCGCGGCCTCCAGGAGAGCTCGCGCGACCAGGCCTCGACGGCGACCGAGCAGGCCGCCGCCGTCACCGAGACCATGGCGACCATGGAGGAGCTCGCCGCGAGCTCGGGCCACATCGCCGACACCGCCAAGCACGTCGTGCAGCTCGCCGACGAGACGCTCGCGTCGGCGCGCGGCGGCCAGGCGTCGGTCACCGACGTCGGCACCGGCATGGAGGAGATCGTCGCGGCGTCGCGGCAGGGCGCGCACCGCCTCCTCGACCTCGGCGAGAAGTCGCGCGCCATCGGCAAGGTCGCCGAGCTCATCACGGGGATCGCCGAGCGCTCGAAGATCCTCGCCCTCAACGCCGCGATCGAGGCCGCGCGCGCCGGGGAGGCCGGCCGCGGCTTCTCGGTCGTCGCCGACGAGGTGCGCTCCCTCGCCGACCACGTCGTCGAGTCCACGCGCGAGATCGAGGGCCTCATCGGCCAGATCCAGAGCGAGATCTCGGCCGCCGTCCTCGCCTCCGAGGAGGAGGTGAAGCGCGCGGAGAAGGGCCGCGAGCTCGCGACGAAGGCCCAGGCCTCCCTCCAGGCGATCACGGACACGGCGTCCAAGACGACGGACGCCGCGCGCCAGATCGAGCTCGCGACGAACCAGCAGCGGAGCGCGTCGGGCCAGGTCGCGACGGCCGTCCGCGAGGTCGCGACGAGCTCGGAGGAGGTCGCCACGGGCGCGAAGCGGGTCACGGTCTCCGCGAACGAGCTCGCGGCGCTCGCGCACGACCTGCAGGCGGTCATCAACCAGTTCGACGCGGCCGAGGAGGGCACGAAGAAGCCCTCGGGCTCGAGCGCGCGGATCACGGGGAAGACGGCGAGCAAGGCGCCGACGCAGCCCCAGATCTCGCAGTTCGACGCCGAAGCGCTGAGGCGCGGCTGAGCCGTGGCCGAGGGCGAGCAGGCCGCCTCGGGCGACCGGAGGGACGCGCTCCTCGACCCTCAGGGCCTCGCCGAGGCCGGGGCCCGGCGGAGCGCCGCGCTCCGCGCCGGCTCGACGGCCGAGCCCGAGCGCTCGTTCATCCGCTTCGAGATGGGCGGCGAGCGGTACTGCGTCCCCCTCGAGGCCGTGACGAAGATCGAGCGCGTGCCGGCGATCATCGCGGTCCCGAGGACGCCGGCCTTCGTGCGCGGGATCGCCAGCCTCCGCGGCGAGATCGTCCCCGTGATCGACCTCGCGGCCGTGATCGGCGGCGAGCCGACGACGACGGTCCCGCACGGGCTCCTCGTCCTCGCCGACGGGGCGCGGCGCGTGGGCATCCTCTCGGACGCGCTCCCCGACTACTTCCGCGTCGGCGTGAGCGCGCTCCTGCCGGCGCCGACGGGCCGCTCGGGCGACGCGCTCATCGCGAACGCGATCGAGCGCAAGGAAGGGACGACGGCCGTCCTCGACGTGAAGAAGCTCATGGAGGTCCTCGCGAGGCGCACCGATGCGTGAGGACGAGCTCTCGGTGAGGCGCTCGCAGCTCCCCGGCATCTCCGGCCGCGGGACGCGGAGCACGCTCCGCCTCGGCCCGGCGACGGGCGGGGCCGCGAGCGCCCAGGCGAGCGTCCTCATCCTGCCGATCCGGATCGGGCCGCACCGCCTCGCGATCGAGGCCGAGCGCGTGGTCGAGGTCGCCGCCGGCGCCGCCTGGACGGGGCCGCTCGACCCGGCTCGCCCCGTCGTCGCCGCGGACCTCTACCGCACCCTCGGGCTCCTCGCGCCCGAGGACCGCGAGACGCTCCTCGCGCGCGCGGACGGGCTCATCGGACGCGGTCCCGGCCGCTTCGTCGCCTTCGCGGTGGACCGCGCCGACCGCCTCGTGAAGGTGCCCCTCGAGGACCTCGCGCCGCTCCCCCCGAACGTGCGCGACCAGCTCCAGATCGGCTTCATCGCCGGCGTCGTCGGCGGCTCGGCCGACGATGACGGCATGGCCTTCCTCCTCGACCCCCGGAAGATCGCGGACGCCGCGGCGGAGGTCGCCTGATGGACGAGGAGATGCGCGAGCTCCTCGAGATCTTCCTCGAGGAAGGCCAGGAGCGGCTCGGACGCGTCGCGCAGGCCGTCGAGGGGCTCGCCGAGGCGAAGGACCGCACGCCGCTCCTCGACGAGATCGACCGCGAGCTCCACACGCTCAAGGGCTCGGCGCGCATGCTCGGCTACACCGCGCTCGGCCGTCTCGTGCACGAGACGGAGAGCCTCGCGCGCGCCCTCAGGAAGGGCGGCGCGGGCTCGCACGAGCTGCTCGTCGAGGCGGCCGACCGCCTGACGGCGCTCGTCGTCCAGTGCGCGAAGACCGGCGAGGACGCGGGCGACGCCGACCTCGAGAAGCGGATCCAGTCGGCGGCTGCCGCGGTGAGGACCGGCCTCACGCCGGTCGAGGGGACGAAGACGCGGAGCTTCCAGCGCTCCCAGGCGAGGCCGGCGCCCGCGGCGGCGGACCCGGCCCCGGCGGCGGCCGCGCCCGGCACGCCTCCGGCCGCCGCGCCTCC
>CAZYLP010000298.1:0-9418 GCA_964648345.1 uncultured Planctomycetota bacterium
GGCCGAATCAGGCGCTCGTGCCGTGGTCCGCGGCGAGTAGATCGGCAAGGCGCGCGAGCGTCGCGCCGGCCGACCCCTCGATGAAGTGTCGCACGCGCCCCGTGTGCGTGAGGCCCGTCGACTCGAGGTTGAACTCGCAGACCGTCGCCCCGTGCTCGAAGGCGCTCTCGGGGATCGACGCCGCCGGGTAGACGACGGCCGACGTGCCGACGACGAGGCACACGTCGCACTTCCGCGCGAGATCCTGCGCCTTCTCGATCGCGGCGAACGGCAGCATCTCGTTGAAAAGGACGACGTCGGGCTTCATGATCGCTCCGCACTCGCACCGCGGCGGGCCGGTGAGAGCGGCGACGCGCTCCCGACGCTGCGCTCGGCACTCGATGCAGACGAGAGCGTCGGCGCCGCCGTGGAGCTCGATCACGTTCTTGGAGCCGGCGGCCTGGTGGAGGCCGTCGACGTTCTGCGTGATGACCCAGTGGATCAGCCCCATGGCCTCGATCTTCGCGAGCGCCTGGTGCGCGGGGTTCGGCTTGGCGCCCGAGCAGAGCCGCACGAGCTCCAACCAGAAGGTCCAGAAGCGCTCGGGGTTCTCCCGGAACGCCTCGATGGTCCCGTACACTTCAGGCGGATATCTCGTCCAGAGGCCCCCGGCCGACCGGAAGTCGGGGATCCCGCTCTCGACGGAGACACCCGCGCCCGTGAGCACGATCGCGAGGTTCGCCTCCTTGAGCTCGTCGCGGACACTGTAGACCGACATCAGCCCCTCGAGCCGCCATGATAGCGGTCGACCCGGCCGGAACGTCCCACGACGCGCACGCTCCTCACGACGCCCAGAGGAGGGTCACCACACTTCCGTAGCGGCCCAGCAGGACGGAATCCTCGATGAGCGTCTCCAGCTCGAGCTCGTCGTCGGCGCGGAGCCAGTCGCTGGCGTCGGCCTCGAGCGGACCGCGGTTCGGCTCGCCGCGGAAGAGAGCCGCGGCGCGCGACCCCGACGGCACCGGCCCCGCCTCCACCCAGGTCCCCTTCTCGAGCGACTCGCTGAGCCGCCACCATCGGATACGCCCGTTCTCGGAGACGATCACCGCACACGCCTCGGTCGTCACCTCGGTAAGCCTCATCGTCGTCGCGGTGAGCGTCGTGTTGAAGAAACCGGCGAGCTCGGTCATGAGCTCCATCGTCGGCTGGACGCCGCGGATCTTGCTGCTGTAGAGCTTCTCGGGCATCAGCAACGCTGAGGCGAAGTAGTTCGCCTCGACCTCGGCTTCGCTCGCCTGGTACTTCTTCACCATGTCCTCGCTCGTGCACGCGAGGATCTGCGACAGCTTCGCGTGGAGCCGCCAGTGCCCGAGCTCGTGCGCGATCGCGAATCGGCGGCGGCCGAGCTCAGGGATGTCCTTCTTCACGCGAACGAGGCCGCGCTCTCCGTTCCGAACCAGGCGAGCGTCCGCGCCCTCGAGTCGGTCGTCGAGCACGAGGACGCCCATGGCGAGGGCGAGGTCCTCGAGGACAAGATCCGCCGGCCTCGAGAAGCCGTACAGCTCCCAGACGCGAGCGGCCTCGGCGAACGGGAGGACGCTACTGGGGGGCTTGGGGCGCATCCCCGTCCTCGGTCATGGCGTCGAGCCGCCGTAGATCGTCCAGAAGGCTCCGTAGATCCTCGTCCGAAGCGGCGCCCTCGAGCTTCCGATAGTAGGCCGCCTGCAAGGGAGCGTTGAGCCGCTCGATCATCATGCGCACGTTCTCGCGGACCGCCTCGACCTGCGGGGCCACGATGCCGGAGATCTGCTCGACCAGGCCGAGCCTCTTGGCGCTGGCAGCCTTGAGGTCGGCGCGAGCCTTCGCCGCCGCGAGCGCCCGCTTCACCCTCGCGAAGGCGGGCTTCGTGTCGATGCCGAGCCTGGCGAGTTCGGCTTCGACGTCCGCGATCGGCATCTCGTCGGTCAGGGGGGGCATGATGAACTCGAAGAACCGCTTCCAGACGACCTCGTCGCGCTCGTTCATCGTCTGCTCCCGGCGCCGATGCCAAGAGAGCGGCGAACCTTCTCGACCTGCGTTCGCAGGCGTTTCTGCGAGTTGTTGATCTCCTTCACCGTTACTCCGAGCAGCTCGGCGATCTCCGCGGGTGTCGTGAAGCCAGCCTCCATGCAATCGAGGAGGCGCTCCACGGGAGCATCCCCGTCGATCGCCGCACGAAGCTGGCCCAGCGCCGCCGCGGCGAACTCCTTGTCCGCGTAGAGGGTCTCGTGGCTGGACTCCTTCGACTCGAACTCGAAGTCGTGCTCTTGGCCGTCGTGGTCTCTCCACGGCTTCGGGCTCCGCGTCTTCCTGTTCTCGGCGGACTCGACGAGGTGACTCACCTTGCTGTCGACGACCCCCTTCAAGAACTTGAGGAGGTCGGGCTGGTCCGCCGAGTTCCAAGTCCGCTTGCCCGCGATGAAGTCCATGATCGCCTCGCTCGCGATGTCGGCCGGGTCAAGGCCGCCGGGAACCGAGGCTCCCTTCGAGTTACGGATCCCTCTCCACCAGAGATGGAACACCGTGTTCGCGGCATGAAGCGTCAGCCGCTTGTGCAGATCTTCCCATTCTTTCTCTGACAGATCTGGGATCTGACTCACGCGCTCCCCCACCGGGCCGTACCTGGCTCATCCTATTCCTCATGCCGACATCGAGGCCGGATTTTCCGTTCGAGTCGGTTCTTCTCTGCGCGGAGATTTTCTTCGGAAAAGGCGTGGAGCGACCCGGCATTGGGGAGCGTGAGCCAATCACGGCTCGCACGACCGGAGAAGAAACCCCTATGGACCTGAACGATAAGCAGCACCCGACGGACCCCGAGACCCACGAGCACGAGCTCGTGGACGTCGAGGAGTTCGGCAAGAAGAACGAGCCCCCGCCGCGGGCGAAGACCTACCGCATCCGCATCGACAAGAAGAAGTTCGACGTGAAGGTCTCGCACATGACGGGCCGCGAGCTCCTCACCCTCGCCGGCAAGACGCCCGTCGAGCGCTACATGATCTCGGAGAAGCTCCACGGCGGGCAGTCGAAGCCGATCGGCCTCGACGAGACCGCGGACTTCAGCAAGCCCGGCGTCGAGCGCTTCATGACGCTGCCCCTCGACCAGCGCGAGGGCGGCAAGTGACCCCGCGCCGCCACTTCCGGCTCCCCGAAGCGGACGAGGCGGCGCTGGATCGCACCGGCCTGCTCTGGGAGACCGTGATCGAGAACAACGTCCAGTGGGTCATCGTCCACGAGCGGCCGGTGCCCACGGGCTACAACCACGCGAAGGCGAACACGGCGCTCATGATCCCGCCCGCCTACGCGGACGCGCAGATCGACATGGTCTACTTCACGCCCGACCTCGCCCGGAGCGACGGGCGCCCGATCCCCGCCCTCGCGGGGCACGCGCTCGACGGAAAGACCTGGCAGCGCTGGTCCCGGCACCGGACCGAGGAGAACCCGTGGCGCCCGGGTGAGGACGACGTCGAGAGCCACCTCCTGCTCGTCGATTACTGGCTCCGCCGCGAGATCGGAGGCGCGCGATGAGGGTCAAGCTGCGCCTCACCGGCAAGCAGTACGGGCTGCTCCAGGCGCACCTGTTTCCCGGCGATGGCAAGGAGGCGGTCGCGCTCGCGCTCTGCGGCCGGAACGCCGGCCCCGACGTGCACTGCCTCTCAATTCACCGGATCGAGGTCGTGCCCTACGCAGAGTGCTCCGTGCGCGCCCCGGACCGGCTCGTCTGGCGCACGGACCGCGTCCGGTCGCTCCTCGACGAAGCCGCGCGCCGCGGCCTCGCGATCCTCAAGATCCACAGCCACCCGAACGGCTTCGAGGACTTCTCGATGACCGACACCGTGTCGGACAAGGAGCTCTTCGAGTCCATCTCGTCGTGGCTCGACGCGCCGCTACCGCACGCGAGCGCGGTCATGTTGCCCAACGGCCGGATCTTCGGGCGGGTCTACTACGGCGACGGCGCGATCATGGAGGTCGACATCGTGGCGGTCGCCGGCGAACAGCTCTTGTTCTTCCACCGACTCCCAGACGAGCTCGAGCATCTCCCGGGCTTCACCAAGCGCCACGCCCAGGCGTTCGGCAAGGGCACGACGCGACGCCTGCGCCGGCTCACGATCGCCGTGATCGGGTGCTCGGGGACGGGGAGCATCGTCCTCGAGCAGCTCGCGCGCCTCGGCGTGGGGCGCCTCGTCCTCGTGGATCCCGAGCCGATCGAGGACCTCAACCTGAACCGGATCCTGAATGCGCGCAAGCGCGACGCGCGCGCCGTCCGGTCGAAGGTCGACGTCCAGGCCGACGCGATCACCGAGGCCGAGCTCGACTGCGAGGTCGTGCGGCTCCGGAAGAGCGTTTGCGACCCCGAGGTCGTGAAGGCCGTCGCGGAGTGCGACGTCGTCTTCGGCTGCATGGACGGCGCGGAGGGCCGCCACCTGGTGAACCGTCTCGCCGCGTTCTACCTCGTCCCCTACTTCGACGTGGGCGTCCGGCTCGAGGCCGACGGCGAGGGCGGCATCGACCAGATCTGCGGGCAGGTGAACTACCTCCAGCCGGACGGGTCAAGCCTCCTCTCGCGCAAGGTCATCACCATGAAGCAGGTCGAGGCCGAGGGGCTCAAGCGGACGAACCCGACCGAGTACGTGGCGCAGGTGCGCGCGAAGTACATCAGGGGCGTCGAGGAGGACCGGCCCGCCGTCATCAGCGTCAACATGCACTACGCGAGCCTCTGCGTCCTCGAGTTTCTGGCACGCCTGCACCCGTACCGCGACGACGGGAACACCGGCTTCGCGCAGTTCGGGAGCTCGCTCACGCAGGTGCGGTTCGTGCAGACCGAGGACGGCACCGCGTGCAAGGTCCTCGCGCGCCACGTCGGCCGGGGCGACGTGCTGCCGCTCCTCGAGATGTCCTCCCTGAGCCCGGTCGGCACGTGAGGTTCCTCCGCCGCCTTTGGGCCCGGTTTCGGCGGTGGATCTCCGGGGCGCCCGCGCCCCGGACGGTCGTCCGCACCGAGGAGCTCCCGGACGTGCTCGACGCCGGGTGCACCTACCTCGTCGGCGAGAGCGAGCACCTCTGGGAGGTCGCGTTCCTCTGCCCGTGCGGGTGCGGGGAGACCTTGAGGATGAACCTAGTCCGCGAAGCGCGGCCGTGCTGGTCGATCGTCGAGCACGAGGACTCGACGCTCTCGCTCCATCCCTCGGTCGCGAGTCGGTCGGGTGCCGGAGCCACTTCTTCCTCCGTCACGGCCTCATCGAGTGGTGCGCGTCCTTGGAGTCGTGATCGCCCCCGGCCATCATGACGATCATGCCGAGAACGCCTACGACGAGACCGCGGCGAGGAACCGCTCGATGTCCTTCCGCTCGAAGACGTGCTCGACGTAGCGGACGGATGTCCCCTGCTGCCCAGTACCGCCCCGAGCTCTACGGGACAATCGACGCGTTCCGCGAGTCACCCGAGCGCTTCTGGGGCTTCTGGCTCGAGCTCGTGAGGGTCTGCGCCGGCGCCGCGCCGAACCCCGCTCATCGCGCCCTCGCCGAGCTCGAGAAGCGCGGACGCCTCGCCGCGGTCATCACGCAGAACGTGGACGGCCTCCACGCCGCCGCGGGCTCGAAGGAAGTGATCGAGCTCCACGGCACGCCCGACGCGCTCGTGTGCCTCGAGTGCAACGCGCACCGGAAGCAGCGCATGGCCGAGCTCCGCGAGCCGCCGCGCTGCGAGTGCGGCGCGATCATGAAGCCGGACGTCGTCCTGTTCGGGGAGATGCTCCCCTTCTTCGCCCTCTCGCGCGCCGAGGAGCTCGCGGAGAAGTGCGACGTGTGCCTCGTCATCGGGACGTCGGCGCAGGTCTACCCCGCGGCCGCGATCCCCGAGACCGCGTTCAAGCGCGGGGCGACCGTCGTCGAGGTCAACCTCGAGCGAACCCGCCTCTCCGAGTCGGGCCGGGCGCACCACTTCCTCGGCGGGCCGTCGGGGACGACGCTCCCGCGGCTCATCGAGATAGTCTTGGGCGGCTGAGGCCCTAGCGGTCAGCCCGCGCACTCGCGCGAGAACGCGCTGTAACTCGGCACCATGCGACCAAGACTCTCGGGGTGCATCGAGACATCCTCGCCACGTCAGGCGGGGCGAGCTCTACCCCAACGCACCGACAAATAGTCCCCGGGAGGCCATCCACGAGGTCCTCAACTCCGGCGCGCCGGTCGGAAGCCCTGGGTGCGGTTGCCCCTATCGGCCGCGCGCCCGCGGTACGCGCAAAGCAGGTACGTTGCGTCGAACTGCCAGCTCCCGCCGCGCATGTTGTGGAAGTCGCCCGTGGCAGGAGGGGTGCGGTCGCCCTTCGCGTAGCGCTCGTAGATCACGCCGTCCCACCAGTCGCCGCAGAGCTCCCAGACGTTCCCCGCCATGTCGTGCGCGCCGTAGGGAGAGACCCCCGTCGAGCCCGACCCCACTGGCGCTGCCGACTTGCCGCCGAACTTCGGGTGGGCGTCGTGGACGTACTGCTCCGCCGTTGGCGCGGAGTTCCCGTGCGGGTACTTGCGCCCGTCCGTGCCGCGGGCAGCCTTCTCCCACTCCGCCTCCGTGGGGAGCACGAGCCCTGCCCAGTCGCAGAACGCCTTCGCGTCCTCCCAGCTCATGTCCACCGCGGGGTGACTGTCGGTCCCTCCCCCTTTGGGCGCGTCGGGCGGCGTGCGCTTCGTGGCGGTGCAGAAGGCTCTGTAGTCGCGCCACGTCGTCTCGTACCTGCCGATGAAGAAGCCCTTCTCGATCCGGTGAGTGTGCTTCGGTCCCCAGTCCGGCCGGTCGTCATCGTCCGAGCCCATCGTGAAGTCGCCCGGCGGAACCCAGACCATCTCGACCTTCACGCCCTTGCCCGTGTCGTGGATGTAGATCGTGTGCCCGTCCTCGACCCCCTTCCTCGTGATCCCCGAAGGGAGCGCGACGGGATCCTTGCCCTCGTCGTCGGCCCGCGCGGTGACCGTCAGGACGACTCCGAGGGCGACGAGCGACGCGAGCAGGACCCCGGCTGAGACGCGTGCGTTCGGCACGAGAGCACCTCGATCTCAGTGTCGCCCGTCGCCACCCGGGCATCAACGACCGCGACGACCGCGCGAGCTGATAACCTGCTCTCCGCATGTGGGTCCTGGCGTCGATCGAGCCGCTCGGTTGGATGTGCCTGTTCCTCTTCCTGGGCTTCGGATTCGCGGCCGTCATGACGCACGTCTTCGGCGCGCTCCGTCTCGGGAAGCGTCGCTACAAGACTGTGCCCGAGCTCGTCCGCCACGTGAGCGCGGTCATCGGGCTCGCACCGACGCGCGAGGACGGGGCCTACCCGGAGCTGGGCGGCGTCGCCTTCAAGGGGCAGCTCCCCTCGGGACGCCGCGCCGGGGTCACGTTCTTCACCGTCTCGAACGGAAGCGCCTCCACGACGTTCGTGATGCTCACGGTCGCGGCGGACGACACCCCGAGGCTCACGATCCGCCCCGAGACCCTCCTCGACCGCGTCGGCAAGGCGGCGGGCCTGAAGACCGAGGTCGCGGTCGGTGACCGCGCGTTCGACGAGCGCTTCCTCCTCGTCACCGACGCTCCGGATCGGTCACGGGAGGCACTCTCGCCCGAGCTTCGCGCGGCGACGACGAAGCTATTCGACTCGTTCCGCGTGCGCGAGGTCGCGCTCCGCGAGGGGAGCCTCTCGGCCGAGCTCGCCGCCGACTCGACCGACCCCGAGCGCTACCCCGAGATCCTCGCGCTTCTGGATGAGGCGGCGCGCACCCCGGACCGGCGCGGGGGCACGGCTCCGGAGCGTCCGGTCACTTCCGCCTGAGGAGCCCCTGGATGGGCCCCGGCCCGGGGTCGATCGCGGCCTCCTTCGACTTCCTGAGGAGCGTCGCCTTCCCTTTCTCGCCGATCGCGAGCGTCATGCGCGTCGCGTGGTGCTCCTCGTTCGCCTCGAGCGCGTACTTGTACTCGAACTTCCCCTCCGCGCTCTCGAGGACGATGCTCGCGCCGCTCCGGTCCCACTTCCCCTTCTTGCCCTCGAGCTCGTAGCCCCCGTCCTCCTTGAGGACGAGCGTCGAGGCCGGCGCCTCGACGGTCCACTCCCCCACGAGCTCGGAGCGCGGCGCCGGGCGGTTCGAGAGGAGCGCGACCGCGATCGTGAGGTAGATGAACAGCCCCGATGCGTCGACGAGCGTCGTGATGAGCGGCCCCGAGACGACCGTCGGGTCCACGCCGAGGCGCTGGGCGCCGATCGGGATCGCGGCGCCGACGCAGTTCGCCCATGTGCAGACGACGACGATCGTGACCGCGACGCAGGTCGCGATGTAGTTGTCGCAGCCCCACATCCTCGCTCGTCCGAAGGCGATCGCTCCGAGGAGCAAGCCGAGCAGCAGCCCCGCGGTGACCTCCTTCCAGATCACCCGCAGGACGTCGCGCATCCTCACTTCCCCGAGCGCGAGCGCGCGGATCACGGTCGATACGGTCTGCGAGCCGGCGTTCCCTCCCGTGCCGATGAGGAGCGGGATGAAGAACGCGAGCTGCACCCATCGCGCGAGCGCGTCCTCGAAGGTCCGGAGGACGGTCCCCGTCGCGGTCTCGGCCACGAAGAGGAGCACGAGCCACGTGAGGCGGCTCCTGACCACGCGCGTGAGCGAGTTCTGGAAGTACGGCGCCTGCGCGACGACCTTGCCCGCCACGCCGCCCTGGTTGAGGAAGCCCGCGCCGACCTTGTGGATCGCCGAGTCGAGGAGGTCGTCGACGGTGACCGCCCCGACGAGCTTCCCCGCCCCGTCGATCACGGGCAGCGAGAGGAAGTTGTGGGTCGTGATGATCTCGGCCGCGTCCGCGCGCTCGGAGTGCTCCGCGACCGCGATCGGGTCGTGGACCATGAGGTCGTGGACGAGAGCCTCCGGCGGCGCGACGGCGAGCTCGCGGAGCGGCACGACGCCCACGAGCTTGTCGCCCTCCTCGACGACGTAGCCGTTCGCGGCGACCTCGATGTCGTGCGCCTTCGCGCGGAGGATCGCCATGCCCTCGGCCGCGGTCGCGCTCTTCGGGATCTTCCAGACCTTGGGCGTCATGAGGCGCCCGACGGACGTCTCCGCGTTCCGGAGGACGCGGTCGATCTGCTCCTTCTCCGCCGCCGGGAGCGTCTGGTCGATCCGCACCCGTTCGTCCGGAGAGAGCCCGGAGAGGATCGACGCCTGGACGTCGATCGGCTGGAAGACGAGGAGCTTGACCGCGAGGCCGGGGTCGAGCTTCGCGAGCACCCGCGCGGCCACGGAGGGGTGCGCCGCCCTCAGCATCGCGGAGGCGCGCCGTTCGTCGAGCGCCTCGACGAGGCGCTTCCCGTCCTCGACGTCGAGCCGCGCGAGCTCGCGCCCGACGTCGGCGGGCCGCACCTTCTTCAGGGCCGCGCGCA
>CAZYLP010000299.1:0-9414 GCA_964648345.1 uncultured Planctomycetota bacterium
CTCGGTGCTCGCGAGCGCCGAGCGCAAGATCGAGGAGCTGGTCCGCAGCCCCGAGGGTGAGACGTCCCTGCGCAGCTTCGAGCACGAAGCCTTCAAGGCTTGACGGCAGGGGGCATGAAGGAAGGCCTGTCGGCACGCGAGCGCGACAGCACGGGGCAGCGCTGCCCGTACTGCCACGACGACGTCGCGCGGAGCGCGGCGGCCGTCGCGTGCCTCGGCTGCGGCTCGCTCCACCACCGCGAGTGCTTCGAGGAGCGCGGCGCCTGCTCCGTCTTCTGCTGCCCGGGCGAGAAGGCGAGCGAGGTCGCGCTCGCGGGGACGCTCCTCCGCGCCTACAGGGAGTCACACGAGCGCGCGCGCGGCTACGAGACGTCGCTCGGCTTCTCGATCCTGCTCCTCTTCCTCTGCATCTTCTCGGGAGGCGGCCTCCTCCTCGCTCTCGCGACCAACGTGATCTACGGGCTCATCCCGGCGGTCGTCCTCGTCGTCCTCTTGCCCGTGATCTACGCGACGACGCGCTCCGTCGCGCTCGGCGTCTCGCTCGCTCGCGGGGCTACCGGCGACGAGACTCCCACACGGTCCGCGAGATCTCGCGGATGAGCTTCGTCGCCTCGTCGTGCTTCGCGAAGCCGCGCGTGAGGACGACGAGCACGTAGCCCTTCTCGCCCTCGGGGAGGACGAGCGCGGCGTCGTGGCAGATCCTGGTGATCGAGCCCGTCTTGTGGGCGACCTTCGTGCCCGCGGGGAGGCCCTTCGGGATCCCCTCGTTGAACTCCTGCTTCGCGAGGACGGCGATCATGTCCTTCGCGCCCTTCGCGCGGCCGGTGCCGATCGCCTCGAGGAGGAGCATGAGGTCGTGCGCGGAGGTGACGTTGTTCAGGCCCTTCGCGAACGCCTTCGAGTCCTCGACGCCGCGGAGGACCTGGATCTCCTTCGCGCCGAGCGAGCGGCAGAGAGAGGTGACCACGGCCGGGTCGGCGCGCTCGATGAGGAGGTTCGTCGCGAGGTTCGACGAGCGCACGATCATGCGCTCGACGAGCTTCTTGACCGAGACCTTCTCGCCGAGCTGCTCGAACGTCCAGCGGTCCTCGTCGTCCTTCGGGTCGAGCTCGAACCCGGAGCCGTCCACGATCGACCTGAAGCGGTTCGCGACGAGGAGCTTCTCCTCCATGTCCACGCCCTCGCGCGCGTGGAGCGCCATCATGACGGGGAGCTTCATGGTGCTCGCCGCGTGGAAGACCTCGTGCGCGCGGAGCTCGACCGTCACGTCCTTCTCGAGGTCGCGGGAGGAGACGGCGACGTCCTTCTCACCGATGAGAGCGCGGAGCTTCTCCTCGAGAGGAGTCGTCCCGAGGAGCGCGAGGAGGAGGACCACCGGGTTCATGCGAGCGATCTCAACACGCGCGCGACCGCCTCGACAACGTCGTCCTCGTAACGGAAATCCGTGGAGACGGTGAGGAGCCGCTTCGAGATCGCGCGCGTCTCGCCGTCGGTCCACCACCACGAGAGAGGCCAGAGCACGGAGGGGTAGATCGCGGAGTCGACGAGAGCGCGGAGGAGCGCGTCGCGCTTCCTCTCGGTCGCGAGGTCGAGGACGAGCGCGAACGGCTCGCCCCTCGGCTTCACCGTCCAGGGAGTGGCGGCCGCGAGCTTCTCCCACGCCGCGCGGCGACGAGCGGAGAGGGCGACGGGCGACAACCGCGCGAGGAGGGTCCGCGTCTCGGGGTCGGGGCCGGAGAGAGAGCCGATCCGTGCCTCTCCGGCAGCCGACAACGCGTGATACTCCTTCTTCGAGCTCCCCCGGCCGCGGAGGAACTGCCCCTTGAGCGCCATGGCGTGGAGCTTCGCGTTCGCGGCCGCGAGGTGAGCCGAGGTCGCCTCGATCGGCGCCGGGAGCGTCGCATCGCTCGGCGACCAGAGGAGACCGCCGTCGGGCGTCGGGCACGTCTTCCTGAGCGAGGCGATCGCGAAGGTCGCGCGGCTCGCGCGTGCCCACGGACCCGTCGGATCGTGGGTGTGGTCCTCGATCACGTCCACGCCGAGCGAGAGCGAGCGCTCCGCCTCCTCCGCGCCGCGGAGGCCGAAGTAGTTGACGCGGAGGACGGCCTCGCCCTCCTCGACGCGGGCGGGCAGCCCGGCGGGCGAGAGGAGCGGGTGGTCGACGTAGACCGCGTACGCGCGGAACAGGTCCTTCACCTCCGCGCACAGGTACGACGGGATCCAGACGCGCTTCCACTTCCTCTCGAGGAGGAGCGCGCGGAGCGCGGCGCGGCCCGAGCCCCAGAGCGAGGCGCTCGCGTGGATCTCGACGACGCCCGGGCCCGGAGCGACCGCGGCGGCGCGGGTCGCGTCGTCGGCCGTGAACTCGCCCCCGTATTCTCGGAACACCCGCCAAAGGTTACCCTCGGCGCCCCATGGAGACCCGCCTCCTCCTTCTCTCCGCCACGGACCTCGCCGAGCTCATCCGCCGCCGCGAGGTCACCTCGCGCGAGGTGGTCGAGACTCACCTCGCGCGGATAGCCGAGGTGAACCCGACGCTCAACGCGGTGATCCGCGACCGCTTCGAGCACGCGCGCCGCGAGGCCGACGCGGCCGACGAGAAGGTGCGCGCCGGCGACGAGCTCGCGCCGTTCCACGGCGTCCCCTGCACGATCAAGGAGTGCTTCGGCTGGAAGGGCGAGCCCCTCGTCTCGGGCCTCGTCTCGCGGCGGCGCGCGATCGCGAGCGAGCACGCGACCGCGGTGGACCGGATCCTCGGACTCGGCGCGATCCCGCTCGGCTTCACGAACACCTCCGAGCTCTGCCTCTGGATCGAGGCGAACAACCGCGTCTACGGGCGCACGAACAACCCTTACGACCCGACGCGCACGTCGGGCGGCAGCTCGGGCGGCGAGGGCGCGATCATCGGCGCCGGCGGCTCGCCCTTCGGGATCGGCTCCGACCTCGGCGGCTCGATCCGCATGCCCGCGTTCTTCAACGGCGTCTTCGGCCACAAGCCGTCGGGCGGCCTCGTCCCGACGACGGGGCAGCACCCCGTGCCCGAAGGCCACGCGCGCCGCTACCACGCGACGGGGCCGCTCGCGCGGCGGGCGAGCGACCTCTGGCCGGTCGTCCGCGCGCTCGCTGGCCCCGACGGCCGCGACCCGACGTGCCGCCCCTTCGAGCTCGGCGACCCGGCCGCCGTGGATCTCTCCGCGCTCACCGTCGTGGACATCGAGGAGAACGGCTCGACGCCCGTCTCGCGCGAGCTCCGCGCGGCGCAGCGGAAGGTCGTCGATCACCTCGAGCGCACGTGCCGCGTGAAGCGCGTCAAGATCGACGCGCTCCGCCACTCGCTCGACATCTGGGGCGCGCTCGTCCTCGAGGCGGGCGGGCCGCCGTTCCGCGCCATGCTCGGGCACAAGAACATCTTCCGCTCGCTGTTCGAGTTCCTCCCCTGGGCCGCGGGCCGCTCCCCGAACACGCTCCCCGCGCTCGTCCTCGCGGTCATCGAGCGCGCGCCGCTCCTCCTCCCCGGCTACACGAAGCGCTTCAAGGCCATCGCGAAGGAGCTCAAGGCCGAGCTCGCCTCGCTCCTCGGCCCGCACGGCGTGCTCATCTACCCGTCCTACCCGACGCCCGCGCCGCGGCACATGCGGCCGCTCGTCCCGCCGTTCAACTGGGTCTACACGGGGATCCTGAACGTCCTCGAGATGCCGGCGACCCAGGTCCCGCTAGGTCTCGGCCGCGAAGGACTTCCGCTCGGCGTCCAGGTCGCCTCCATGGACGGAAACGACCACCTGTGCGTCGCGGTCGCGCTCGCGCTCGAAAATGTATTTGGTGGATGGACGCCGCCCTTCGTACCCTCTAGAGGCCATGAAGAAGCTCGCCTTTCTCGCAGTCCTCCTCCTCCTCGCCTCGACCTCGTTCGGCGATGAGGCCTGGGAGCAGCTCTCGGACGAAGACGGCATCAAGGTCTGGCGCCGCGAAGTCGAGGGCAGCCCGGTCGTCGCCTTCAGGGGCGAGGCCGTCATGAACGCCTCGCTCGCCAAGGTCGCGAGCGTCCTCGACGACACCAAGCGCAAGGGCGAGTGGGTCTGCAACCTCCTCGAGGCGAAGGACGTGAAGATCATCTCGCCGCTCGAGAGGATCGAGTACAACCGCACGGACGCGCCCTGGCCGATCTCGGACCGGGACTTCGTCTTCAAGGCCGACGTCAAGCTCGACAAGAAGGCGAAGACCCTCTACGTCCACATCAAGTCGACGACCGATCCGTCGTGCCCGGTGGACGAGGACAAGGCGGTCCGCGGCGAGCTCCTCGACTCGAAGTACACGCTCGTCCAGCTCGAGGACGGCCGCACGCGCGTGACCGTCGAGATCCAGGTGGACCCGAAGGGCTCGGTCCCGAAGTGGGTCGTCAACTGGGCGCAGAAGGGCTGGCCGCGGAAGTCCCTCGAGGGGATCCGCGGACAGTGCGCGAAGTCGGACGTCCCCGAGCTCGCCCTCGTGAAGGACTGGCTCGCGGCCGACGAGCAGACCGCGATCGCGGCGATCGCCTCGATCAACGCGACCCGGAGACCCTAGCTCCGCTTCGCCCGGATCACGGCGCGCGCGCGCTCGCGGGTCTCGGGGTCGATCCTCGGGTCGTCCGCGACCATCTGGAACCGCGCGATCACGGCGGGGCTCCGGAGCGCCGGGTCCTCGAGCGCCGTCGCGACGAGCGGGAGGAGCGTCGGGGCCTCGCGCGACGCCTCGCAGAACGAGACGAGGAGCGCCTGCTCGACCTCGTCGCCGCCGCGCGCGAGCCCGAAGCAGGCGTTCAGCTGGACGATGATGTCCGGATCCTGCTTCAGGTCACGGAGGACCGTCTCGTGCGCCGGCACGTCGCCGAGCGCGAGCACCTGCGCGGCGACGCGCCGGGCGGGCACGAAGCGCTCCTTCCTGAGGAGGAGCTTCACGTCCTCCTCCGCCTCGCGGGAGTGGAGGTCGCGCACGGCGCGGAGGGCGTCGAGGCGGACCTTGGGGTCGCGGCTGCGGAGGCCCTCGCGAGCGTTCCGCACCGCGACCGGGTCGGGGGCGTCGAGGGCGGCCTTGATTGCCGCCGTGGGCGCCGGGGGCTGAACCTTCTTCTCGGGCGGAGGGGGCAGCACGAGCGGCGCGCGCGGCGCCTCGAGCTTCACCGCCGCCGGAGGAGCGGGGGCCTTCGCGACCGGCGCGACGACGCGGGCGAGAGGCCGGGCCTCGCTCCGCGCCTCGGCGCTCTTCTGCGGACGCTGCTCCTCCGTGGGGAGGAGGAGGCCCGCGACGAACGCGAGGACCGCGCAGGGCCCTCCGAGGATCGCGAGGCGGGAGTTCACTTGATGAAGCTCCCGAGGAGGTTCGCGATGTTGCCGAACGAGGAGAGACCCGCCGGGCTGATCGCGTTCCGCGTCGTCGTCGGCTGAGCGGCGACGAGGCCCGGCCGCGCGCCGTTGAGCACGGCCGGGACGAGACCGAGGATGCTCCCGAGGCCGCTCGCGGCCGGCGTCGTCGAGCTCCCGCCGAGGAGGCCGCCGATCAGGCTCCCGAAGGTGCCGCCGTTCGAGCCGGCGCCGCCGAGGAGACCGTTGAGGAGACTCCCGAAGCCGGTCGTGCTCGCGCCGCCGGTCCCGAGGAGAGTGGGGAGGAGGCTCGTGAGGAGGCTCGCGCCGGCGCCCGAGCTCAGGAGCGTGGGGAGAAGGCTCGTGAGGAGGCTCGTGATCGAGCTCCCGTTGCTCCCGAGGAGCAAGGGGAGGAGGCTCGAGAGGAGGCTCGAGCCGGCGCCCGAGTTCAGGAGCAACGGGAGGAGGCTCGAGAGGAGGCTCGTGATCGAGCTTCCGTTGCCCCCGAGGAGCAAGGGCAGGAGGCTCGAGAGGAGGTTCGTGCCGCCGCCCGAGCCCCCGAGGAGCAACGGCAGGAGGCTCGAGAGGAGGTTCGTGTTCGAGCCGCCGAGGAGGCTCGTGAGGAGGCTCGTCCCGGCGCCGCTCCCGAGGAGCGTCGAGAGGAGGTTCGTCCCGCCCGCGCCGCCGAGGAGGCTCGTGAGGAGGCTGCCTCCGTTCGCGCCGCCGAGGAGGCTCGAGATGAGGCTCGTACCGGCGCCGCTCCCGAGGAGGCTGCCGATCAGGTTCGCGCCGCCCGCGCCGCCGAGCAGGCTCGTGAGCGGGTTGCCGCCGCCGCCGAGGAGAGAGGTGAGGGGGTTCCCGAGGAGCCCGCCTCCGAGTAGCCCGCCGCCGCCGGGGAAGCCGCCTCCGGGGAAGCCGCCGCCGGGGCCACCGAAGAGGTCGCCCTGCGAGAACGTGTCGCCGGGATAGAAGTCCCCCCCGTAGAAGTCTCCGGGGCCGCCGAAGTCCCCGCCGAAGTCGTCGAACTGAGCATTCGCCTGGCCGCAGAGGAGCAGGCTCGCCGCGATGGCGAGGAGCCACGGAGTGCGCTTCATGTTTCGTGTCTCTCCCTATCCGATTTCGAAGCTTGGCGGCTTCACCGGTGCGAACGATGGGCCGCGGCGGTGCCTCCTCGCGGCGAGACTTACGAGCGAGGGGTGGTCACCGAGTGGCCAGTCGGTGCGACATCGAGTTCATGTATGATCCGCCGTCCACCGGGGGAGGAGCTCGTCGTGGCGCGGAGACTGATCCTCTTGGCGATGGCGCTCGCGCTCGTCGCCGGCTGCAGCAAGTACCGGAAGCACTACTTCGGCAACCTTCAGAACAGCCAGGCGATCGGCCCCACGGGCGGGACGTTCACGATCACGCAGGGCTCTCTCGCGGGGACGTCGCTCCTCGTCCCTCCCGGCGCCGTGGCGGCGAGCACGAACTTCTCGGTGAACCCCGCGACGACCCAGATCAGCGCGCCGAACGTGACGAACATGGGGACGACCGTCACGATCGGGCCCGCGGGGACGACGTTCGCGACGCCGATCTCGATCACGCTCCCGTTCCCGTCCTCCGCGGTGGACGCCGGCATGACCGCGGAGAACGTCTTCATCGTCCTCACCGGTCCGAGCGGACTCGTCGAGATCGTCGCGGACACCGTGAACCTCTCGGGGAGCGTCACCTTCAAGGCGAACGCGCTCGGCGACTTCGTCGTCGGCAAGCGGCCGAAGACGAGGAAGTTCGTCGTCACGTCCGGCGCCGTCACGCCGAGCGCGGGCATCGTCATCACGCCCCCGATCACGGTCGCCTACCAGGACGAGACCGGCACGCTCGTCACGACCGAGTCGCTCCCCGCGCTCGCCGTCTTCGGCGTCAACCCGACGCGGGGCTCGGTGCTCGGCGGCACGACGAGCCGCACTCCGTCGAGCGGCGTCGCGACGTTCGCCGACCTCGTCGTCTCGCAGGCGGGCGCGGCCTACCGGATCGACTTCACGGCGCCGGGGGTCCGGCGCGCCTCGCTCTCGCTCGACGTGACCGGCGCGCCCGCGAACCTCGCCTTCGCGCAGCAACCCGCGAACGTCGTCGAGAACGGCGCGATCGCGCCCGCGATCACGGTCCGCGTCCAGGACGTGAACGGCAACCTCGCGACGGGCGCGATCGCGCCCGTCACGCTCTCTCTCGGAGCGAACCCGGGCGGCGCGGCCCTCGGCGGCACGCTGACCGCGACGCCCGTGGGCGGCGTCGCGACGCTCTCGAGCGTGACGCTGAACCGCGTGGGCACGGGCTACACGCTCGTCGCCAGCTCGGGTTCGCTCACGGGCGCGACGAGCAGCTCCTTCACGGTCACCTCGACGGGCGTCCTCGGCACGGGCCGTCTCTTCGCGGTCTCTCCGGCGAACCGGCTCTTCTCGGTCGATCTAAGGAACGCGGGGGTCGAGCAGACGAGCGTCACCGTCACCGGGCTCCAGGTCGGCGAGACCGTGGACGGGATCGACTTCCGGCCGGCGACCGGCGTCCTCTACGCGATCGGCTCGACGAACCGTCTCTACACGATCGACACGGCGAGCGGCGTCGCGACGCTCCTCTCGGCGACGGCCGCGGCGCTCCCGCTCACGGGCACGTCGCGCGGGTTCGACTTCAACCCCGTGGCCGACCGGATCCGGATCGTGTCGGAGAACGGCGAGAACCTCCGCGTCCATCCGGACACCGGCGTGGTCGCCGTCGATACGCCGCTCAACGGCGGCGCGGCGCGCGCGAACGCGACGGCCTACACGAACAACTTCCAGGGGGCGGGCTCGACCGCGCTCTTCCAGATCGACGCGGCGGCCGACCAGCTCTACCAGCAGACGCCGCCGAACGACGGGACGCTCGTGGTCCAGGGCGTGCCGCTCGGCGTGGACACGAGCGACGTGTGCGGTTTCGACATCGCGTCCGTCAACACCGCGTACGCCGCGCTGACGGTCGCCGGGACGACACGGCTCTTCACGATCGACCTCGCGACCGGGGTCGCGGCGCAGATCGCTCCGAGCGTCGGGACCGAGGCCGTGGTCCGCGGGATCGCCGTCGCTCCGGTCGGCCTCGTCGGCCTCACCACGGGCAACTCGCTCGTCACGTTCAACTCGACGAATCCGAACGAGCTCCTCTCGTTCGTCCCCGTGACCGGTCTCCAGGCGGGCGAGACCCTCCGCGGGATCGACTTCAGGCCCGCGGAGGGAGCGCTCTACGGCCTCGGGAGCACGAGCCGCCTCTACCGGCTCGACGTCGCGACGGGCGCGGCGACCCAGGTCGGGACCGCCGGGGCGTTCACGCTCTCGGGCACGGACTTCGGCTTCGACTTCAACCCGCAAGCCGATCGGATCCGCGTCGTGAGCGACCTCGACCAGAACCTGCGCCTGAACCCGAACGACGGGAGCCTGGCGGGGGCGGACACGAACCTGGCCGGCAACCCGAACGTCGTCGCCTCGGCTTACACGAACAACGGCCCGTTCGCGGCGAGCACGGTGCTCCTCGGGATCGACTCGAGCCTCGACGTCCTCGTGACGCAGAGCCCGCCGAACGCGGGCACGCTCGGCACGGTCGGGAGCCTCGGAGTCGACATCGGCCCCGAGGCGTCGTTCGACATCGGACCCGACGACGTGGCCTTCGCGGCGTTCCGGGTCGCCGTGGGCGGCACGACGCACCAGCTCTTCACGATCGACCTCGCCAGCGGGGTCGCTGCGTTCGTCGGCAACATCGACACCGTCCCGATCGCGCTCCGCGGCCTCGCCGCCGTCGTCTCGCCCGCCCGCATGTTCGCCGTGCTCGGCGGGACGAACACCCTCGTCTCCTTCCACCCCGCGACGCCCGGGACGATCACGACGATCGGTGCGATCGCGGGGCTCCAGGGCGGCGAGAGCATCCTCGGGATCGACTTCCGCCCGGCGACGGGGCGGCTCTTCGCCCTCGGCTCGACGAGCCGCCTCTACACCATCGACATCTTCACGGCCGTCGCGACGCAGGTCGGGACCGCCGGGGCGTTCGCGCTCAACGGGACCACCTTCGGGTTCGA
>CAZYLP010000300.1:0-9408 GCA_964648345.1 uncultured Planctomycetota bacterium
CTCGGAGCGATCCTCTACGAGTGCCTCGCCGGACGCCCGGCCTTCACGGGCGAGCAGATCATCCACGTCATCGAGCAGGTGGACTCGGGGAAGTTCCTCCCGCTCCGGCAGACGCGGTCCGACGTGCCCGGCTGGCTCGAGACGATCGTGAAGCGCTGCCTCCGCGCGAGCGCGAAGGACCGCTTCCCCGATGCGGCCGCGCTCGCGCGTGCCTTCGCGCAGCGGACCGCGCCGCGCTCCTCGCGGAGGCCGCTCCTCCTCCTCCTCGTGGGCGCGGTCGTCGCCGCGATCTTCGCGATCGCCGGCGCCGTCGCGCTCGGAAGCCGCCTCGCTCCTCCTCCTCCGGCCGGACCTCCGCCCGCGCCGCGCGCTCCGTCTCCGCCGCCGCGGCCGCCCGCCCCCCTCCCGTCGGCCGCGTCCGAGGCCGAGACGATCGTCCGGCGCGGGATCGAGCGCGCGAAGCGGAACGAGGTCGAAGCGGCGATCGCCGACTTCACGCGCGGCGTCGAGCTCGACCCGACGCTCGCGGTCGCGTGGCTCAACCGGGGGCTCCTCCTCGACAAGAAGGGCGACCACCGAGGCTCGATCGCCGACATGACGCGCTACATCGAGCTCCAGCCCGAGAGCCACCATGGCTTCTACAACCGAGGGGTCTCGTACGCGGCGCTCCGCGACTACGACCGCGCGATCGCGGACTTCGGGGCGGCGATCGTACGGGACCCGGGCACCATGATGCACTGGTACAACCGCGCCGTCGCGCGCGGCTTCAGGAACGACCTCCCGGGCTCGCTCGCCGACCTCACGAGAGCGATCGAGCTCGAGCCGACCGCCATGCCCGTATGGAACCAGCGCGGCGCGGTCAACGCCCAGCTCCGCCGCCTCGACGACGCGCTCCGCGACTACACGAAGGCGATCGAGCTCGACGGGAGCTTCGCGCAGACGTGGTGCAACCGCGGGAACGTCCGCCTGCAGCTCGGCGACACGAAGAACGCGATCGACGACCTGACGCGCGCGGTCGAGATCGACCCGAAGCTCGCCGTGGCCTGGTACCAGCGCGGCGCCGCACGCGGTCTCGCGGGCGACACCGAGGGCGCGATCGCCGACTACGAGAAGGCGGTCGAGCTGACCCCGCGCGGCCCGAAGGCCGACGAGATCCGTAAGGCCATCGCGAACCTGAAGCAGCTCCGCGACGCGAAGTGACGCGCTCCCTGGCCCTCGCATAGGCCGGGCGCGGAAATTATCATTCCGCGCCTATGGCGAAGTACGTTCTCGCGATCGACGAGGGCACGACGGGCGTCACCCTCCTCCTCTTCGACAAGACCGGGCGGATCGTTCGCAAGGCGTACTCCGAGTTCAAGCAGCACTACCCGAAGCCCGGCTGGGTCGAGCACGACCCCGAGGAGATCTGGCGCGTCACGAAGCGGCTCATAGGCGAGGTCCTCGCCGACGAGAAGCCGACCGAGATCGCCGGGATCGGGATCACGAACCAGCGCGAGACGACGGTCCTCTGGGACGCGGAGACCCGCCGCCCCTTCGCGAACGCGATCGTGTGGCAGTGCCGGCGCACCGCCGACCGCTGCCGCGAGCTCAAGCAGCAGGGCCACGAGCCGCTCGTCCGCGCGAAGACGGGCCTCGTCCTCGACGCGTACTTCTCGGGCACCAAGGTGGCGTGGCTCCTCGACAACGTCTCGGGCGCGCGCGCCGCGGCCGAGAAGGGCACGGCGCGGTTCGGCACGATCGACACCTGGCTCATCGAGCGGCTCTCGGGCGGCAAGCTCCACGTGACCGACCCGACGAACGCGTCGCGCACGCTCCTCTACGACATCCACCAGAAGAAGTGGGACGACGAGCTCCTCGCGCTCTTCAACGTCCCGAAGTCGGTGCTCCCGCAGGTGCGCGGCAGCTCCGAGGTCCTCGGCGTCACGCACGGCGACGTCTTCGGCGCGGAGATCCCGATCTGCGGGATCGCGGGCGACCAGCAGGCCGCGCTCTTCGGCCAGGGCTGCGTGCGCCCGGGCGAGATGAAGAACACGTACGGCACGGGCTGCTTCGCGCTCCTGAACGCCGGAGACACCAAGGTCGAGTCGCAGCACGGCCTCGTCACGACCCTCGGCTGCGACGCCAGGGGGAAGCCCGTCTACTGCCTCGAGGGCTCGGTCTTCATCGCGGGCGCCGCGGTCCAGTGGCTCCGCGATGCGCTCGGCGTGATCGCGAACGCCGCCGAGAGCGAGTCGCGAGCGCGCGCCGTCCAGGACAACGCGGGCGTCTACTTCGTGCCGGCGTTCGTGGGCCTCGGCGCGCCTTACTGGGACCAGGACGCGCGCGGCGCGATCGTCGGCCTCACGCGGGGCACGGGCCGCGAGCACATCATCCGCGCAGCGCTCGAGAGCATCGCGTACCAGACGCGCGACCTCGTGGACGCGCTCCGGGGCGACCTGGCTGGCAAGGCCGAGATCGGCGCGCTCAAGGTGGACGGCGGCGCGGTCGCGAACGACTTCCTCATGCAGTTCCAGAGCGACATCCTCGGCGTCCCGGTCGTCCGTCCGAAGAACATCGAGACGACCGCCTCCGGCGCGGCCTACCTCGCGGGCCTCGGCTGCGGCTTCTGGAAGTCGCACGACGAGGTCGCCGCGTTCGCCGAGGTGGACCGCACCTTCACGCCGCGCCTCGACGCCGCGGCGCGCGAGCGGCTCTACGCGGGCTGGAAGCAGGCCGTCTCTCGCGTCCGCACGACGTCGTGACGTCCGGGGGCTGATTTGCGGGTGTCGCGCTTCTTCATCGAGCAGCTCGACGAGACGCTCACCCTCCCCGCGGAGGAGGGCCACCACGCGACGGACGTCCTGCGCCTGGGGCTCGGCGACGAGCTCGAGCTCTTCGACGGCGCCGGCAAGGCGGGCCGTTACAAGATCGCCGGCTCGACGAAGCAGGGCGTCGTCGTCACGCGCGCCTCGTGGACCGAGGAGAGCCGCGAGCCGCGCGTCGCCGTCACGCTCGCCTTCGCGCCCGCGCGGCCGAAGCGCACGCTCGCTCTCATCGAGAAGGCGACCGAGCTCGGCGCGGCGCGCTTCGTGCCCCTCGAGACGAAGCGGACGCGGACGCCCGTGCCGCCGAAGGGCGTCGTCAAGCTCCGCCGCCGCGCGATCGAGGCGTGCAAGCAGTGCGGCCGGAACGTCGTCCCTTCGGTGAGCGAGAGCACGCTCCTCGAAGACCTCGTCGCTCGCGAGAAGGCGGACCTGCGGCTCCTCCCCGACACGAAGGGGGCGAAGCCGCTCCGCGAAGCGCTCCGCGGCCACGGAGAGGCGCGGAGCGTCCTCTTCGCGGTCGGCCCCGAGGGCGGCTTCGCCGACTCCGAGCGCGAGCTCCTCCGCGGCGCCGGCTTCCAGCCGGTGATCCTCGGCCGGAGCATCCTCCGCGTCGAGACGGCCGCGCTCGCGGTCCTGGGTTGTCTCGTCTACGAGCTCGGCTGATGCTCTTCCGCGAACACCGCCGGCCCGCGGGCAAGCTCGGCCCTTGCGCCGCCTCGACTTGACGATGGTCGCTCCCTTGCTCTCTCCTCCGTAGGTGAGTGGTGGTGGCGTGGGCAGGGAGGAACGAATGAGAAGGCTCGTCATCGGGCTCGCCCTAGCCCTCGTCGTGTCACTCCTCGCGCCGCGGAGCGCGCGCGCGAACGACCCGCAGCCCGCGCTCGACGCGTTCATCCGCGCTTACTGGGACGAGGAGCGCGGCGTCTTCAGGAAGACCCAGGGCAGCGACGAGGAGGCCGACTTCTGGTGGCAAGCCCACTACATGGAGCTCCTCCTCGACGGCTACGAGGCGACGCACGACCCGAAGTACCGCGCGATCATCGACCGCTTCTTCGAGGGCTTCGAGCGCGCTCACCCGGGCTGGAAGAACGACTACAACGACGACCTCAACTGGTGGGCGCTCGCTCTCGCGCGCGCGTATCAGCTGACCGGCGAGCCGCGCTTCAAGGACCGCGCGATCGGCCTCTTCACCTCGATCTCGGCCTTCGAGGACTCGACGTACGGCGGCGGGATCTGGTGGAAGCGGAACGGCACCGGCGCCGACACGGGCCCGCAGAAGAACGTCGCCACGAACGCGGCCTACGTCGTGACGGCCATGAAGCTTTACGAGATCACGAAGGACCCCGCCTACCTCGCGCAGGCGAAGCGGATCTACGACTGGGTCCGTTCGCGCTTCGAGGCGAACGGCGACCACGTCGCGGACAACCTCACGGGCCCGGGCTCGGGCAGGCTCGACGACAACGGCCTCTCCTACAACGCGGGGGTCTGGATCGGCGCGAACCTCGAGCTCTACGAGGCGACGAACGACCCCGTCTACCTCGAGCGCGCGAAGGCGACCGCGGCGCGGATCCTCCGCGAGGGCTCGACGGACGGAGTCCTCCACGAGACGGGCGACGACGACTTCTCGGGCATGAAGGGGATCCTCACGCACTACCTCGCACAGCTCGCGCCCTACGACCCGACGATCGCGCCCGCGCTCCGCGCGAACGCGGAAGCCGCCGCGCGCAGCGCGAACCGCGAAGGTCTCACCGGCCCGAGCTGGCGCGAGCGCGCGCGCGACGGCGCCTCGATCCAGTCCTTCGGCCCCGCGAGCGCGGCGCAGGTCCAGTTCCACGCGAACGCCGCCTCGAAGGCCCCGCCCGTCCCGACGACGCTCGGCGACGACGCGCCTCCGATCAAGCCGATCCCGGAGGCCGGCCCGCTCCCCGGCCTCACGACGGTCGCCGCCGCACAGGCGACGCGTCACGGCCTCCCGCTCGAGGGCGACCACGTCGCGGCCTGGAACAAGGACGGCCAGTGGATCGACTTCCACGTGAAGGTCCCGCAGGAAGGCGACTACACGGTCGTCGTCCACTACTCGGCCGGCGCGGGCGACGCGAGCCGCTACATCTACGCGAACGGCCGGGGCGTGATCGACGACCAGAAGTTCCAGGGCACCGGCGCCTGGTCGCAGGGGAACACGACGTCGTTCCGCGTCCGGCTGAAGCCGGGAGACAACGTGATCTCGATCATCCACGACGACGGGAAGGGCAGCGACAACTACCTCAACGTCTCGGGGATCAAGCTCACTCCTTCTCCCGGCCAGCCGCCCGCGCCTTCGACTCCTCCGACGGGGACGACGACCACGACTCGCCCGGTCGGCTTCACGGAGCGTCTCTCGCGATCCTGCGCGCGCTGAGCTTCAGCCGTGGTAGACGGCAGACGCGTAGATCACACCTGACCGCACGTGCAGGACCTCCGCGACCATGAGGTCCTTCTCGCCGGGCACCTTCCTCAGGTACTCCATCCACACGCGCTCCTCGTCACCGCAGAGAGTGACGGGCTCGTACCTGAGCCGGGGCAGGCGATCGAAGGAGTCCTGCCACCACGAGCGCAGGTTCGCCTTGCCGCGGATCTCGCCCCTGGTCTCGGGGCGCTTGTCGCGGAGCTTCGGGCTCGTGTGGACGGCGTCCTCGGCGTAGAGCGCGAGGAGAGCGTCGAGCTCGCGCGCGTTGAAGGCGCGGAGCCACTCGCGGGCGATCGCGACGGTGTCTCTCATGTCGGGCATTCCTGCTTCAATCATCATGGGCCATGAAGCGCACGTTGAGGCGGGCCTTCACGAAGCCTTGAACGGCGACGACGAAGGTGCGGATCGGAGCGCGGCGCGGCTCGTAGACGGCGCCGAGGAAGAAGCCGAGGCACGCGAGCCGCGCGACGCCCGTCGAGAGGAAGATCTGCTGGTAACGGTCGAGCGAGCGGCCGAGGAACGGGAGCGTCTCCGGGAGGCTCGAGACGTAGCTGCCCGCGAGGACCGAGAAGGTCGCCTGCGAGACGCCGATGACGACGGCCTGGGTCGCCCAGTAGAGCTCGCGCTTCTCGCGCGGCGCGAGGGCGAGGACGAGGTTGAAGACGGCGAGGTTGTAGCCCGCCCACGCGAGGCCCGAGCTCGCGGCGTCGAAGAAGATGAGCCACGACCGGCCGCCCGTCGCGAAGATGTAGTACCAGGGGTGGCTCGAGATCAGGCAGAGGGCGAGCGCGATCACGGGCCGGTTCCCGAAGCGGTCGGAGATCCGTCCCCAGAGCTTGAGCGAGACGACCATGCACGTCCCCTGGACGATCACGAACCAGCCGTTCACGTACTCGTAGGGGAGGCCGAGCGTCTTCAGCTGGAAGGGTGTCCAGAACGGGCTCGAGAGCCCGTTCGCCGCCCAGAAGACCGCGTTGAAGGCGAGGAACGGCCAGAAGGTCTTGTCGAGGACCGGCGCGAGGAACCAGCCGGCCGGCGCAGGGCCGTGCGGCTCGCGGAGCGGCTCGGGCTGCTTCACGAGGAGGATGCAGCAGATCACGCCGAAGACCGCCGACGCGCCGAACGCGAGCGCGAAGCCCTTCGCCTGGAGCGCGCGGACCGCGGCGTCCGCGAGGTCGGCCTGCGGGACGAGACCGAACCACCGGCTCAGGACGTAGCTCAGGAGGAGCGGCGTGACGACGAGCACGAACGTCGTCGCGCGCGTGCGCCGCGAGAAGTAGCTGCCCCGGATCCGCGGCGGCACGAGGTCCGCCATCCACGAGACCCAGAGGTTCCCCGAGAGCGAGATGAGCCCGTTCGTGAAGAACCAGAGGACGAGGAAGACCTTGAGCGCCAGCGAGCGCTCGAGGAGGAACGGGAGGAGCCCGATCCCGAGCCAGAGGACCCGCGAGAGCGTCGCCGCGACCGTGACGATCGGCTTGCGCGCCCCGATCCGCCGCGAGAGCGCCGCGGAGACGTACTGGAGGAGGTTCCCGAAGACGGGGAGCGCGGCGAGGAGCCCGAGCTCCCGGTCCTGAGCGCCGAGGAGGAACGCGAAGCCGACCGTGATCGCGTTGGGCCCCGCGTTCCCGTTGCCCGTGAGGCACGTCTGTGCCTGCGCGGAGAGGCCCTCGAAGATCGAGAGGATGAGTCCGAGGCGCCGCTGTTCGGGGTCGAGCCGGGGACGGGCCGGGGGCGTCGCGGTCTCGGTCGGAGGAGCGTCCACTGGGCCTTGAAAGTCTACTACGCTTCGGACGGCACGAGCTGTCGTTCCTCGGGCAGCGGCACGGAGCGTCCGAGGAGGCGGCCGAGGAGCGCGCGCGTCCGCGCGTTCCGCGGCATGCCGAGCGCCCGCACGAAGAAGACGAGGCAGAAGAGCCGCGCGCCGGCGGTCAGGAGGAAGACCTGCTGCCTCGGGTGGAGGGCGAGGCCCGCGACCGTGACCGACGCAGGGAGCAGGGAGACGAACGTGCCGGCGAGGACGCTCGTGAGCGCCTGGGCCGTACCGAGCGCGGTCACGTAGGCCGCGAAGTAGAGCTCGCGCTTCGGTCCGGGCGTCAGCGAGAGGACGAGGTTGAAGATCGCGACGTTGTAGCCCGCCCAGCCCACTCCCTGGACCGCGGCGTCGAGGCCCATGAGCCACCAGTGCTCGGGGCCGCTCGCGAGGACGTAGAGGAGCGGCGAGAGGACGATGAGCCCGAGCGTCAGCGAGACGACCGCGCGGTTCCCGTACCGGTCGGACACCTTCCCCCAGAGAGGCAGCGCGAGCGCCGTCACGACCCCCGTGACGGCGAGGAAGAGGCCGCTCACGTAGCTGTAGGGGAGGCGGAGCTGCTCGAGCTGGAAGCTCGCCCAGAACGGGTTCGCGAGGCCGTTCGTCGCGCCGAAGACGACGACGAAGAGGAGGAGCGGCCGGAACGCGGAGTCGCGGAACGGCTCGAGGAGCCAGCGGGCATCGAGCGGCGGCGGCGCGGGCCGGACCTCCCGCCGCGGCTCCGGCTGCGCGCGGAGGACGGCCCACGCGAGCATGCCGAAGACGCTCGCGATCGTGAACATGACCGCGAAGCCGAGGCTCTGGAGGTGGGCGAGCGGCGAGCCGTCCGCCGCCTGCCGCGGGACGCCGCCGAAACCCCTGTCGAGGAGGATGCTCACGAGGAACGGCGCGAGGATCCCGACCACGGTCGTGAAGAGGGCGTGGCGCGAGAAGTAGCGGCCGCGGATCCGCGCCGGGCAGAGGTCCGCCATCCAGGACATCCAGAGGTTCCCGCCGACCGCGAGCGCCGCGTTCGAGACGGCCCAGAAGACGAGGAACGCCGTGAGGGCGAGGCTCGCGCGATCGCGGAGGAGGAACGGGATCCAGCCGACCGCGAGCCACGAGACGCGCGAGAGGAGCGTCGCGAGCATGATGAGCCCGCGGCGCCCGTCGAGCCGCGGCGCGAGCGCGGCCGCGAGGAACTGGAAGAGGTTCGACGCCACGGGGAGCGCGGCGACGAGCCCGAGCGCCGGGTCCTTCGCCCCGAGGAGGATCGCGAAGCCCACCGTGACCGCGTTCGGGGCACCGGCGGCTCCGGCTCCGAGGCCCGTGAACGAGGCATGCGCCTGCGTGCACATGGCCTCGACGATCATGAAGCGGAGGCCGCGCCGCCGCTCGCCGGGTCTCATGATCGCTCCTCGATGCAGCTGCGTCGTCGTGCTCACCCGGCCGAGTCTAAGGGCGAACGCGACGGGCTGAAGACGCGATCCATCCTGGCAATCGTCGCGCCCACCGCGCGTGTCCGCCTCCGCGACACTCCTGTAGAATCCCGGCCCCGGAGGTCGAACGATGGCCGACGCCACGGCAGGACTCGAGACCGTTCTCCGCGAAGGCCGCCGCTTCGGCCCCCCGGAGGACTTCCGCCAGAAGGCGCGCATCTCCGCGTTCGAGGACTACGAGCGGCTCTACAAGAAGAGCCTCGACGAACCCGAGGCGTTCTGGGCCGAGATCGCGCGCGAGCTCCACTGGTTCGCTCCGTGGAAGACGGTCCTCGAGTGGAAGGCGCCCCACTCGAAGTGGTTCGTCGGCGCGAAGACGAACCTCTCGTGGAACTGCCTCGACCGGCACCTCGGGACCGCGCGCCAGAACAAGGCCGCGCTCATCTGGGAGGGCGAGCCCGGTGAGGTCCGCACGCTCACCTACGCGCAGCTCCACCGCGAGGTCGCTCGCTTCGCGAACGTGCTCAGGAAGACGGGCATCCAGGCGGGCGATCGAGTCGGCATCTACATGCCCATGGTCCCCGAGATCGCCGTCGCCATGCTCGCGTGCGCGCGGATCGGCGCGGTCCACTCGATCGTCTTCGGCGGCTTCTCGGCGCAGGCGATCATCGACCGCATGAACGACGCCGGCGCCAAGCTCGTCATCACGGCCGACGGCGGCTGGCGGCGCGGCAAGGTCGTCGAGCTCAAGAAGACGGTCGACGAGGCGCTCCCTTCGTGCCCGACCGTGAGGAACACGATCGTCCTCAAGCGCACGGGCGACAAGGTCTCGATGACGAAGGGCCGCGACCTCTGGTGGGACGAGCTCATGGAGGCGACGCCCGAGGGGATCCCGGCGGCCGAGCTCGACTCCGAGCACCCGCTGTT
>CAZYLP010000301.1:0-9397 GCA_964648345.1 uncultured Planctomycetota bacterium
GACCTACGGCTTATGAAGCCGTCGCTCTAACCGACTGAGCTAAGCCGCCGAGAGGGCGCCTACTTTACCACGCGCGCAGGCCCCTTCAATGTCGCCCGAAGTCCTCCACCACGAGAAACGCGTCGGACCCGAGCTCGTCGTCGGATGGCTGGAGACCCGCCTCGTCGCTCGGTGCCGAAAGTGCTTCCTCCTCCTCCTCGAACGCGAGATCGACGAGCCGCGCCTCTTCCTCCAGCATCCGCCGGAACTCGGCCCGCTCCGCCCGGTCGGCTTCGAGGATCTGCGCGGCGTACTCTCGAACCCGGACGCTCGGGTGCCGCAGGAATCGCTCGATCTGCGGCCGGACCCGGCGCGTGACTCTCCCCCAGCGCATGAGGCGATCAATGGTTCGCTCCGCCGAGCGGAAGTCCCGGTCGCCCTGCGGAAGCTTCGAGCACTCCCGGCAGATGTGGCGCCCGTGCCCCTTCCCCGAGAACCGCTCGTTCGGGCGGCGACGGTCGCAGCACCAGCAGTAGTTCCCCGAACGGGCCCGCCCCACGCCCAGCTACCGCCCGCGCTTCCGCGCCGCCTTCTGCATCTTCCGCTTCCTTCGCCTCGCCTCCCGCTCCTCACGGGAGAGACCTCCGCCGAGGGGCCCGGCCGGTTCCGGCGCGAAGCTCGGCAACGAGAACCCCGGACGCGTCCCCGGAAGCGCGGCGTTGTAGGCGGCCATGAACTCCATGAGGCCTGCCTCGGTCGTCATGTCGAAGCCCGCCTGCTTGCCCGCCATGACCATGGACTTCGCCATACCCCAGTTCGCCGGATCCTCGAACTCCTGGGCGAGGCGCTCCTCGCACGACTCGTCGAGCACCGCGAGACACTCGGCCGCGCGCGTGAAACCGAACTCACGCTCGGCGAACCGGAAGAAGGCTCGGAGCTCTGCCACCACGGCAGGGGCCACGCTCGAGTCGCACGACACCTTGTTCGGGAGGAGCTGGAAGACGATCTCGTCCATCTCGACCGCATTCATCGTCGCGGGCGAGACGCCGAGGTGGCTCAGGCCGTAGTGGACGAGGTAGCCGACCCACGTCGAGCCGAAACCCTGCGCGCGGACGGCCTCTCCTTCCGCGGACTGCTCGAAGAGACGGACGAGCTCGCGCTCATAGAGCTCGGCCTGACGCTCGTCCGCCTCGACGAACGGCTGGAAGAAGTCGAAGGACATCGAAACCTCCCGCAGCGGCCGAGAATACCGAGCCCCTCCGACATCGAGCGCACGAGGTCACAAGAAGTGTGGCTTCGCGGCGACACGGCACGTCAGCGCCGAAGTAGCTTGCGCGAGGCACACCATGACTCACTTCGAGGACCTCGCTCCCTGCAGCTACTTCTTTCCGCGGAACACCGCCCGCCTTCGCGCGATCGGCTGGCTCGAGGACGGTCATCCATTCAGGAAGGGCGCCTGCTCCGACGAGTTCCTCGAGAAGTGGAAGGCCCTCGCGAAGGACCCATGGATGCCGATCTTCCTCATGGGCCCGCACGCTTGCACTCTCTGCGCCTCGGAGCCGCGGGCTCGCGATGCCTACTACATGGCCGCGGTCCAGAAGAACGGTCCGTCGTTCGAGCCGCCGGACATGACTGGCTGGACGCCGATGATCCCGCCCAAACGCCGACCTCAGTGATTGGACATGCCACCGCTGACGTGGAGCACGACCACCGCGAGCAGCGCGAGGACCACCACGTGGGCCCCCACGACCTTCGCCCACCACTCCACGGAGCGGCCGCCGGCGGCGACGAGGACGGGGACCGCCACGAAGTCGGGCCGTGCCTCCACGACTCCACGCCTCTCGGCTTGCTTCTTCTTGCCCCAGGGAGTGAGCCCCCACGGCTTCCACACCGAGAGCGCCGTCGTCGTGAGCAGCACGGCCAGCCCACCCGCCGCGTGGAGCACGAGCTGGACTCTGTGCTGCGCGTGGTCGCCCGGCCCGAGCTCGGCCGCCGCCGCGATCCGGGCCATGGGGCTCACCGCGGTCTTCATGTGGACGAGGAGCACGACCACGGCGACGAGCGTGAGCCCGAGCTTGGCGGCGATCCAGTAGTGCCGGAACAGGCCCCACTCGGTCACGAGCGACTGGACGAGACCGGTGAGCACCGTGAGACCACCGAGCGGGACGATGACGCCCCAGCCGATGAGCTCCATGGAGAGGTAAGCCGCCCGCACCGTCTGCGCATCGCGGCTCGTGAGGCCGGCGATCGCGAGCGCGAGATATGCGGCGACAGCTCCGAGCCAGCCGACCGAGAAGGTCACGTGCGCGGTGAGGAGGAGCTTCCTGAGCGGAGTCGTCATGCGGGGAGTATCCCAGGCTCGAAGGGGACGCGCTCGAGATCGAGCACGAAGGCAAGAAGGGTTTCATCGCGAAGTCGGGTGTTACGATCGGCTCGCCCAGCGCGACGAGCGGACTCACGGGCGCCCTGAACCACGGACACCACCACGACCACGACTGAGAGTCCTCCTTGGGCTTCGACGGCGCCTTCCTCTTCCTGCCGGTCTCCTGGTCCAACGAACAGCTCCTCGAAGCGGCCCGCGGTCACAAGGAGAGGCTCCGCCTCCTCGTGACGGACGAGACGCGCGGACCCAACGTCCTCGCGAAGCACTTCAAGAAGTACGTCGCGATCTCCGCGTGGTCCGACGAGCCGGGCGCGTCGTGGGACGAGCTCGCCGCGAAGCTCGCGAAGCGCGCGGGCGGGAAGGCGCTCGCGGCGTGCGTCGCGGACCACGCGTGCGTCGGCTTCTACCAGGTCCTCGTGGACGGCGTCGCCGGCGAGACGGTGACGAGCGAGGACAACTACGACGCCGCCCCGGTCCTCGGCCTCGCCGCGGCGTTCGGGAAGAAGATCCCGCACGAGGCGCTGAGCGACCTCGTGACGACGCTCTGCCTCGGCGCTCACCGGGGCGTCCTCCTCGGCCGGGGCGCGCGAGCCCTGACGGCGGATGAGGTCGAGAAGACGATCGAGATGTGCTGCGGGTTTCTCGGCGACGACGAGATCGAGAGCGACGACGACGTCCTGGCCGACGAGGACGTGGAGGAGATCGAGGACGGCGAGCCCGCGGAGGAGCTCGTGCGCAACATCGAGCGCCTCGGCGAGCTCGTGGACCTCGCGATCGCGAACGGCAGCCCGAAGATCGCTCTCTCGGAGATCGAGCGCGCGATCGCGCGCGACGGAGAGAACCCGTTCTACATCGAGCTCCGCGCCCACGCGCGCCTCGCGGCGGGCGACCTCGACGGAGCGGTCGCCGACGCGGAGAGACGCATCGCGGAGGACCCGGACGCCGGGGTCGCCCTCGGCGTCCGCGGCGAGGCGCGCGTCCTCCGCGGCGACGTGAAGAAGGGCCTGACCGACCTCACGCGCGCGGCCAAGATCTTCCCCGACTACGTCGGGATCAAGGCCCACTACGTCGCGCTCGCGGGCGGCGTCGCGGCGGCGATCGCCGAGCTCGACGACGTGATCGAGGAGGAGCACGACGCCGGCCTCTACACGGCCCGCGCGATCTTCCGGCTCGGCCGCGGCGACTGGGAGGGCGCGAAGGCCGACCTCGCCGAGGCCGTCGAGGACGAGTTCCACGCGAAGGGCTTCGCCGCCGTCTTCCTCGCTCTCCTCGACGAGAAGCACGAAGGAGCCCGCACGATCGCGCAGGCTCCGGGCTGGCCGGGGGTCCTGGTCCGCTTCGCGCGCGGGAAGACCAAGCGCGAAGGCCTCCTCTCCCAGGTCGCGGACACTCCTCGAGCGAAGTGCGAGCTCCACGCAAGCCTCGGCCTCATCGCCGAGCTCAAGGGCGATCTCGCCGTCGCCAGGACCGAATACGACCTGGCCATCGCGACGGACTCGAGACGCGAGACCGAGTATCTCCTCGCGAAGCTCAGGCGCGAGGCGCTGGGTTGACCCCGATGTCGCCGCGCTCGCGGCGGGCCGCGACCTTCGCGAGCAGGTTGTCGATGTTGAACGGCTTCAGGATGAAGTCGTCGAAGGCGAGGTCCGGGTCGACCTGCGGCATCCCCGTCATGACGATCACGGGGGTCGCCTTGTGCTCCTCGTGGGCGCGCATCGACTTGAGCATCTCGCTCCCCCCCATGACCGGCATCATGAGATCGAGGATCACGAGCTGGGGACGGCACTCGAAGAGACGAGCGAGCCCTTCCCTGCCGTCGCTCGCGGTCACGGCCTTGTAGCCGGCTTCCGCGAGGAAGTCGGCCACGGCGCTCGCGACGGCGTACTCGTCCTCGACGACGAGCACCGTCTTCATGGACGCCTACCTCGCCGGGGCTTGCGCCCGGACGACGGGGATCCGGAGAGAGACGGACGACCGATGCCGGTCAGGATCGCCTCGGCGCTCTCGAACGTGCGCGACACGTCGATGCCGTCGGCGCCGATCGTGAACTCGCGGATCGCCGAGTCGAAGCCGCTGCTCCGCATCTTGAGGATCGAGAGGAGCCGGTAGAGCTGGGAGTGGAGCTCGACGTGCCGCACGAGGATGAGGTTGTCGACCCCCGCGCCGAGACGCCCCCCCGGCAGGTCCACCTGGGGCCCCGCGAGCACTTGGATCTCGTCGCTCACGACGGCGGTCACGCCGAGCGCGCGGAGCCTCCTCATGAGAGCCGTGAAGAAGCGGCTCACTCGGTCGGGGTGGATCGCCGTCTCGACGAGCGTCCCGAGACCGTCGAGGAAGAGCCGGGTCACCTCGCGCCGGCGGGCCGAGACGAGGAGGCGGTCGGCCACCTGGTCGAGGATGAGCTCGGCCGACGGCTCCCAGAGGAGCTCGAGGAGCCCGGTCTCGACGTACTCCGCGAACGGGAGCCTCAGCGCCTCGGCCTTGGCCGCGAGCTCCACCGTGTCCTCGTGGAAGCCCAGGTAGAGGCCGCGCTCCTTCCTCGCGGCGCCGGCCGCGAGGAAGTGAAGGCCGAGGATCGTCTTCCCGGTGCCCGAGGTCCCGGAGATCATCGTCGTCGAGCCCCGGACGACCCCGCCGTTCAGCATGGCGTCGAGGCTCGTCACGCCGAACGCGAGCCGGTCGCGGCCGAAGTGCATCGCCTCGTCGGGCGGCAGCGCCTCGATCCGCGGGTAGATCGTCGTCCCCGCCGACGTGATCTCGAAGACGTGCCGCCCGCGGACCTGGGCGCCACCGCGGAACTCCCGGACCTCGATCTCCCGGACCGAGCGCACTCCGACGGTCTCGTGGGTGAGCTCGATGAGCCCGTCCACCATCGTCTGTTCGGGATAACGCATCTGCGGGTGCACGGAGTTCGTCAGGAGGAGCGTCGTGCACCCCGCGAGGTCCATCGTCACGTGGAGCTCGTGGATGAACTTCTTGACCCCGAGCTCGGTCTCGGCGAACTCGGACGCGGTCAACACGCCGTCCATGATGAGCAACGTCGCGCCGCTCGCCCGGACGGTCTTCGTCAAGAACTTGATGAGCCCGGTCAGGCCTTCCTTCTCGAGGATGCCGTACCCGCTCAAGAACGAGAACCGGTCGCCGATGACGGCCTCGTCGAAGAAGCTCAGCGATCGGAGGTTGTCGAGGAGACGTCCGTGGGACTCGGAGAGCAGGCTCACGTAGAGAGCGCGCTCGCCGGCCGCCGCGTGCGCGAACCCGGCCTGGCACGCCGTGACCGTCTTCCCCGAGCCCGGGGCCCCCATGACGATGTAGGTCCCGCCCCGGAAGAAACCGCCACCGAGGATCGTGTCGAGGCCCAGGATACCCGAGGACATCCGCGTGAGCGCCCGTCGGGGACCGTCAGCCCGGGTCTTCCTGACCATGGAGGCTCACGCTCTCACGGGCCCGGAGGAGGATCAAGCGCCGTGGGCATGTCGCTCGCTCGAATCTTGCTGCTCGACCGCGGTCAAAAGAGTTCCGACGCCTCATCCCGATACGGTCCGAACGATTCAACGACACGGAACGTGCACTTTCTGATCGAGACGTTAAGCTCGAGGAAATCATGATCTTCGTTCATCGAGGGTCGTCGCCGAACATCAAGGGGTGTCCCCTGCTGAGCGGCGAGACCGCACCCGAGCTCCTGAGAGTCCTCCGAGGCGTCGTCCACGGGCTCACGAGTCGCGAGCGAGACACGCTCGTCCGGATCCTCGAGAAGTTGCCGGCGGTGCCGGCGACCGAGATCACGCTTCACGCCGACGGCACCATCTATCGAGTCGTACACAATGGTGAGCCCGCTCCCCCGGAGCCCCAGCCGGGCCCGGAAGAAGACCGGTCCTGGATCCCCACCGAGCGAGGAGCCGCCCTGGTCGTCGGCGACAGGGACGAGCGGTGCGTTCGCCTCTCCCACGTCTTCGAGTTCCTCGGCTTCAAGTCCGCGGCGGTCGTGACGGACGACCCGCGCGCGATCGCCGAGCGCGTGACCGCCGAGCGCCCCGAGGTCGTCGTCGTCGGACAGCGCTCCTGGCTCGCGGAGGATGGCAGGCTCGTCGAGGTTGTGGCCGCGGAGGCCGCCGGGCTGGTCACGCTCGGGTTCAAGCACGACTCGAAGCGGGGAGAGGTGACGGACGCCGTGCTCGACTTGCCGCTGCAAGTGCGCCGCATCGCGCCGGTCCTCGACCCCGTCATCGCGCGCGTGAAGTCCCTCCGCCTCGAGAGACTCCGCCGATGACGGCGATCCGCACGAGCTCGCCCTCGCCCTTCTCGATCGAGATCGACTCGCCGGGCTGCGTCTCGATCGCCTGACCGCCGGCGCGCACCTCGATCGGATCGCCGGGCTCCGCGACCATGCGCGTCTCGGACGGCTGACCGGCGCGCTCGAGGAGGACGTGCGTGTAGCCCGTCTCTCGCTTCACGACCACGAGCTTCTCGCCGAGAACGACGCTCACCGGGATCGAGAGCTCGCGCGCGACGAGCGACACGTCGCTCGCGGGCCGCTCGAGGACGACGCGCGGGGGCCTCGACTCGCTGCGCTCGCTCGGGGACACGGAGAGGCCCCTCGGCTCGCTGCGCTCGCTCGGGGACGCGGAGAGGGCGAGCACGCCGAGGAGCGCGACGAGCACGGGCCCCGCGACGAGGAGCGCACGCCGCCTCGTGACGGAACGGTCCGCCCCCTCGCGGGGGCGGACCACGACGTAACGGACCGGCTCCTCGACGCGCGGAGGAGGCGCGCAGACCTTCTCCTCACCCACGGGTGCGCTCGCGATAGATCGCGGCGTCGCGGGCGTCGATCTTCTCCTCGGCCGGCTGGTTCGAGATGTTCGCGGCACGGCGCATGAGGTCGATCCACTCGCTGCGCTCGCCGCGCGGGTCCTGGCCGAGGCCGTCCGACGCCCAGCGGATCACCTTCGCGAACGTCGCGTCGCCCTTGTGCGTCGAGTGCCGGAGGAGCATGCCGCCCGCGGCGACCGAGGCCGCGAACTTGAAGTCCGTCGAGGCGTCCGCGAAGGACTTCGTGGGACCCGTGAAGGCCGTCTCCGCGCCCGTGCTCGTCTCGGAGTCCGGAGCCTTCCAGCGGAGCCGCACGCTGCAGAGAGGGCCCCTCGACTCGCTGCGCTCGCTCGGGGACACGGACGACGGCTCGCTCGGGGACGCGGGAGACTCCTCGATCTCGTAGAGCGCCGTCACGCGGTGACCCGCGCCGATCTCGCCGCCGTCCTTCTTGTCGTCCTTGAAGTCGGAGTTCGCCATGACGCGGTTCTCGTAGCCGACGAGGCGCCACTTCTTGACGCGCTCCGCGTTCCACTCGATCTGGACCTTCACGTCCTTCGCGATCGTGACGAGCGTGCCCGAGAGCTCGGTCACGAGGACGCGCTTCGCCTCCTTCAGGTCGTCGACCGCGGCGTAGTGGCCGTTGCCCTTGTCGGCGAGCGTCTCCATGACACGGTCGCCGTGACCGCTCACGCCGAAGCCGAGCGCGCTCAGGAAGACGCCCGTCTTCCTCTTCTCGGCGATGAACTTCTCGAGCTCGCCCACGCCCGAGAGGCCGACGTTGAAGTCGCCGTCCGTGCAGAGGATCACGCGGTTCATGCCGCCCTCGATGAAGCCCTCGATCGCGGTGCGGTAGGCGAGCTCGATCCCGGCGCCGCCGTTCGTCGAGCCGCCCGCGTGGAGGCGCTCGAGCGACTCGAGGATCTTCGCCTTGTTGCTCCCGTTCGTCGGCGGCAGCACGACGCCCGCGGCGCCGGCGTAGACGACGATCCCGACGCGGTCCTTCTCGCCGAGCTTCTCGACGAGCATGGCGAGCCCCTCCTTGAGGAGCGGGAGCCGCTCGGGCGGAGACATGGAGCCCGAGACGTCGATCAGGAAGACGAGGTTGGTCGGGGGCCGCTTCTCGGCCTCGATCTCGCGGCCGCGGAGCGCGATCCGGACGAGCTTGTCCTCCGGCTTCCACGGGCAACCGGCGACCTCGATCCGCGTCGCGAAGGGCCTGCCGTCCGTCGGCGGAGCGGGGTCGGTGATGTCGAAGCGGTTCAGGAGCTCCTCGACGCGGACGACTTCGAGCGGCGGGAGCTGATGGTGCCGGAGATAGCGCCGGACGAGCGAGTAGCTCGCCGTGTCCACGTCCACCGCGAACGTCGAGGTCGCGTCGTCGCCCTTGACGACCTTGAACTCGTTCTCGGGGGGAGGGGCCGGCTCCGCCTTGATCGGCGTCTTGCTCGGCTCCTTCTCCGCCGGCACAGCGGCCGTGACGGTCGCGTCCGTCGGACGGTCCTGCAGGCTCTCGGACTTCATCACTCGTTGCTCGCGGCCGTCGCACGCCGGCGCCATCGGCGGCACCGCGGTCTCGGTCATCTTCCGGCCCATGACGTTCCCGCACCCGATAGCCAGCAGCACGAGGCTGGCGGAGTAGACGTTGACCCTCATCCTGATTCACCTCGGGGGAGAAGACCGGCGCTCGTCCGGATCGATTCGATGGAAAAGAGCCAGCGCCGAAAGCACGTCCGCGCGTGGAGTTGCCCCGTGAATTAGACTCGACGCGGTGAGCGAAGCGACCACCCCGGTCGAGAGCCCCGTCCGACGCGCGTTCCTGCGGGCGCTCCTCGTGTCGGGGGCCTTCGGGCTCGTCTTCCTGATCGGCGAGGTCACCTACCTCCTCGCGAAGGGCGAGGCGATCCCTCGGAAGCGCTGGCTCGAGCCGCTCCTCGTCGGCGTCGCGGTCGGCCTCGTCGCCGGGCCGACCGCGCTCATCGAGCTCTGGGCGCGGCGCCTCCGCCCGCGCCTCGCGCGGGACCTCGGCGCGGCGCTCGTGATCGGTGTGATCGCGACGCCGCTCATCCTCGTCGGCGTCCTCCAGGCGATCTACACGAGCACGCTCGCCGAGTGGGGCGACCCGAAGCCGGCGTGGCGCATGGTCCGCCTCGTCGCCCGGCAGATGTGGCTCGACCGCGGGAGTGTCCCCCGCTCGCTCGGCGGCGGGATCCTCTTCGGCGCGCT
>CAZYLP010000302.1:0-9396 GCA_964648345.1 uncultured Planctomycetota bacterium
GCAGGGGCTCGTCGGACCCTTCGTGTCGCCCGCGAAGAGCGTCTTCGTGTTCGACCCGCTCGTCCTCATCCCGCTCGCGCTCGCGCTGTCGGGGAGGCTCGCGCGTCGCGACGTCGCGACCTGGTGGCTCGCCGCGGGGGTGCTCCTCCTCATCGGGCAGGTCGCGACTTACGCGACCTACGTGCCGTGGGGCGGGAGCGCCTGCTGGGGTGACCGCTACGTGCTCGGTGGAGTCCACGCGATCGCGCTCTTGGGGATCCCCCTCGCATGGCGAGCGTGGCCGGGACTCGGCCCGCTCGGTCGCCGCGCGTGCGTCGCGACGATCGCGCTGAGCGTGCTGGTCCAGATCTCCTCGCTGCTCGTGAGCTACAACGTCGAGAGCGCGCAGCGCGCCCGCTTCGTGGTCCCGCAGCGAGTCGTCAACGTCGTCGCGCTCGCGACCGGCCACTTCGACGAGTGGGGCCTCTCGCAGCCCGGCTTTCTCGAGACCGAGGAGGCGCGCCGCTTCACGCTCCTCCCCTTCGTCGCGGCGCAACGCGTCCCTCGCGCCGCGTCCGCGGCCTGGGCCGCATGGAGCGTGGTGCTCGGGATCCTCGTCGCCGGCCTCGCTCGGTGCTGGTCGCTCGCACGACGAGGAGCGTGGCGCGAGGAGGAACGTTCCTCGTGACGACGGCCACCCGGTCACGGAGGCGGCGATTCGCCATCGCCACGGCGCTCGGTTCGCTCCTCGTGAGCCTCGCTCTCGGCGAGATCGGGACGCGCGTCGCCGGACGACGACCTCTCGACGGCGACCCATCGCACGCCTATCTCTGGGCGGAGGACCCCGCGCTCGGCCTCAGGAACCGTCCCTCCGCGCGGATCCACAACGGCGACGCCGACAGCTGGATCGAGACCGGACCCAACGGCGAACGGAAGGGGATCGGCTGGGACGTTGCGCCGATGACGACGACCGTCCTCTTCGTCGGTGACTCGACGACGCTCTGTGCCGAGATGAACGATGACGAGACCGCCCCCTCGCAGGTGGCTCTCGGTCTCTCGAAGGCAGCACCGGTGCGGGTGGTGAACGCAGGAGTCCGCGGCTACTCGACGCTCCAGAGCCTCCGGATGGCGGCGGAGTGGCTGGAGCGAGCGCCCGTGAAGGTCGTGGTCTATCACTTCTGCGACAACGACTTCGTCGAGAACGTGCTCCCCCTCTACGGGACGGAGGTTCCGATCGCCGCGCTCGAGGGCGGAGAGCTCCGCGTGCGAGAGACGAAGATCCCGCCGCTCGCCCCGGGCGAGCTCTACCGGTCACCGATCCGGGTCGGACGAGGGTCGCGCGCCCTCACGAGTCTGAGGCGGTCTTCGGCTCTATTCGAGACGCTCTACCGCCCGATCCGGGCTGCGATCGCTCGCTCCCAGGGCACGCCGGCGGTGGACGCGACCGCGTGGCGCGAGGTCGTCCGTCGTGCCGAGAGCCTCGACGGCCACGCGGTCCTGGCGCGCCTGGTCCTCGACCTCGACCGACGGTGTCGCGAGCGCGGAGCGCACCTCATCGTCTCGCGCTTCGTCACCTCGAACCGCCCCGCGGAGGCGCGGCTCTGGCCGCCGCTTCCGACGGAGAAGCCGGTCTGGGAGACGCTCCGGGCCGCCTGCGCCGAGGGGCACATGACCTGGGTGGACCCGGCGCCCGGATTCACCGATGGCGAGGAGAGCTACTGCAAGAAGCTCCGTCACGGACACTACGACGGACACTACGGCGCGAAGGGCGCTCGAACATGGGCGGAGCAGGTCACGCCTCACGTCGAGCGCCTCCTCCGCTGAGGCGTTCGACGATCCGACGCACCCGCTCCCCGAGCACCGAGTAGTCGAACCGCTCCGCCGCGATCCTCCGCTGCTCGGCGACGACGTCGAGCCGTGCGCGGTCCCCCGCGACCGCGCGCACGCGCTCGGCGATCCTCCCCGGGTACCCGGGGTCGCTCGTCCCCGCGAAGGGGACGCGCATGCTCCCGGGCAGCACGAGCTTCGCCTCGCCGACCTCGCTCGCGAGGATGAACCGCCCGGCCGCGAGGTAGAGCGGCAACTTCCCCGTCGTCCGGAAGCGGCCGACGAGGTCGTCCGTCTGCGTCGAGAGCGCCACGTCCATGGCCGCGATGAGCGCGGGGAGCCTCTCGTAGGAGACTCGCCCCGTGAAGACGATCCGCTCCGCGACCCCGAGCTCGGCCGCGCGGCGACGGAGCCGCTCCAGGCCCGGACCGTCGCCGACGACGAGCCCCTTCACCGGGAGATCGCGGAGGAGCCCCACCGCCTCGACGAGGTCCCAGCCGTAGCCCGTGCCGAGCTTCTCGCTCCACTCGAGCGAGCCGACGAGGCCGAGGACGACGTCGTCGCCGAGACCGTGCTCGCCACGCGTCTTCGCGCGCGCGTCCGGACCGGAGGCCGCGGCGACGGCCGCGACGTCCACGCCGTCCTGGATCGTCGTCACGTTCGTGCGCCCGCGAGCGCGGAGCCACTCCTCGTGGAAGGTCCCGCGCACGACGATGTGGCTCGCGCGGCCGAGGGCGATCCTCTCGAGGAGGCTCGTGAGCGCGAGCCCGAGCGGCCCGCGACCCATGGAGCGCGCGAGCTCGACGACGGGGTCGCCCGTGTCGATGACCCAGCGAAACCAACCGAGCCAGCTTGCGAGCCACGTCGCGAGCACGCCCGAGTAGGCGACGTCGAAGACCCACGCCGCGCGCGGCCGCATGGCGACGAGCCGGAAGAAGATCGCGACCAGCGAGAGCACCTTCCGCGAGCCGCGGTGAAGGAGCCGGACGTCGAAGTCGGACGCGAGCCGCTCCGCGAACGCGCGAGCGCGCACGTCCATGGCGCTCCCGGGCGCACCGTTCACGACGAACGCGATGCGGGGCTTCACGCTCGGCACGCGCGCGCGTAGACCTCGAGGGTCCGCCGCGCGACGTCGTCCCACGTCGAGCCCTCGACCCTGCGGCGCGCCGCCGCGCCGAGGCGCTCGCGCAGCCCGGGGTCACGCGCGAGACGCTCGAGCGCCGCGGCGAGCGCGTCGCCGTCCGTGATGGACGGGACGACGATCCCGTTCACTCCGTCCTCGATCAGCTCGGACGCGCCCGCCGACGCGGTCGTGATCACCGGCAACCCGCTCGCCATGGCCTCGGCCACGACCATGCCGAACGTGTCGTAGAGCGTCGGGTAGAGGAAGACGTCGGCCGCGGCGTAGAAGCGCTCGACGCCGCCCGTGCCGGGGACGAACGTGACGCGCTCGCTCACGCCGAGCTCGGAAGCGAGCGAGACCGAGGCACGCCGATCGGCGAAGGACACGAAGGCGAGCCGCACGCCGGAGACGCGCGCGACGGCCCGCAGTGCGGCGCCCGCGCCCTTCTGAAGGTCACCGACGTACAGGGCGAGGACCTCACCGTCTCGCGCGCCGAGCTCGCGCCGCGCCACCTCGCGGTGCGTGGCGCGCGCGTTCGGGTTGAAGGCCTCGAGGTCCACGGCGTGCGGGATCACGGTCACCCTGTCGCCACGGCCATAGCACGCGGCGAGGTCACGCCCCACGGACGACGAGACCGCGATCGCCTCGCGCGTGCGCCGTGGCGCGAAGGCCCGGCGCTCGAGCGGGAGCACGAGGGCTCGGAACAGCCGCTGCTTCCAGCCGAGCCGGCCCTGGACGCGGCGCTGCTCCTCGAACCAGCGCGCGACGCACATGTGCGCGGTGATCACGTTCTGCCGGAGCCCGCAGAGGCCCTGCGCGTGGACGACCTCGAAGCCGCGGACGAGGAGCGTCGCCGGCAGGATGAAGCTGAGCACGGTCGTGAGCGCGCTCCGCCGCCACGCGGGCACGTGGTGGAAGCGGATCGCCGGGTCGCGCTCGGGGCCGACGGTGTTCGCGAAGACGTGGACCTCGTGCTCGCGCGCGAAGCGCGTCGCGAGCTCGTGGACGTAGCGACTCTGCCCGCCCTGGCGGCCGTAGTCGTGCACGACGAACGCGATCCTCACGGTGAGGCTCCGCTCACCGGACTCGCTTGAGCACGACGGCTCCCCAGCCGTACGCGCTCCGCGAGATCCTCACGCCGAGGATCCGGTTCGGCTCGCGGCCGAGCCCGTCGTCCACGACCGAGAAGCGCGTCGCGACCTCGGCCTTGCGATCGGGCCGAACCTCGACCGGCCTCCCGGGCTGCCCGGACGCGTTCCCGGTGAGGACGATGTAGTCGATCGTCGAGAGATCGACGTCGGCGAAGAGAGGGTCGAAGCACGCGTGGTCGCTCGCGAGCGCCGGCCAGTGCTCGAAGGCGAGGACCCGCGACCCGGGTGGGACCTGGGCGCGCACGCGCGCGGCCGTCGCCTCGTACCTCTGCTCGGCGGGGAGCGAGAGGTTCATGAGGAAGTCCTGGGCTGCGCGTGAAGTCCCTCCCATCCAGAGCGCCACGACGACGAGGAGACCGGCGCGGCGCGCGCGGCTTCGCCATACGATGCCCATGTCGGCGGCCAGCGCGGCGATCACCCAGGGGCCGACGAACCACGCATACGGCCACTTGAAGGGGAAGAAGACGACGAGGTTGAGCGTCGCCAGCACTGGCCCGCTCCAGAGCAGGACCCACCGGCGAGACCGCTCGAAGGTGATCGCGGCGCAGGCGAACGAGCCCGCGGCGAGACACACGAACGGCTTCCCCCAACGCCAGGACGAGACGTAGGAGGCGATCGAGAGCGTGCTCCCGACTTGAGTCGCCGCGTGCTGGCGGTACTGCTCGAGCGCATCGGGCCGCGCAACGAGAAGCGGCGCGAAGAGGAGACCACACACGGCGGCGGCGGCGGCGCACCACGCGAGGCCGTTCCGGATGACCGCCGACCGGCCGCCCGGCGCGAGGAGAACCACCGGCAGCGCGACGAGGCCGAGCTGGAAGGCCACGCCCGCGCTCGTCGCCGCCGAGGCACCGAAGAACCCGCCGGACACGGCCGCACGTCCGGCCGTGAGCGGCGCTGCGTGCAGGTGGCGGAGCCCCAGGAGCGCGAGGAGGATCGCGAGGTCGTCGGGCCGTCCGAGGATCCCGAGCGGGAGCACCGCGAGGGCGGCGGCGGCGGCTCCCCGGACGTCGAGCGCGGGGGCGAGCGTTCGCGCCGTGACGGCCGTCGCCGCCGCGAGGAGCGCGTGGATCGTCGCATCGAACGCGATCGCGCTCCTGAGTCCGAACCCCACGATCTTCACGACGAGCCCGTAAAGGAACGTGTAGACCGGGAGGTGAGCGAACCAGATGTCCTGAACGGGCGGCCTGAGACCGCGGAAGTCCCAGAGCTCGGGCGCCGCGAAGCGACCCGTCTGCGCCCACTCGCGGCCCGCGGCCTTGAAGGCGATCTCGTCCGTGAAGGGGAAGCGCCCGACGAGCGTGATCGTCACGACGTAGACGACGAGGACGGCGCCGAGCGCGAACCAGGGCGACCGGAGGGAGCACCGCGGTGAGAGGACGCGCCCGTCGCGCCCCTCAGAAGACATGCGTCCGTCTCTTGCCCGCGTTCGCGACCCGCTTCGCCTCGAGCACCCGCCGCTGGATCTCGGCGTCCGAGAGCCCCGACCGCCGCTGCTCGTCGAGGAACGTCCGCAGCCACCACACGAGCGGGGCCGGCAGCCGGTACTGGACCTCGGTCTCGCTGGGCAGCAGCTCCTGGAGCGCGGCCTTCACGGCCTCGAGCCTTCCGGCCTCGACGCCGCGCTCGAGGTCCACCCGGAGCGGCCCCGACTCGGAGACCTCGCCGACGCCGTCGAGGCGCCCGGCGGCCACGGCCTCCTTCACGACCCGCTTCAGCGTGTCGGGCGCGTCCTCGGGCCACGGGGTCGTGACGAGGAGGCGCGCGGGGAGCTGCTTCTCGATCGCGGCGCGGAGGCGGAGGGTGCCCGCGCCGGTCGCGTAGAAGCGGCCGATGTCGCCGCGCGAGCCGACCTCGCCGCCGCCCGGGAAGTCGGGGCCCTCGATGGTCGCGATCTCGTCGAGGCCGGCGCGCGGGTTCTGGAGGAGCGCGACGAGCGCGTCGGCGACCTCGCCCGGCTCGTGAGGCGGCGAGTGGATCGCGCTCGTCTGGATCCCGTTCACGACGGCCCACGGGAGGCCCTCGAGGAGCGCGGTCGCGCCGGGCACGCGCGCGACGAGGAGGTCGGTGATCGCCCAGAAGCCCGAGTCGAGCGGGCCCGGGACCACGGCGCCGGCGAGGAGGACGGCCGACTCGAGCGTCACGAGCGGGCGCCGCACGCGCGGGTTCTGCTCGGCCATGTTGTAGAGGACGACCGCCGCGCTCTCGGGGTGGCGGTTGTTCTCGGCCGAGAAGCCCGCCGCGCGGGCCACCTCCTCGATCGCGCGGCCCTCGTGGTCCGTCACGTGGGCGAGGAGGAGACGTTGAGCGTGGGTCAGGCCGTCGCCGCCGAGCGCGCCGGGCTCGTCCTCGATGCGGCCGGCGGCGAGGCGGTGGAGGTCGCCGATCGAGCCGCCGCCGCGCTGGGGGCCGACCGAGCCGTCGAGGGCGTTGAACGTGCCCGAGGCCTGCCGGCGGCCGAGCTCGGGGAGGACGGCGAGGCTCGTGAGGCCGACGTGGAAGCGGCCCAGGTCGGGGACGTCGATCTCCCACGAGAGACCGTCCGCGGCCGCGGAGCGGACCCACCCGACGCGGCCGATCGCGCGGTCCATGATCGCCCGCCACGCGAACGCGACGCGCGGCATCGAGGCGCGGACGATGAGGACGGCGCGGCCCGGGACGAGCTCGGAGGGCGAGGGCATCTCCGCCGCCGGCGCGGGGGCGCGCGAGAGGATGCGGGCGAGCGCGGGGCCGGCGACCGGATCGTACGGATCCGCCGTGAGCCGCCGGACGAGCGCGCGCCGCTCCTCGTCCACTAGTCGCCGTCCTTCTTCGCCGGAGGAGGGAGCTTCCGCTCCTCCTTGTGCTCCGGCTTCTTGAGGAGGACCTCGCAGTCCTTCCGCGGGAACGTGGCGGTGAGGACGAGCGGCTCCTTCACGAGCGCGGCGTGCGCCTTCGCGTCCTTCTTCGCGAGCTCGAGGCTCACGGCGTTCGCGTCGGCCTCGACGCGCTTGCCGCTCGTCGCCGAGGGCTTCGCGGGGAGGTGGATGACGAAGCGCGCCCCGGCTTCGGCGGTCGCGCCCTCGACGACCTTGCGCATCTTCTTCTCGAGCTCGGTCGCGTCCTTCGGGTCCTCGCCGGCGAAGAGGAGGCCCAGGTCCTTCAGGAACCGGGCGTCGATCTTGTAGGTCGCCTCGATGTCGCCGTTCTTCTCGGCGAAGGCGAGCTCGCGGTACTGGAAGCCCGTCGTCTTCCTGAGCCCGTCGAGCGTCTTGAAGTCGATCAGGAGCTTGATCTTCCTCTTCGGCCCGACCTTCTCGTCGTCGACGAAGATCTCCTTGATCGTGACGCCGTCCACGCCCTGGACGTTCTTCGCGATCTCCTCCTTGGAGATCATCATCTTGTAGGGGTCGTCCATGTCCTCGGGCGCCTTCTCGCCCGGCGGGACCTGGAGCGCCATGAGCTTCTCGGCGAAGGTGAGGTCCACCGTGGCGTCCACCCGCACGCTGCCCGAACCGTCGGCGGCGAGGGTGATGACCTCCTCGTAGTCGAGGCAGCCACCCAGGAACACGAGCGATGCGATGAGCAGGGCTTTTCGCATGGATGCCTCGGCGCGTCATCTTATCATTGCGCCGCCGATGAGTCGGATCGAGCTCGCCCTGGCCGTCGTCGCTGCCCTCGCGGTCTTCGCGGTCGTCTGGCACCTCCTGCTCCTCTGGCTGTCCTCGCGGCTGGTCGCCGAGCGCGCCCCGGACGAGGTCTACAAGGTCGCCTGCGACGACGGCTGGGTCGTCGAGCTCGCCCGCTACAGGAGCGACGGCAAGGCGCCCCACCTCCCGCCCGTGATCGTCTGCCACGGGATCGGCGCCAACTCGATCTCGCTCGACCTCGCGGAGGAGATCTCGCTCCCCCGCTACCTGCGCGCGCGCGGGTTCGACGCGTGGCTCCTCGACCTCCGCGGCCGCGGCGGCTCGGCGCGGCCGCCCGCGGGCCGCGGCCCGTACGAGTACGACTTCGCGGACCACGCCCGCTACGACGTGAAGGCGGCGATCGACCTCGTCCGCAAGGAGACGGGCGCGAAGAAGGTCTCCTGGGTCGGCCACTCGATGGGCGGCATGTCGATCTACGCTCACTGCGAGCTCCACGGCGACGAGGCGATCCAGGCCGCCGTCGTCTGCGGCTCGCCGGTCGGCTGGCCGCGACCGCCGAAGATCGCCGCCTTCGCGCGCTTCGCGAAGCTCCACCGCCTCCCCGCGCTCTACTACGTCCTCGCGGCGCGCCTCGTCGCGCCGCTCGCGGGCTACTGGCACCCGCCGCTCACGAAGCTCATCGTGAACCCGAAGAACATGGAGGGCCGGCTCATGCGCGTCGGCCTCGCGCGGGCGCTCGCGAACATCTCGACGCGCGCGATCCACCAGTTCTCGAAGTGGATCACGACGAACGAGCTCGAGGGCGGCGACCACGTCTTCTTCAAGAACCTCTCGCGGATCACGGTCCCGTGGTTCGCGATCGGAGGGCGCGTGGACCGGCTCGTCCCGCCCGAGAACGTGAAGGTCGGCTACGACCAGATCTCCTCGACCGACAAGAAGTGGCTCCTCGCCGGCAAGGACGCCGGGTTCGTCGAGGACTACGGGCACATCGACCTCCTCCTCGGCGCGCGGTGCCGGGACGAGATCTACAAGCCGATCGCCGAGTTCCTCGAGGCCCACCCGCTGGGAGCGGGCCCGGGTCAGGCCGCCTCGACGTCGAGCCCGTCGAGCGTCAGCGCCGCGGCCTGAGCGAACAGGTCGATGTTGATGACGAGCTTCTCCTTGCCCTTCCGGCGCACGAGCGTCCCCTCGATGCCGCGGAAAGGCCCGGAGCGGATCCGCACGCGCTGACCGCGCCGCAGGAAGCGGTGCCGCTCGAGCGCGACTCCTCCGCAGGCGAGCCGGCGGAGCGCGTCCACCTCGTCGTCCGGCACGGGCGCCGGCTGGCCGCCGAAGGCGACGAGCTCGACCGCGCCCTTCACGCCCACCGACGGCCGCGGCGCGGTGACGGGGAGCCGCACGAACAGGTAGGTCGAGAAGAGCGGCGTCTCGACGAGCTTGATCCGGTCGCTCCAGCGATGCCGCTCGAGGGACATGGGCAGGAAGCACTCGAGGCCGCGGAGCTCGAGCGCGTCGCGCACGACCCGCTCGTGCCGCGAGCGGGTCTTGAGCGCGTACCACGCGTGGCCGGATGTCACCGCGGTGCTCTCTCCGGTCGCCCTGTCTCTCTCGGCCTCGCTCAACGGTGAGAAGCTACCCCCCGGGGGGCATCGCTTCAACTTATCGCTCGGAGCGGCTACAGTCGGCTCCA
>CAZYLP010000303.1:0-9380 GCA_964648345.1 uncultured Planctomycetota bacterium
CGATCCGGCCACGGGCAGCTTCGCGGGCACGTCTCCCGGCTTCTTGTCCGGCTCGGCCATGCTTCAGATCTCCAGAGACTGACGGATCACTTGAACTCGAAGTTGTGCGAGTTGTCGCCGTCCTTGATCTCGATCTCCTGGCCCTTCTTGTCGAGCTTCCCGAGGACCTGGTGCTGGACCATGATCTTGTGCTTGCCCGCGGGGAGGTGGAGCTCGAAGTCGCCGGTCTTGTTCGTGACCGCGTAGTACGGGTGGGCCATGACGACGACGACGGCCGACATCCAGGGGTGCACCGAGCACTCGAGGTTCACGAACTCGGCGGCCTTGAACGTCTGGGCCTGCTCCTTGCCCGCGCCGACGCCCTGGTTGAACGTCCCGTTGTTCGTCGAGTTGAACTTGACGTTGTGGAGGACGCCGTCCGAGTTCTTGAAGACCACCTCGCCGCCCTCGGCGACGAGCGTCACGTGGTCCTTGAAGACGCAGCCCTTCTGATCGAGGACGACCTTCTTGAACTTCGGGTCGAACTCGCCGGCGACCTTGTCCTTGATGTAGACGACCACGTCGGACACGCCCTTCGAGCCCTCGTCGATGTTGAGCTTGTCGAGCGGACGCTCCTTGCCGCAGGACTCCTCGTCCTTGGCGGCCTTGTCCATGGCGTTCTTCTCGGGCTTGCTGCCCGCGAAGGTCACCTTGCCCTTGAACACGGCGAGCTTCGCCTTGTCCTGGGCCGGAGCGTTCTTCACCGCGACGGTCGCCGCGATCACCGCGGCGAGGACGACCGAAAGCTTGCGCATCATTCTCATGTCGCCTTCGAAACGGGTTCCACGTCGTGCGACGCGCAACCCCTTGTCTTCATTCGCCGACGGTCACGTCCGCGATGGCCGAGTAACGGTCGTCGCTGACGCGGACCTGGTATGCCTTGCCCTTGGATCCCGAGACGGGCACCCGGATCGCCGTCACGCGCGCCGACGAGCGCTCGCGGGTGAAGCCCTTGCCCTCCTCGAGAGCCTTCCAGTTGCCGCCGTCCTCGACCTCGACCTTGGCCGCGTCGAGGTTCACGAGCTCGCTCGTGAGGCGGACCTCGGTGCCCGACTTCGGCGCCTTGGGGTACGCCTCGAGCACCGAGGGCGCGCCGGCCATGAGCCAGTCCACGACCGCGGCGATCTGGACCTTGTCGCTCCCCTTGAGGATGTGCTGCTGCTTCTCCGGGAAGAAGAGCTTCGCCATCTTCGTCGCGGGGATGATCGTCTTCGGGTCGTCGATCCAGTCCTGGAGGTAGCCCGGACGGAGACGCTCGCGGACGCGCCAGAGGTCGGGCGCCCACGCGTCGATGTCGCCGCCGGGAGTCTGACCACGGACGATGTGGCACTTCTGGCAGTTGATGTCCGGGTGCGTGTAGAGACGGTAGGCCGCCGAGTACCAGCCCGGGTTCTTCTCCTCGCGGACGACGAAGTAGTTGTCGGTCTTCTCGTCGAGGGCGCGCGAGAGGCTCACGTCGCCGCGCGCGGCGTAGTTGAAGACGCCGTCCACGATGAAGATGTTGAAGTACTCGCGGACCTGGAGCTCGTCGAGCGTCGGGTAGACCTTGTTCTGGATCTCGAGGCGCGACCTGAAGCCCTCGGCCTTCGCCTTGACCTTGGACTGGATCGCCTCGAGCTTCGGCTTGGCGAGAACGAGGCGCGTCTCCTCGTCCGTCGCCGCGAAGTACCGCGAGAAGACCTGCGTGCCGGCGTCGGAGAAGCCGTAGGTCGGCATCTTCGCGCCGCCCGCCGCCTTGAAGGTCGCGTTGTTCCTGTCCTGGTGCCACGCGGGCATCGGGCGGAGCGCGGGACGGATCTCGACCGGCTCCTTGAGGAAGCTCTGGAGCCAGAGCGGCTGGATCTTGCGGCCCTCGCCGATCAGGTGCGGCGGGCCGAAGGTCTTCGCGTCGTCGTAACGGTCGAGCTTGAGGTCCTCGGTGTCGAACTTCTCCTTGCCCGTGATGTCCCACGGGTTGAACCCGAGCGACTCCGAGACGCGCGCTTCGATGATCTTGTCGAGCGAGGTGCCGCCGCGATTGCGCCACGGGAGGCCCTTCCGGATGGCGGCGAGCTGCTTCGCCTTCTCCTCCTCGCGGGCCTTCTCCTGAGCCGCCTTCGTCGCGGCCGGCGCGTCCTCGTCGAGCACGCCCCAGACGTCGCCCGGGGTCGCCTCGATCACCTTCATGAGGTCGGCCTCGGTCCCGGCGAGCTGCGGGCGGTAGTCGTCGATCGTCTTGACCGCGGCCGCCTTCATGATCGCCTGGTACTCTCCGACGCCCTTGCCGAGGCCGGGCGCGTAGAGCTGGAAGACGGCGGCGCCGAGCGGCTCGCCCTTCTCGTCCTTGCCGTAGAGGGCGACGTTGTCGAGGACCAGGTGGCCCTCGAGCCAGGCCTTCGACTTGACCTCGACGCCGAGCTTGGTCGCCGGGTCGATCGTGATCGGGCTCCGGACGACCTCACCCTTCGCGTCGTGGAGCGGCTGCGTGACGACGCCGGCCTCGTTCGTGACCGACACCCTGTCGGTGCCGAGGAGGTGGCACGCCTTGCAGTTGTTGCGCTGCATGGCGTACTCGCCCTCGATGATGTTCGCGCGGCGGACCGACGGCTTGTACTTGTACTCGTCGGGCACGCGGCGGTTGCCGGTGTGGCCGAGGAGGTAGGTGACGAGCGCCTCGCGCTCGAAGGCCGTCGTCGAGAACTGCGGCATGCGCGAGCGGTCGAGCGGCTCCTTCACCTTGCCGCGGTCGAAGATGCGCGGGTGCTTGACCTTCAGGTTGAGCCACTCGTGCCGGTTCTCGCGGATCTTGTCGTGGGCGCGCTCCTGCTTCTCCTTCGCGCTCATGAAGCGGTTCACCGACTCGAAGCCCCAGTCCACCTGGGTCAGGTTCTTGTCGCCGATGTCCGAGAGCTCGCGGCCGATGCCGGGGCGCGACTCCATGCCCTTGATGTAGTGGCAGCCGAAGCAGCCGAGACGGCCGACCGTCTGCTCGCCGAGATAGAGGAAGCGCTCGGGCTCGGAGCCGAGCTTCGGGTGCTCGGGCTTGAGCGGAGCGCCCTTGAGGATCGCGTCGATCTCGGGCGTCGTGTAGTCCTTCTTGAGGTAGTCCTTGATCGCGTACTCGAGCTGGATCGCGCCGCCCGGCAGCGAGTCCGCCGGCTGGTCCACCCAGCCCGCGGGCTTGATCGCGGCGAGCTCGGCGTCCTTGACCCCCTCGCCCTCGGTGAGGTACGTCGCGATGTCGCGCGCGTCGCTCGCGTCGAGGCGGAGGTTGGGCATGCGCGTCTCGTCCCAGTAGTGCTTCGGGTTCGAGACCCACGCCTGGATCCACTGCGGCGTCGTCTTGTGCGCCGTGTTGTAGAGGTTGGGGCCGAACTCGTCGGGCGCGTAGGTGCGCTTCGCGTCGGCTTCGGCCTTGGTCGGCTCGACGCGGTGGCAGCCGACGCAGCCGCGGGCCGTGAAGAGCGTCTTGCCGCGCGCGGCGCTGCCCTTCTCCCACTTCGGGAGCTCGAACGTCTTGCCGCGCGCCGCATCCTCCTTGGCGAAGGCATCCGACTTGTCCCAGATGTACCGCGTGATCGCCTTGATCTCGACCTGCTCGCGGACGTCGTAATCGTAGAGGGTCTTCGCCTTCTCCTCGGGGTTCGCGACCTTCGCGTCCTTCTTCTCATCGGCCGTCGGCGAGAGGAGCGCGACGTCGGGGCCGTTGAAGAAGCGCGGCATGTTCGTCTTCGGGCGGAACCGGGCCGGGTCCTCGAGCCAGTAAGCGACCCACTCCTTCGAGAGCTTGGCCGTCATGCGACGGAGGTCGGGCCCACGCTTCGGCTCGTCCTCGTAGCCCTTCATCTTGTGGCAGCCGACGCACGAGAGCCGCTCCCACGTCTCGCGGCCGAAGTTGAGCTTGTCGGCGCCGGGGATCGGCCGGTTGTTCGGGTGGCAGAGGAGGCACGACGCCTGGACGTAGCGCGTCGGGAACTGGGGCCAGATCCAGTGCTCGCGCTCCTCCCAGTGGAGCTTCTGGCCGTTGACCGCGCCCTCCTCCCAGTGCTCGCGCTGCGCCTCGGTGTTCGGCGCGTGGACCGCGGTCGCGAACGTGATCGACTGACCCTCGCCCTGGTGGCAGACGGTGCAGCCGAACTTGTCGATCGGGTGCGGCGACGCGGAGCTGAGGTAGAGGTCGAGGTTCGGGTGGCTCTTGAAGACCGGGTCGATCTTGAGCTCGTGCTTGAGCTCGGAGGTCTTGATCTTGTCCACGTGGCCGTTCGGGAGCGCGACGTCGTAGCCGCCCTCCTTGTTCGGCGTCACCGAGTTCACGGAGACGAGGCCGCGGCCCTCGACGTGGACGATCGAGCCCTCGAAGCCCTTCCTGTCGATCGCGAGGTGGCAGCTCTGGCAGCGGTCCACCTTGACGACGCGCGCGAAGTAGTAGTCGTCCTTCAGGTTGTCGAGGACGATCTGCTTCGGCTTCTCCGTCGGGTCGAGGAAGTCCACGCCCGGCTTGTTGCGGAACCAGTCGTTCAGGAAGCTGTGCGAGAGCTGCTCGACCTTGCGCTGGGTCCGGTGGACGGCCGCCTCGGCCTCCTCGAGCTTCTTATTCGCCTTGAGGAGCGGGTCCTCGAGAGCGGCGACGGTGTCCTTCGCGGCCTTGAGGGCGAGGTTCGCCTTCTCCTTCTCCGCGGCGGCCTCGGCCAGGTGGTGGTTCGCCTCGCCGAGCTCTTTCCGGTAGTGCGTGATCTCGCTCGTCTCCTTGAGCATGCCGGCGTGCTCGAGGAAGAACGTGAAGCTGTCCACGTAGGACTTGGCGACCGAGTAGTTGAGGTCGGCCGCCTCCTTGTGGGCGATCGCCTCCTCGACCTTCTTCTCGGCGGCCTTGATCTCGTCGCGCTTCTTGTCGACGAGCTCCTGCGCCTGATCGCGCGCGGCCTTGGCCGCGTCGATCGAAGGCATCGACGCGCGGCGAGCTTCGTCCGCGTCCGCCTGGGCTCGCGCGAGCTCGATCTCGCGGAAGGTCTGCTGATAACCACGCCACTGGCGCGTGTGGTCATCGAGCACCATCCAGGCCGTCGTCACTGCGAGCGCGATGCTCGAGACGCCGAAGACCTTGGTCAGAGTTCGCGAGTCGTACGGACCGTCCTGCTTGATGGCAGTCATGAGACCCCCACCCGGGTGCGCGCCTGAAAACTCACATAAACAGCGGCGGCAGCGACGAAAGCAGCGGCAGCGACAACGTCGAGAGGCTCGACTTTGTGACTTTTTTCACAGCTTGAAGAGGCAAGAAGATACCACATGACCTTGGTGCGTCAAGCAGCCGGGTCTCCCCTAAGGCTCGCGGCCACGGGCGTTGCGTGAGCTCTTTCTTTCGGACACGGCTCGATCGAACATGGAGCGGATGGGGTTCGACGTGGGCCGTCTCTACGACGAGCACACGTTCCTCCGTCTCATCCGTCTCCACCGCGAGCACGGCGCTCTCCCGACGTTCGACGCCTCGCGCTCGCTGACGGCTTACGTTCTGGGCGTCGCGCGTCACGTGGCGCTCGACCTCTGCCGGCGGCCGCGCACGGATCAGCTCGACGAGACGTCCGTGGCGAAGGGCGAGGAGCCGGGTCGTGAGCTCGAGAGACGGGATCTCGTGGAGAGAGCGATGGCTTCCCTCGAGCCCGATCACCGCACCGCGCTCGTCCTGCGGCACGTGAGCGGCCTGTCCATGGAGGAGCTGTCCCAGGCCCTCGACTGCTCCGTGCCCACGGCTCGCGCGCGCGTCGAGGACGCGGGCCGCCTCCTCGCGCTCGACCTCCGTCGCCGTGGTTTCGACCGGAAGGAGCTCACATGACCATCGAGAACGACGATCGCCTCCTCGATGATGCACTCTCCGTCCTCCGCTCGGCGACCGACGCGGACGCGAAGCCGCTCTCCGACGGGCTCCGCGCGCGCGTCGTCGCGGCCGGTGAGGATCCGGTCTGCGAGAGCTGCCGGGCGCCGATAGCCCTCGACGAACGAGTCCAGCTCCACGCCGCGTGCTTCGAGAAGCGCGCGAAGAAGCCCTCCGATCGCACGAAGAAGGTCTCGCTCAGCTGCTCTTACTGCCACGAGGAGCTGCCGCGCGGAGAGGCCGCGTTCTGCGCCGGCTGTCTCGCGCCGCACCACGCCGACTGCTTCGCGGAGCACGGGGAGTGCTCCGCGATCGGGTGCGGCGTCTCGCGCGTCGTGCGCACGGAGCCGATCTCGGTCGTCGCGACTCCGCGCCGGCGGTCGTGGCGTCGAGCCGCGGTGATCGCCGCGACGGTCCTCGTCTCCTTCGCGCCCTTGGCGCTGGTCGCCTGGCGATACCAGACCGAGAAGATCAGGGTCAGTTACGGGCTCAGGAACGCTCCCGTCGATGTCCCGGTCGCGACTCGCGACATCCGTCCCGGCGAAGTCGTCAGCAAGGCCGACATCACGATCCAGCAGTTCCCGCACGGCGTGATCGACGCGCTCGGCGGGACTCACTGGGACGCGAACGAGACCGACAAGATCGAGAACGCGAAGCTCGTTGCGCCGATCAAGACGGGCCAGGTCTTCCAGCAGCTCCACTTCCGCCAGACGAAGAGGTTCGACAAGTGGATCCCCGACCCTCTCGAGGAGCTCTGGGACGGTGGCGACTGGGGCGACGTGCTCGTCGATAGCGACCTGCGTGCGTCCTACTCGGCGAACTGCGGAACCGGGATAAGCCGGATGATCTTCAGGAAGACGGGCCCTCTCACCTATTCGGGGACCTGGGGCGAGTCGAGTCGGCGCTACGGGACGATCGATGTCGTTGTCTCCGACAATCGCAAGAGCGTCACCGGCAGGTGGGAGGCCATCGAAGGCAAGACGTTGGGGAGCGGTCCATCGGGCCTGGTCAAGTGGACCGTCAAGGAGTGGCCGGGCGAGTCCGGGGCTCCGGAGCCTCTCGACACCCGCGGCGACTACATTGCGAAGTACGTCGAGTTCGCCGCCGAGAGCTTCGTGACCGAGATCTGGCTCAACGGCCTTCGCGTCCCGGACGCCGCGCGGAAGCGCGTCGCCACGCGCGACGGTGTCGCCTACGACCGCCTCGAGCTCGAGATCCGCGAAGGCGACTGGCTCGTCTTCCAGGTCGCCAACGACCGGGCTCGCGGCGAGGGCTTTCTCGCGGCCTGGGGCCTCGACAACGACGGCAAGACCGTGTTCCAGTCGAGCGCGACGGACGGCTGGTTCGTGTGCGAGGAGCCGGGCCGCGCGCACGCGTTCGTCGCCTCGAAGGACGGGAAGGGGGCTTACCCCGCCACGCCGAGCAGCACCGCGAAGCTCATGTCCATCTCCAAGGAGCCGAAGGAGCACCGGCTCGGCGGCGAGCCCCTCCGCGCGCGGAGCGGGACGACGTGGATCAAGTGCGTCGTGAGCCAATCGAAGTAGGCCCCGCTATCTTCGACGAGTGCTCCGCCGCCGCGCGAAGGTCCTCGTGCCGCTCCTCGTCGTCCTCCTCCTCGGAGGAGTGGCTACGGCCGCGCGACCTCTCTGGCGGCAGCGCGCGCTCGCGCGCTTCGATGCGCTCGATGCCGCCGCGCGCTCCGAGATCCACTCCGAGCTCGTCCTGCTCGCGGAGCGGCCCCGGCCGGCGCTCGTCTGCCTCGGAGCCGGCCTGACGGAGGGCCGCATCGAGGACGCCGCCCCGATCTACATGGAGGAGCTCCGCGATCCGAAGCGGCACAAGAGCGAGAGCTACGCCGACGCGGAGCGGCTCCTCCGCGCGGCGAACGCGGTGCGGTGTGATTTCCGTCCGTTCGCGGAGGAGCTCGCGAAGCGGCGCTCGAAGGTCGACATCGACTGGTTCTTCTGGCGCCTCGAGCATCGCGCCCGGCTCGCGAGCAAGACGGGGCAGCCCGGGCTCGCGCTCACCTGGCAGACGGTCGCGCTCAGAGTCGCGTGCGACCTCCAGCTCCTCGCGAACCCCGACGACGCCGAGAAGGCCCTCGACGTCGCGATCGTGCGGCTCGGCTCCGTCGTCAGGGACGACTTCCCCAGCGTGAACGACCGGCCGCTCTCCGACATGCAGCGATACCAGATCGAGCTCGTCGTCGCGGACCTCGAGCGCATCGAGGCCGCGCTCCCCGATCAGAGGACGCGCCTCAGGAGACGGTGGCGCCAGGTCGTTCGCGGAGTCATCGAGCACGCGCGCACCGCGGAGAGCGCCGAAGCGTTCAGGCGCGGCGCGCGCCTCCCCACGCCGCCTCGCGACTGGCGCGACTCGTTGATCCCGGTGCCCGCGATCGCCGAGCGCGCGTTCGACGAGCTGCGCGAAGCGAACGAGCGAACCGAGGCGCTGGCCTCCATCCCGCACCCGGGGCAGCGCCAGGCCTTGCTCGGCGCGGAGCGCGGCCCGGTCGCACTGATCGAAGCGGAATACGACATCACGCGCCTCCGCCTCGTCCGTGCCGCGTGCATCCAGGAGATCGGCCTCGCGGCTCCCTCCCCCGAGGACCCGCTCCTCCCCAGGGCGCGGATCCGGGTCGTCTCCGGGATCGGCCGGTATCGATTCTTCGCCCTCGCCGGTCTCGCCGACGAGGACGCTCCGGGGAGAGGGCGAGCGCGGCGCGGGACGAACCTCGGCGCCACGTTCCTCTGCTCGGAGAAGTCGGTCGGCCGCGGCGAGGTCGCGCTCGGCCGCCGCGGCTGGACCTCAGGCTCGATCGGCGACGCCGTCTCGTGGCTCATCCGCCACCAGGGCCCCGACGGAGTCACGAAGCGTAACCCTCCGTGCAAGGACGACCCGAGCGACGACGGCGGGGACGCCGCGGAGGACAGCGACCTGGTCGCGACCGCTCTCGCGGTCCTCGCGGTCCTCGGCTCCGGGACGCCGCGAGGGGAGGGCCTCGACCCGCACGACCTCCGCGTGCACGACGTCCGCGAGTACGTGCGCCGAGCGGCGCGCGCGCTCGAGACGGCGTCCGTCTCGTCCGACGCGCGCGTCGCCCTCGAGGAGTCCGCGCTCGTCACGCTCGCGCTCACGGAGATCGCGCGCGTCGAGTCGGTGAGCGAGACCTCCCTCGCCACCGCGAGAGCCCGGGTCGTCGAGCGCGTCGCGAACCGTCCGGACGACCTCCCCCAAAAGACCGAACGCGATGAGCGTGTCGCGACCTGGTGCCGGCTCGCGCTCGGCGACACCGAGTCGATCCCCCCGCCGGCCCCGCCGGTCATGAGGATCCCGGAGACCGTCGATGCCATCGGGGGTACGAAGGACACCGAGAGCTTCGCGCTCCACTTCATCACCGTCATCGGCGAATCGCCCGGCCTCTGGGGCCACCTCCAGCCCGTGAAGGACTTCGTGTCCCTCCTCACGCGAAGGCAGCTCGGAGAAGGCCACG
>CAZYLP010000304.1:0-6575 GCA_964648345.1 uncultured Planctomycetota bacterium
GCGGCGCCGACGCGCGGGTGGACGCCCGACTGGCGGCGGAGGTCGATCCGCGCGACGGCCTCGCGCGTGGCGCGGAAGACCGCATCCGAGACCGCATCGGGCGGCCCCGCGAGCGTGAGCACGGAGCGGTTGTGATCCGGGTCCATGTGCGTGTCGAGGAGGGCCACTCCGCGCGCCCCGAGGGCGGCGTTCGCGATCGCCTCGACGACCTCGCGGTCGCGGCCCTCGCTGAAGTTCGGCACGCACTCGACGAGCATCAGCGACTCTCCGGACCGAGCTTGGGCAGCACGTCGGCCGCCTTCAAGTAGACGACGCCGAGGAACGCGTCCTCGCCGACCTTCCGCTCCTGGGCGCGCGTCTCGCGCGGTCCGATGAGCGGCGCGACGCCGGGGCCGCCGAGGACGAGGTGCGTCGCCGCGACCTCGCCCGCCTGCGTGTCGGCGAGGAGCTCGCTCGCGATCCTCGGCGCCGGGCCGTCGAACCCGAGGCCGTCTCCGAGCGTCGAGACGATGAGCGGCCCCACGTGGAGCGCGGCGCGGCCGCCCTCCTTCGCGAGACGGAACGCCGTGGACATGGCCGCGCTCGGCGACTGGAAGGCCGCGAGGTCGCGGTCGGGCGTGACCGCGCCGCCCGCCTCCTCGACCGAGTCCACGAGGCGCTCGCGCCGGACTCCGTGGACGGCGAGGCAGGTGCCGTTCGCGATCTTGATCGGCTCGCCGGGCGAAGCCGCGGCCGGGAGCTTGCGGAGCGCCGCGATCCCGCACGCCTCGAGCGCCGTGAGCGCGTCCTCGCGCCACTTGGCCGACTCGATCCGCACGACTCTCCGCCGCCGCGTCGCGTTCGTGAAGGTGAAGCCGACGAGGCCCGCGGCGAGCACCTCGGGGCCGGGCTTGACCGTGCCGCGCTCGATGGTCACCGAGACCGCGGAGTCGCTCGCGCCCGCCTCGACGCGGAAGTCGTAGGCCCCGCGCTGGTCCTTCAGGAGCACGCGCCACGCGCCGGGCTCGAGGGCGACGGGCGTCGAGCGCGTCTCGCCGGGCTCGAGCGAGAGCTGGAGGGCGACGTGGGGGAAGAAGCCGGGGCCGCCCTTGCAGTAGCTGTCGAAACCGATCGCGCGCACCTCGGGCCGCGGGCGGAAGACCATCTCGACGTTCTTCGAGAAGTCGTTGTCGTACGCGATCCCGCACGCCTCGCAGTGAGCCTTCGCGCGGAGGCTGGCGAGCGTCGCGAGCGAGCGCGCCGGAACGCGGCAGACGGTGCAGAGGAGGTGCCACGAGACCTCGAGGATCCCCTCGATCGCCGCGAGCGCGAAGAGGTGCACGACCTCGCGGCGCTCGAAGTCCCAGCGGCGCGCGAGCTCGTAGGGGCGCAGGCGCGTCACGTCGCTGTCGGGCGCGTTCCTGAGCCACTGGTCGAGGCGCGGGATCACCGCCGCGGCGCGCTTGTCGGCCGCGGCGATCTTCGCGAAGCCCTTCTCGAGCCGCTCCGCGCCCGAAGGGGCGAGCGGCGTCCGCGCCACCTCGACCGCGAGCGGCTCCTTGCGGCGCGCCGTCTCCGCGAGCCTCTTGTAGACGGCGTCGATCGCCTTCCTGGAGCGCAGGCGGACCTCGAGCGCGGCGGCGATCCGGCCGAGCGCGCCGCGCGGCTGCATGCGGAGGTCGTGGACGAGCGACGAGCCGCCGTCCGGCCGCGGCGTGAGGGTGACCTCGCTCCAGAGCGCCTCGAGCGGCCCCTTCGTGTACGTGCGGACGATCGAGAGCCGCTCGGGGGCGACCCATTCGAAGGGGTTCTCGACCCACTCGATCTCGCGGCCCATCCACGTCATGGTCCCGATCCGCTCGACGCCGCCCTTGCCGTCGGGCCGGTCGCGGAGGACGACCGGCGGGAGGCCGGCCGCCTTGTTGAACTTCTCCGTGTCGGAGACGACCTCCCAGAGCTTCGCGACGGGCGCGTCGAACTCCCAGCTCCAGCGGTGGTGGACGCGCGCGCGCTCCTTCGAGGGGAGGGGCGGCTCCTGGGACTCGGGCTCCGCCGGCTCGGGCGCGTCCGAGAGGCGCCGCACGATCACGGGCGCGAGCGCCTCCTCGACGGAGCTCCCGCCGAGGAGCTTCTCGAGCACCTCGGCGAGCGACTTCGCGGAGTCGAAGCGCTCGGAGGGATCCTTGGCGAGGCACCGGAGCACGACGGCCTCCGTCGCCGGTCCGATCGCGGGGTTCTTGCCGCGTGGAGCGGGCGGCGCGTCGTGGACGATCGCCTGGAAGAGCGTGGCGAGCGTCGCCTGCATGTACGGCAGCGTGCCCGTGAGGAGCTCGTAGAGGACGACGCCGAGCGCCCACACGTCCGTGGCGGGCCCCGTCGCGACACCGAGGACCTGCTCGGGGGCGAGGTAGCACGGAGTGCCCGCGACGTCCCCCGAGGCCGGCGCGTCGAGCGCGCGCGCGAGCCCGAAGTCGAGGACGACGACGCGGCCGCCCGGCTCGACGAGGATGTTGTTGGGCTTCACGTCGCGGTGGATGATCCCGGCCTCGTGGACCGCGGCGAGCGCGCGCGCCGCGCTCGCGACGACGGCGACCGCGCGCGTGCTCGGGACCTCGCCGCGGCGGACGAGGTCGAGGAGCGTCGAGCCCTGGACGAGCTCCATGGTGCAGGCGAGCCGCCCGTCCTTCGTGCGGATGATCTCGTGGATCGGGACGACGGCCGCGTGGTGGACGCGGCGGACGAGCTCGCACTCGGCGAGGAACATCTTCTCGCGCTCGGGCTCGTTCGTGAGGAGCACCTTCACCGCGACGCGGCGCCCGCGGTGCTCGGCCTCGAAGACCTCGGCCTGGCCGCCGCGTCCGAGCTCGCGACCGAGGACGAGATCCTCCGCGGCCTTCACCGGAGCGTCTTCCGCCCGTCCACGCACCAGCCGTCGTCGCGCTTCATGAACGCGAAGCGGACCTCGATCGGAGGCTCGCCGGGCTTCGAGAGGCGCGCCGTGAGGTAGGCGAGGAGGTCGCCCTTCTTGTCCCAGCTCGCGGACTCGACCTCGAGGCCCTCCGCGTCGTTCTTGTACCAGTCGCTCACCCTCGCGGTGCCCTGCTTCTCGATCTGCGCGGTGAGCTCCTCCTTGAGCCAGAGGCCGTAGGTCTGCTCGAGCACCTTCACGTCGCCCGTCCGCCACGCCCAGATGAACGTGCTCCAGCAGGCGTCGGCCGTCGTGCGGTCGGGGTAGATCCCCGGCCGCTCGACGCGCGTCGGGGCGGATGAGCATGCACCGAGAACGAGACCGAGAACGAGAACGAGAACGAGTCTGGAGACCGACGACGTCATCCGTGCTGGAGCTCCTTGAGCGTCTCGTTGAGAGTCTTCCCCGAGAGGATCTCGAAGACCTCGCGGTAGCGCCTGGCCGTCTCCTCGACGATCTCCTTCGGGAGCGGCGGTCCGGGCGGCTTCTTGTCCCAGCCCTCGAGGGTGTTCAGGTAGTCGCGGACGAGCTGCTTGTCCCACGAGACCGGGGTCTGTCCGGGCTCGTGCTCCGCCTTCTTGAAGTAGCGCGAGGAGTCCGGCGTGAGCGCCTCGTCGACGAGCGCGAGCTGACCGGAGGCGAGCGTCCCGAGCTCGAACTTCGTGTCCGCGAGGAGGAGGCCCTTCGACTCGGCGTGGAGGGTCGCCGCGTTGAAGACCTTGATCGAGAGGTCGCGGAGCTTGGCCGCGAGCCCCTTCTCGAAGCCCTCCTTCTCGAGGTGCGCCTCGCACTCGGCGAAGGTGAGCGGCTGGTCGTGCCCGGCCTCGGCCTTCGTCGTCGGCGTGAAGATCGGCTCGGGGAACTTCCCGCCGAGCTTGATCCCCGCGGGCAACTTCACGCCCTGGATCATGCCGGTCTCGCGGTACTGCTTCTCGACCGACGAGGCGAGGTAGCCGCGGACGACGCACTCGACGGGGACGACCTTCCCGCGCTCGACGAGCATGGCGCGTCCGCCGAGACCGCGCGCCACGTCGCGGACGCGGTCGGGCATCTCGCGCGGCTTCACCGTCACGAAGTGGCTCGGGACGACCGGCGCGAGCTTCTGGAACCAGAAGGCCGAGATCTGCGTCAGGACCGCGCCCTTCTGCGGGATCCCGGCCGGGAGGACGACGTCGAACGCCGAGATCCGGTCCGTCGCCACGAGGAGGAGCCGCGCGGGCGGGACCTCGTAGACGTCGCGCACCTTGCCGCGCTTGAGGAGCTGGAGGCCGGGGAGCTTCGTCTCGAGGATGGTCACCGCGGTGCTCCCTCCGGTCGCCCTGATCCAGGCATCGTCAGCCCTCCGGGTCGAGTCCGAGGCGCTTCACGTCCTCCTCGGTCCACCTCACTCTACCGCGTTTGCCGCGGCGACGGGCGAAGGGGCCGGGAGGGGACTCCGAGCCCGCGCCCGCGATCGCGCCGCGCACGCCCGCGCCGAGCGCGAGGCCGACCGCATCCGTCGCGTCCATCGGGAGCGCGGCGACCTTCTCGCGGACTCCGCCCGCGAGCGTCGCCTCGAGAGCGCTTCGCACCTGCTCCTTGGTCGCGCCGCCGTGGCCGGTGACGGCCTTCTTCACGAGAGACGCTTGCAGCTCGACGACCGGGACGTCGGCGAGCGCCGCCGCGAGGAGCGCGACGCCGCGGCCTTCGCCGAGGCGGATCGCGGAGCGGACGTTCTTCCCGTAGTAAGCCTCCTCGACGGCGACGAGCGACGGCTCGTGCTCGGCGATCACGGCGCGGAGACCCTCGAAGACCGCGCGGAGGCGCTCCGCGATCGGGCGCGACTCGCCCGCGTCGATGACGCCCGCGGCGACGAAGACCGGGCTCCGTGCGCTCCGATCGACGAGACCCCAGCCGCACAGGCGGGTGCCGGGGTCGACTCCGAGGACTAGATCAACAACGTGAAGCTGCTTTGCCACGAGCGCTCGATCTTCTCCCAATACTCGGGCGAGATGTCCGGCTCGTCCTTCATGCCTCGCATCGTAGCTCGAGCCACGGACGCCGTCATGTCGCGGGGCGCGCCTACGGTCCCTCCACGTCCCTAGCCCAGCGGAAGCCGACCGCGGGGTCCTTCTCCTTCGCGCCGAGCGGGAGTCGCGTGAAGACGCGCGCCGAGAGAGGATCCGACGCGAAGCCGCCGCCCGCGACGAGCGGCGCCTCGAGCGTGCCGACCCACTCGAGCGCGTTGCCCCCGAGCCCGAGCGCGCCGCTCGGAGAGATGTCGCCCGCGCGCGCGGTCACGTCCTCGAGGGCGCCCGAGCCTCCGTCGAGGACGTTCGCCGCGCCGGGCGTGAAGGCGTCACCCCAGGGCCACGCGCGCGCGTCCGCGGAGCCGCGGGCCGCCCGCTCCCACTCGGCGGCGGTCGGGAGGCGCGCGCCGATCGAGCGCGCGAAGCGCTCCGCCTCCTCGAACGTGATGCCCGTCACGGGCCGCGCCGCGAGCGCCTCGGGCAGCTTCCCCTGCGGCCAGCTCGCGGGCGCCGCCACGGCCTTGCTCTCGACGGCCTTGGCCCAGTCGGCGTTCGTGACCTCGGTGCGCCCGACGTAGAACGCCTTGAGCATCGCCGGCACGGCGTCCGGTCCCGAGCGGAACTTGCCGGCGGGGACGTAGACCTCGTTCCGCTCGCGCGCGAGCGCGGCCGCGACCTCGGCGCGCAGGTCCCCGAGCGCCGCGTCGAGCCCGAGGACCCTCCGGGTCGGCTCGTCGACGGTGACCGACTCGAGCGCCGCCGCGAAGCGGCCCTTCGCGACGAGGGCGCTCGACCGCGCGCGGAGCGCGGCCACGGTCTCGGCGCCCTTCGCCGCGAGCTTCGCCTCGAGCTCCTTCGCCAGGTCGCGGAGGAGCGGCGCGCCGGGCTCGGCCGCGAGCACGAGGGCGTCCGCGCGGGCGCGCTCGAGGGCGGCCGAGAGGCCGGGCGCCGAGCCGTCCTTCGCGAGAGCCCGCGTCTCGTCGAGCGCGCGCGCCACGACGTGGGGGACGGCGGCCGGCTCGGAGCCCGGGAGCGGCTCTCCCGCGCCGCCGCGGAGCGCGAGCACGCTCGCCGCGGTCGCGATGCCCGCGACGAGGAGCGTCGCCGTCCAGCCGGGCATCTTGACGGCGTCCGCCCTGGCGGTCTTCGCGTCCACGGCCGCGAACCGCGACGCGTCCACGGTGACCGCCGGCCGGACGAGCCGGTCGCGGTCCACCGGCTTCACGCCCGCGCCGCGGGAGTCGAGAGCCTGGTGCACCTCGGCCATGCTCGCGAAGCGCTCGGTGCGGGCCTTCGCGAGCATCTTGAGGATCACGTCCTCGAGCCACGCCGGCACGTCCTCGCGGATGTCGTGGGGCGGGGGCGGAGGCTCGGTCATGTGCGCCTTGATCACGTCCACGGGGCGCTTGCGGTCGAACGGCGGCTTGCCGCAGATGAGCTGGTAGAGCGTGACGCCGAGCGCGTACTGGTCGCAGTGCCCGTCGAGGCGGAGGCCGTCCGCCTGCTCGGGGGCCATGTAGATCGGAGTGCCCACGACCTCCGTCGCGAGGAACACCTCGCCCTGCGTCGGGACCGCGAGGCCGAAGTCGCCGACCTTCACGCGGCCGTCCTTCGCGATG
>CAZYLP010000304.1:6585-9374 GCA_964648345.1 uncultured Planctomycetota bacterium
CGGAGCCGTCCGCGGCGAGCAGGAGGTTCGCGGGCTTCACGTCGCGGTGGACGAGGTCCTGGCGATGCGCGGCCTGGAGGCCCTTCGCGGCCTCGCTCGCGATCCGCACCGCCTCGTCGATCTCGAGCTTGCCCTTCGCGCGGAGCATCCTCAGGACCGAGCCGCCCTCGACGAGCTCCATGACGATGTAGTGCCGCCCGGAGTCGTCCTTGTCGAACGCGTGGACGCGGACGACGTGCGGGTTGTCGAGGAGCGCGAGCGTCTGCGCCTCCTGGACGAAGCGGTTCACGAACCGCGTGTCGTTCGAGAGCTTCGGGTCGAGGACCTTCACCGCGACGCGCTTGCCGAGCTTCTTCGACGTGGCCGAGAAGACGGCCCCCATCGAGCCCTTCCCGATGAGCGCCTCGAGCGTGCAGTCGCCGACGACCTGGCCCTTGAGCTCGTCGAGCTTCGCCTTCGTGAGGCGCTGCGACGCGGTCCGGGAGGGGAGCTCCTCCGAGGAGGCGCTGCTCGCCCGGCCGCCGACCTCGTCCGAGAACATGAGCCCCGCGTCGCCCGCAGCGGCCGGAGCCGGAGCCGGCGCCTCGGGCGCGCCGTCGTCCTTCCGGATGTCCGTGAACGTGCTGTCGTCGATCGCCGGCGCCGCGGCCGGAGCCGGCGCCTCGGGCGCGCCGTCGTCCTTCCGGATGTCGGTGAACGCGCTGTCGTCCGCATCGGGCGGCGGCGGCAAAGGGCTGGGCTTCGGAGGCGCCGGCGCGGGGGCGGGAGCTTGCGCCGGTGCGGGCGCGGGACCGGAAGCGCCGACGGCGCGGGTCGAGCCCGATGAGGTTCCGAGCGCGCGGGTCGAGCCCGATGAGGTTCCGAGCGCGCGGGTCGAGCCCGAAGAGACGGTCCGGATCCGTCCGCTCGAACCCTTCTCGGGCGCCCTCTTGCGGCACTCGTCGCAGCGGCGCGCTCCGGCCGTGGGGTCGCCTGCGAACACGACATCGTCGCGTCCGCACTCCACGCATCGCTTCGAGGAGGAGGTCACGGACCGAGCATAGCTTGCGCGGGAGACGACCGGCAACGAAGCTCGAGAAGCGGGATCTCACGGACAGGACGAATGGCCGAAGCCGCGCCGTCCATGCTCAAGGCGAGCACGGGCCCCTTCTCGATCGCGCTCTACCGCCGCACGCTCGAGCGGATCCAGGAGACGGGCGCCGTCCTCACGCTCTCGGTCTCGTCGGGGCAGGACGAGCGCGTCTTCTTCTTCACGCGCGGCGCGATCCTGTTCCTCGCGACGGGGACGAGCGGCGGCCACCTCCTCGAGCGGAAGATCCTCGCGCGCGGGCTCGTGCCGAAGCAGAAGCTCCTCGACCTCCGCTGGACGCCCGGGAAGGAGCGCCCGATCCTCCAGGAGGCGCTCCGCGAGGACCGGGTCCTCGCCGACTCCGTGATCCAGACGCTCGTGAACGAGGTCATCGAGGAGCAGCTCCTCGAGGTCGCGCTCTGGGACGGCGAGGTCGCGATCTACGACGTCATCCCCGGCAACCCGCCCCCGCGCCTCTACGACAAGCGCGCCCCGGCGATCCGGCTCTCGATCGGCCTCCGCGCGATGCTCGCGACCGTGATCCCGAAGATCGCCGAGATCCCGGAGAAGGTCCTCCGGCCGCTCGGCGGCTCCTTGAAGCAGCGCATGAAGCTCGTCGGCTCGGCGAAGGACCCGACCGGCGACGCGACGCAGGACGCCGTGCTCCAGCACGTCCCGCAGCTCGGGCGGACCGGGGTCCAGGTCATCGCGTCGGCCCAGAAGGCGGGGGTGCCGGCCTATCACGGCGCGATCGCCCTCGCGGGCCTCGTCGGGCGCGGGCGCGTCCAGGTCGAGACGGCCCGCGAGCTGACGCGCGAGGAGCAGGTCGAGGCCGCGGCCGAGATCGAGAAGGGCCTCGACGTCTTCGTGAACCGCCTCATCGCGCGGCAGCAGCTCGCGACGCTCTACGAGAAGATCGACGAGAAGGAGCGCGCGGGCGATCACCACCGGGAGATCGCGACCGAGTTCGTCGAGCGCGACCGCCTCGACGATGCGGTCGGCGCGCTCGAGAAGGCGCTCGGCCTCGGCCCGACGGACCTCGCCGCGCGCGAGGGGCGCGTGAAGGTCCTCACGAGCGCCAAGCGCACGTCCGACGCGGCCCGGGAGGCGACGAACCTCGGGCAGATGCTCCTCGAGATGGCGCTGCCGGGCCGCGCCAAGAACGCCTTCGCGCTCGCCGCGAAGCTCCTCCCGCGCTCGCTCGACGTCCTCTGGAAGCTGGCGACGCTCTCCGAGAACCTCGGCGACCGGGAGGAGGCGATCCGCCGCTACGAGGAGATCGCCGAGATCGCCCGCACCGCCGACGACAGGATCGGCGTCATCTCCGCGAAGCAGCGGATCCTCGCGCTCGACCCGAAGAACAAGAAGGCCCTCGGGACGGTGCGCGCTCTCTCGGGGTACCGGGCCGCGCTCCTCGCGCGGGGCGGCGTCGCGGTCGTCGCGGTCGCGGTCGCCCTCGTCCTCGGTGCGAGCTCGGTCTACGAGGCCTCGGCCGCGAGCGCGTGGCCCGAGGCGCGCGATCGAGCGTGGGGCGCGTTCGACCGGGGCCAGCTCGACGGCGCGCGCGCGAGCCTCGCGAGCTTCGAGAAGGAGTGGTCGCGGGCTCGCGTCGCGAAGCGCGTCGCCGGCGCTCTCGCGGAGATCGAGCGCGAAGAGCGGATGCGGGTCGCCCTCGCCGTCGCGGCCGAGTCGCGCGCGGCGCAGGCGCTCGAGGAGGAGG
>CAZYLP010000305.1:0-9358 GCA_964648345.1 uncultured Planctomycetota bacterium
CGGCACCCGCGGCGGCGGAAGCGCCGACGGCCACGCCCGTCGCCCCGGCGCCCGCCGCGCCCGCGGCGCGGAAGCCCGCGGCCCCGAGGCTCAAGCTCTCGAAGGGCGCCCGTATCGTGCTCGCGGTCGCCGGAGGCGTCGTCGTCGTGACGGCGCTCGCGGTCCTCGGGCCCGAGAAGAACCGGACCCGCTTCTTCCGGTTCGTGGACGCGCTCGTGTTCAAGGGCCTCAACGTCCGGAGCGCGCCCGCCGGCGCCAAGGTGCTCGTGGACGGCGACGAGGTCGGAGTCTCCCCGGTCCGGATCGACGACATCGCCCCCGGGAAGCATCGCGTCGCCGTGCGCCTCGACGGCTACGAGGAGTCCCTCCTCGACGTCGAGGTCGCCCAGGGCACGTACGTCGACCTGCCCGTGGACCTCGTCCCGTGGCAAGGCTCCCTCGTCGCCGAGGCGACGGGCGACGGGCCGGCCATGGTCACGCTCACGACCGAGCTCGGCGAGCCGCCGCGCACGAGCGAGACCCAGGCCGGCGCCGTGAAGTACCCGAAGCTCCGCACCGGCAAGTACCGCCTCAAGGCGACCCGGAAGGGCTTCGAGGCCGCCGAGGTCGAGGCCGAGGTGACGCGCAACGCGGAGACGAAGGCCAAGCTCGTGCTCCTCGAGCACGCGGGGACGCTCGTCATCCGCTCGTCGCCTCCGGGCCTCCTGGCGCTGCTCGACGGCGCGAGCGTCGGGAAGACGCCCGTCGAGAAGGCGGGGGTCGCCGCCGGGGTGCACGACGTGATCGTGACCGGACCGTCGGGCGCCCAGGCGGCGGCGAAGGCGAAGGTCCGGGGCGACGAGCAGACCGTCTGCGTCCTCGACCTCGAGACGCTCGAGAAGATGCTCACGTCGATCTCGTGGGTCCGGAACGACGTGGCCGCGGACAAGATCGAGCAGGCCCTGAAGGAGCTGCGGGACTTCACGGCGACGTTCGGCAGCGGCGGCGAGGCGGCGAGCTGGGTCCCGACGCGGCTCAAGGTGCTCGAGGCCGAGAAGGCCTGGAACGACTTCAGCGCGCTCTTCGCGAAGGCCGCCGACGTGGACGCGAAGATGGAGCTCTGCGACAAGTTCATCAAGGAGCACCCCGGGCATCCGCGGCTCGCGGAGGTGAAGAAGCTCGGCGAGGCGCCCGACGAGAAGCGCGGCTGGTTCAAGGAGGAGCTGCCCCCCAAGATGCGGCGCGGCTCCGAGCGATCGATCTACATCTGGAACACCGGCAAGGGCGTCGAGATCGAGATGGTCTACGTCCCGCCGGGCGAGTTCACCATGGGCTCGGAGTGGTCCGAGCGCGAGAAGCCGAAGCACCAGCACGCCGTCGCCTACGGCTACTGGATCGCGCGCACGGAGATCACGTGGTCCCAGTACCAGGCGTTCTGCAAGGCGACGCTCCACGCCGAGCCGGAGGTGCCCGGCTCGGGCATCAACGACGCGGGCCCGGTCGTCAACGTCACCTGGGAGGACGCGAACGCCTTCTGCCTCTGGGCGGGGCTCGCCCTGCCGACCGAGGTCGAGTGGGAGAAGGCGGCCCGCGGCACCGACGGGCGGAAGTTCCCGTGGGGTGCGGCCGCGCCCAACGAGCGGCTCGCCGTGTTCGGGCTCGATGCGGCCTCGGGCGCGCCGGCGCAGTCCGGCGTCCACCCCGAGGGCGCGTCGCCGTTCGGGGCGCAGGACATGGCCGGGAACGTCTGGGAGTGGTGCGGCAACTGGTACGACGACACCTTCTACGCCCTCTGGGCCAAGGGTCAGCTCGACATGCCCAAGACGGGGTCGGCGAAGGTGGTGCGGGGCGGCTCGTTCCTCTCGAGCGGCGAGAAGTGCCGCACCACGGCCCGCGACTGGTTCTCGCCCAAGGCGGCGTTCCCCGAGGTCGGCTTCAGGCCCGTGTACACCGGGCAGGGGCAGTGAGGATGAGGGCGGGGATGATCGGCCGGAGAGCGGTCGCGGTCGCGGGGCTCGTGCTCGCGACGAGCGGGTGCGCGATCAGCTACGAGGGTGCGCGCGACCTGCGGCAGGAGAAGGACGCGAAGTCGCTCGAGCAAGGCGCCGGCAAGTGCAACGAGTTCCTCGCCGAGGAGGTCGGGATCGTCCCGCGGCGCGCCATGGTCATGGAGACGGGCGCGCTCGTCTCCAAGCAGAACGGCTACAAGGCGAGCAACGCCACGCTCTACAACCGCCTCGTCGAGCTGCTCAAGGCCGAGGCGAAGAACCCGAAGGTCCATCCCGATGCGACGGGCGGCGACGACGGCGCCTACCTGCGCGCGTGGGCGGTCTACTGCCTCGGCATCCTCGAGGACGATGCCCTCATCGAGTACTTCATCGGGTGCGCGAGCGACGCCGACCTGAACGCCTCCTCGGGGTGCCGCGCCCAGGTCGCCGCGCTCGATGCGCTCGTCCCGCTCCTCGAGCCGCTCCGGAAGTCGCCCGTGCTGAGGAACAAGCTCCTCGCCGCGATCCCCCGCATCCGCTCGAAGTTCCCGAAGGCGAACGTCGCGAACGGGGAGGGCGCGGCCCGCGACAAGCTCCTCGACTTCTTCGCGATCGAGCTCAAGACGCTCGACAACCTGACGAACGTCGTCCAGCAGTGCGCCGCCGACTCCGTGGGCGTCGAGCCCTGGCTCGAGGCGCTCACCTGGGACTACCAGATCCTCCACGAGAGCGTCGGGAAGAAGGCGAAGGAGGCGACGACGGAGCAGTACGGCGCGAACGTCGCGGCGCTCCTCCCGATCGTCCACCACTCCGAGCCGAAGGTGAGAGCCGCCGCGCGGACGATCTTCCAGGACGTCGCGCCCGGGACGCTCTTCGACCGCCTCGTCGCCACGGCGGCGGACAAGCCCGAGGGCGCCCGCGAGGACCTCGAGATGCTCGCGGGGATGCTGCCGCGGATCGCGGACGTCGCGCGGCGCTACGCGCAGACCCCGCCCGGGGGGGCCTACGTCTACTACGACGCCGGCGTCGGGGTCTCCACGCTGAACGAGGTCGCGTTCCTCTCGAGCGCCGCCATGTCGCGGTCCTACGGCGAGCTCACGCGCGCCGCGTTCGCGTTCTGCGCCGCCGAGCAGGCCGAGGCGCGCGAGTACCTCTACGCGTGCCTCTTCGAGTTCGACCCCGTGCTCCTCGCGAAGCACCTCGTCGCCATCGAGTCGAAGGCGCTGCGCGAGAACCGCGCGGCGCGCGCGCAGCACGTGCGCTACCTCGGGAACCTCCTCTCGTCGCCGCGCGTCGTCGCGAACGCGACGCTCCAGGAGGCGGTCGCCGTCTCTCTCTCGCACATGGTCTGGGTGGACGATCCGGCGCAGCAGAAGCAGGTCGCCTCGTACCTCCTCGCCTCGCGGCCCGACACGCTCGCGGCGGCGTGCGCGGTCGTCATGCGCGAGGTCGCGCGCATGTCGGCGCCCGGCGCCGAGGGTCTCCTCAACCTCTACCTCGACGCCCTCGCGCGCTTCGAGAAGGCGAACGGCATCGCGGGCTACGCGGCCTCGCCGTACATGAAGGCCGTGAAGGATGCGCCGTACCCCGTCCTCGGCCGCGTCTTCGACAGGCCGGAGGGCGCCCTCCGCGGGAAGGTCATCGCGTTCCTGACGCCGCGCGACCCGGCGAAGCTGATCGACATCCTCGCGGCGTCGCTCGCGGCGCAGAAGAAGCCGCGCTCCTTCGAGCTCGCCGCGCTGAACGACGTGCTCCTCGGCAAGAAGGCCGTCCTGCGCGAGTCGGCCATCAAGGTCGGCGTCGACTCGCTGGCGGCGTGCCTCGTGCGCACCGAGGAGGACAACGGGCTCCTGATCGTGCGGTGCCTCGCCGAGCTGCAGCACGAGGCGGCGTTCGAGGCCCTCGACATCTACCGGCGATCCGGGAAGTGTCGGATCGAGTCGATCAAGACCCTCGTCGTCGCGGCCGTCGCCGCGTGGGGGAAGTAGCCCAGACATGCGTCCGCTCCTCCCGTCGCGCCGACGGCTCGCGTCGCTCCTCTCGGTCGCGCTCCTCGCGGGCTGCGCTCCACCGCCGCGGCCGACGAGCACTCTCCGGCCGGCCGAGCCCAAGGAGGCGTTCCCGGCGATCCCGCTCCCGCCGCGGATGCCGACCGACGATCACCCGCTCTCGCAGGCATCCCAGGCCGCGCCGGACGCGCCGGCTTACGCCGCCGAGCTCTGGCAGCCGACGGCGCAGGTGGCGTTCGCGCCGGCCGACGTGCAGACGCTCTGGGTCGTCTGGGCGAACTTCAAGGACGCCCTCGCCCCGGGCAAGCCGATGCAGTTCCAGGCGATCGAGCGCATCATCGTCCGCACCAAGGACGGGCGCTACTTCTTCACGGGGCCCGTCGGGCGCGGGCCCGGCTCGTTCCCCGGGAAGTTCTCCGACACGGGGCCGTTCTCGTTCAAGAGCGACCAGGGCACGATCTCCAAGGCCGGCATCTTCGACGTGAGCACGGTCGATCCGATCGTCGTCGCGGAGAAGGGCTACTGGGTCGAGGTCGCGCTCGATGGCACCGACTTGAAGCAGCGCACCTACTACAAGCCGACGTTCCGGGACTACAAGCAGATCGACCTCGGGCCCCTCGAGCCGAACCCGATGCCGCCCGGTCTCGCGGGGAAGCGGGGCGCGAACGGAGACTCCGGAGGCGACGGTCCGCCCGGCGGTCGCGGGGCGCGGGCCGGCGGGCTCTCGGGTCCCGGCGGCGATGGCGCTCCGGGCTCGCGCGGCGCGAACGCGAAGAACGGTCTCCCGGGCGGCAACGGGCAGGCCGGCAAGCGCGGCTCGAACGCCCCCCACGCGACCCGCGCCACGATCACGGTGACCCCGATCAAGAGCGAGTTCTTCATGAAGCCGCTCATGAAGCTCGAGATCGTCAAGGACAACCAGAAGCGGCCGCCGGTGATCCTCGAGTGGGGTCAGGAGTTCACGATCGTCTTCCGCGGCGCGAAGGGTGGCCGCGGGGGCGACGGTGGACGCGGCGGCGACGGAGGCTTCGGCGGCAAGGGCGGCAACGGCGGCGCCGGCGGTGCCGGCGGCGGCGGCGGACGCGGCACCGCGGGCGTCCAGGGTCACAAGGGCACGAACGCGACCCGTCACAGCCCGGGCGGCGACGGCGGTCCCGGCACGGACGGCGGGCCGGGCGGCCCCGGCGGCAGCGGAGGCCGCGGGGGCGATGCCGGCAACGGCGGCAACGGCGCCGCGGGCGGTGACGGCGCCGCGGGCGGCGACGGCGGCGACGGCGGACGGGGCGGCGAGCTCACCGTCACCCTCTCGGGGCCGAGCGACTTCGTCGAGATGGCCAAGAAGGCGATCCGTTACGACGTGACGGGCGGCGACGGCGGCGACCCCGGTCTCGGCGCCGAGGGTGGGGAGCTGGGCGCGGCCGGGATGGGCGGAACGCCCGGCGACGGCGGCGAGGGCGGACCTGGTGGCGGTGGCGGCCCCGGCGGCGCCGGCGGGCCCGGCGGTTCGTCGTGCGTCTACACCTACACGGAGAGGGTCGGGTTCGGAAAGTACGCTCAGACCATGACGTTGCCCGGGTTCAGCCCCGGCGGCGGCACGGGTCCTCGCGGCAGCGACGGGCCGAGCGGTCCGGACGGCCAGCCCGGCGCCCAGGGCAATCCGGGCCGGGACGGCGTCCCCGGCGCCAAGCGAGGCGAGAAGGGCGCGGACGGCAAACCCGGGAACAAGGGCGACGACGGGCGCGTCAACGTCGGGACGAAGGTCTCCGACGAGTGACGGTCACTGGCCGTCCGGCGGCAGCACGACGATCGCGATCTTGTGCGAGCCCGCGACGACGATCGTCCCGTCGAAGACCTGGCAGGGCCCGTTCACGAGCGACCCGTCCACGAGGATGCCGTTCCTCGCGTTCTCGGGGGCGAGCACGATCCCGCCGGGGGGGAACTCGAGCCGGAAGTGCTGGCGCGACATCTTGGGATCGGGGAGCGCGATGTCGCAGGTCGGGTCGCGGCCGATGCGGCACGGCTTTCCGGTCTCGACCTCGACGGAGTAGCTCGCCCCGTCCTCGGCGATGAAGTCGAGCCGGATCCTGGAGCTCACCGGAGCGGCGACCGGCGGCGGGGAGGCGTGACCCGGCGCGGGTGAAGGGTACGCGCCGGGGCCGAGCGCGGAGAGCGGCGCGCGGATCGTCTGGCGCGGCGCCGGAGGCTCGGCCGCCGCGCGCTTGAGGCGATCCGACTGGAGGTCGGGGTGCTCGAGCGTCTCGGCGAGCGCGTTCGTGGACTGCATGAGCGAGTCGGGCCACACGGACTGGGGCGGCGGCTCGGGATCGACGGGCTGGTTCAGCCAGCCCGCGAGCGGCTGCTCCGCGACGAGCGAGTTCACGAGCCGCGCGCAGAGGGCGCGCGCCTGCGAGTCGCGAGGCTCGCCCGGGCCGGTCCCGAGGAGGAGCATCGTCGCGGCGCGCAGCGAGTCCTGGACGCTCGGGTGCATGTAGCTCCAGCTCGTCCGGGCGAGCGCGCGGACCTCGGTCGCCGGCGCGACCTGGTGCCGGCGTCCGGGAGCCGGCGGGAAGCCGACGCGGATGCGGTCATCCTCGAGGACGCGCGCTTCCTGGAACGCGGCGACGAGGTCGCGCCGGAACCGCTCGCTCGGCGCGAGGCACTCGATCCCTCCGATGACGATCGCCTGGAGGTACTCTCGCCACGGCATCGGCTACTCCGAGAGGAGCAGGACGCGGCCGTCCTTGCTTCGGTCGAGCACGTAGAGCCGGCCCAGGTCGTCCGCGGCCACGTCCTGCGGCTCGCCGAGCTGGTCATCCTTGATGGAGGTGATCTTCTCGCCGGTCACGCTGAAGACCTCGATCGTCTTGCGGCCCTTGTCGCAGACGAACACGACGCCGGAGGGCGTCGCCGTGATCCCCGTGACCGTGTCGAAGTCCTGCCGGACGAGCGAGGGGCGCGTGGCGTTGAGGAGGAAGAACTGGACGCGCTCGCCGCCCTTGTCGGCGACCCAGAACGTGCCCTCGCTCCCCGGAGGAGCCGCGAACGAGCCCGAGAAGGTCCCGCACACGGGCTTCTCGAACACGTTGGCGCCGTTCGCGGGGATCCTGAGGTCGATCTCTCCGCTCTGCGGGTTGACGACGGCGATCGGGCGCTCGTCGCGCTGCTGGAGGACGACGAGCTTCTCCCGGTGCGAGTTGAACTGGAGGTCGCGGAGCTCTTCGTACTTCGCCTCGCCGGCGAAGATGAGGAGCTTGGAGCCGTTCTTCGCGTCGAACTTGGTGATGTCCCGCTTCTTCTTGTCGACGACGAGGACGTGGCCGTCCGTGTCCACGCACGAGCCGACCGGAGCCTTGAACTGGGCGGGGCCGTCCACCTGCCCCGACTTCGCGAGGAGGCAGCCTGTCTGGTCGATGCGGTAGCAGGCCGGCCGGTCGCGGTCGAGGATGACGATGTCGCCGTTCGCCGCGACGGAGAGTCGCGCGTCGGTCGAGATCTTCTCGCCGCCCGAGCGCGAGACGAAGTCGCCGTTGCCGCCCGCGTCGAAGCGGACGAACGCCGTGTCGCTGCGGTCGATGACGTGGAGGAGCCGGCACGCGTCGCTGCGGAGACGGGTCGGCTTCTTCAGGAACGCGAGCTCGCGCTCGTCGGCGCTCGTCGCCGTGGCCATCGAGGCGCCGGCCGGCGTGAAGCGGCGGATGCCCTGCGTCTTCTCGAGCACGCAGATCGCCCCGCCGAAGTTGTCGACCGCGACCCCGACGAGCTCGTCCGACTTGCTGCCCGCCTCGAACTCCCGCTCGAACTTGCTCTGGTTGAAGACGAGGACCTTCTTGCGTCCGTTGTCGAGGACGCAGACGCGCCCGTCGTCGGAGAGGGCGAGCGCGACGGCCTTGTAGATCTGGTGCTCGCCCTCGCCCGGCTTCCCGAAGGAGTACGCGAACTCCCCGGACGGCTCGAAGCAGTGGACGCAGCCCTGGCCCGCGTCGAGCACGTAGAGCCAGCCGTCCGCGGAGACGGCGAGGTCGATCGGCTCCTTGAACTTGCCGTTGCCCTCGCCCTTCTCGCCGATCTTCATGAAGTCCGCGGCGAGGATCTGCGCGGGTCCGCCGTTGCGGAGGTAGCGCTTCACGCTCCGGTCGTCGAGGTCGAGGAAGAAGATCGCGCTCTCGTTGACCGCGAGCGCGCCGTAGTTCTGCTTGACCTTGCCGCTCCCGATCTCGGTGCCGTCGGGCCCGAGGAGGTAGAGGTACTCGTCGCTCGTGAAGCCCGTCTTGCCGTTCAGGTAGAAGCACTGGTTCTTGCGGTCGAACCCGATGTCGCGCAGGCCGTCGTACTTCGGGGTCTGGTAGACGACCTTCTGGAAGCGGGGGGCGCTCGCCTTCGCGTCGCCGCCGCCCGTGGACTCGAGCGCGAAGTCGAGGGTGTGCGTCGCCCCCGATGCGTCGGTCACCTTGACGCTGCACTCGTAGGACTTCTTCTCCCACGGAGCGATCCAGCTGTTCTCGAAGCCGGCGGTCCGGTAGACGCCGGGCGCGACCTCGATCCCGTGGATGAACGTGCCGCCCTTCGCGCGCCACTCGCAGAACGAGCGCTTGCCGGGGTCGACGGTCGCGTCGACGGTGACGTCGATCTTGCCGCGCCACGCCGTCGCCGTCTTCCCGTCGGCCGTCTTGAATCCGTTCAGGTGAGGCGGGAGCTCGGGCGCGTTCGCGACGGGGTTGAGGACGGCGTACTGCTTCGTCTCGATCTTCCCCTTCTCCTCGTAGACGCGCGCCAGGGCCTGGTTCGCCTGGACCGAGAACACGACCGCGCGCGCCACGATCGCGCGGGCGATCCGCACCTTCGAGCCGCCGGTGAAGGGGAGGGACCAGCTCTTCGTGTCCTCGAAGACCTCGAACACCTGGCGGTTCTTGACGCCCGCGTCCGCGCCGACGGAGAGGACGAGGACGTTCTTGTCGCGGACCTCGACGACCCGCCCGGTCACGGAGTCCTTCTGCTGGGCCCCGAGCGGGGCCGCGACCCCGACGACGGCCAGCGCGACGGCGAGCGCTCCGAGGGAGGTCGCCCTGCGGCTGCGGTGCATCGTCGACACAGGGTGTCTCACTTCTGCTCCTCCCCGGGATCCTCGCGAACGCCGAAGTGCGTGAACCGCCACGCCGAGTCGGCGTAGCGGAGCTCCATGACGTGCGGCTTGGTCGTCTTGACCCGGTCCGAGTCGATCTCGAGCTCGAGCTCCCAGGTCCCCTCGACGTGGGCCGTCCACTGGTCGCCGCCGCTCGAGCGGATCTCGACCTTGCCGAGCTGGTGCGAGCTCGCCACGAACTTGATCCCGGCGGTCGGGAGCGCCTCGAAGTACAACGGCTACGGCTACCAGACCTGGCTCAT